>CAWBIG010000046.1:0-34961 GCA_963788435.1 uncultured Acidobacteriota bacterium | reverse complement strand
AGCGCCGGGGCATCACTGCGGACACGGCGCTTCGTCTTGGCCGCTATTTCAATATGAGCGCAGAATTTTGGATGCGGCTTCAGATGGATTACGACCTAGAATCCGCCGCGGGTTCGCTCAAAGACACGCTCCGCCACGAGATTCGCCCAAGACCCGCATCGGACGAGTCCAACAGAGAAGGATCTCGCAGAATTGCCTGAAAGGGATTAGCAAAATCTGCGAAGAAGCCGGCAAGAATGAGCCGGTAATTGCAGGCAAATGAGGGAAAGCAGCAACTCTTTTGGAGCAGACGGCTTAAGACATCATGCCTACGACGACCAACAAAGACTATTACGCGATGCTCGGGGTCAAGAAGACGGCCACTCCGGAGGAAATCCGCAAGGCCTTCCGCAAGCTCGCGCGCCGGTACCACCCCGACGTCAATCCCAACGACAAGAAGGCCGAGGAGAAGTTCAAGGAAATCTCCGAGGCCAATGACATCCTGAGCGACGAAAAGAAGCGCAAGGTCTACGACCAGCTCGGGTTTTACTCCGACAACATCGATCCGGCCCAGGCTGAAGCCTACTCGCGCCAGCAGACTCGCGGCGGAGGAGGGGCTGGCGCCGGCCCGGTCGACTTCGGCGGCTTCGATTTTTCTGGCTTCTCTACCGAACCAGGTGCGCATACACAAACCGGTGGCTGGGGCGGCAGTTTCAAAGACATCTTCTCCGGCATCTTTTCCGGAGCGCAGCAGCCGCAGCAACCGCGCGGCCCTCAGCCCGGCGGCGATCTCGAGTACCAGGCCACCGTCGACTTCTGGACCGCCATCCGCGGCGGCCAGGCGCGCATGCAGATCCATCGCCAGGAGGCCTGCCCCACCTGTCACGGACAGGCCCAAACCGGCGGCGCCATCATCTGCCCGGAGTGCAACGGCACCGGCAAAGTGACGCAGATGGGCGGCCGCATGAAGTTCGATTTACAGTGCCCCCGCTGCGCCGGCACCGGCCGCGTCTCCTCCAACTGCACCACCTGCCACGGGGAAGGTGTGGTCGACCGCACCGAGACCGTCGAGTTCCGCATCAAGCCCGGCACCCGTGACGGCCAGCGCATTCGCCTGCAGGGAAAAGGCAACGCCGGCCGGAATGGCGGCCCTCCCGGCGACCTGTTCCTCATCGTGCGCGTGGGCACGCACCCCGTCTTCACGCGCCAGGGCGACGACATCCTGATCAACATTCCGGTAACAATGGCCGAGGCCTCGTTGGGCGCCAAGGTGGACGTGCCCACCATCGATGGCCGCACGCAACTCAAGATTCCGCCAGGCACGCAGCCCGGCCAGAAGCTCCGCATGCGGGAGAGGGGCGTGGAAAATGCCCAAAGGCCCGAGCAGCGCGGCGATCAGATCGTTACCGTGGAAGTGGTGGTCCCGCACCTCCAGGACGAGCGCAGCCGCGAGATCATGCGCGAGCTGGGCCGCCTGAACCCGAAGGACCCGCGCGAAAAGCTATTCAAAGAGATCTAGCGAATGTTGACGACTCGGCTTTTAAGAAACCTGATGTAAGGTGGGATCGAACCAGTTATGCCTGCCAAACGCAAGTCCAAGGGCGCTTACATGATCTCGGCGGTAGCCGAGATGTACGAGATTCACCCCCAGACCCTCCGCCTCTACGAGCGCGAGGGCCTGCTCAAGCCGTCGCGCACCGAGGGCAACACGCGGCTCTACACCGACGAGGACCTGGAGCGCCTGGAGTTCATCCTCAACCTCGCCCGCGATCTCGGCGTCAACATCGCCGGCATCGCCATCATCTTACAGATGAGGGAGCGCATGGAGGAGATGAACCGCCAGATGCAGAGTTTCGTTGAGTACGTGCGCACGGAGATGCTCTCGCGCTTCCATCCGGTCGCTTCAGAACCGTCGCGCCGCCATTGTCCCTCTGCGTAAACCGGCGGTCACGCGGCCGGTGGTGGTTACGCGCACCAACAACAATCGCCGCGATTCCTGATCTCACGTCCGCCACGCCGCACTCCAGCCGGCGATCTCCGCGCCTGGGCGCACAGTATCCTTAACCCTGCATGCTGTACGCCCTGCTCGCCCTCGCCGTCTTCGGCCTCATCACCTCCTCGGTCTTCGCCGGCATGGCCCTGGCCGCGGTTCCGCGCTACCTGCGCGAGCGCCGCCAAGCCTTTCGCCGCTCTCGAATCGCGAGCCCCCTTCACCCCACCGCTCACCCTCCTCAAGCCCCTCCACGGCGACGAGCCCAATCTCGAAGCCCATCTCGCCACCTTTTTCGAGCAGGACTACCCCGACATACGAAATCCTCTTCTGCGCCCGCTCCGCCGACGACGCCGGCCTCGCCGCTGCCCGCCGCGTCGCCGCACGCTTCCCCGCAATCCCCGTGCAGTTCCTTTCCACCGGCGATCCGCCATACATCAACGCCAAGGCCGCATCCATGGAGTTGATGGAGCAGCACGCCGCCCACGACATCCTCGTCATCTCCGACTCGGACGTCCGCGTCACTCCCGACTATCTCCGCTCCGTCGCGCTTCCCTTCTCCGATCGCGCGCGTCGGCGGCATCACCTGCCCCTATCGCGGCGTGGCCGCGCCAAACAGGAAAAGGACCGGCCTGTGGGCGCGCCTTGAAGCCGTCGGCATGTCCGTCGAAATGACCGCCGGCGTCCTCGTCGCGCGCAGCCTTGAAGGCATGCAGTTCACCCTCGGCCCCACCATGGCCTTCCGCCGCGAAACCATCCGCCGCATGGGCGGCTTCCGCGTCACCGCCGACTACTGCGCCGACGACTTCATCCTCGGCAACGAAACCTTTAAGCTCGGCCAGACCGTCATCCTCAGCCACCACGCCATTGACCACATCGTCATCAACTCCAGCTTCTGGCAATCCATGCTGCACCAGGTCCGCTGGATGAAGTCCACGCGCTTTTCGCGACCCAAGGGCCACTTCGGCACCGCGCTCACCTTCAGCATGCCCTTCGCCATCCTCGCAATCGCCGCCGCCGCGGCTACGCATCACCTCGCCATCGGCATCGGCCTTTTCGCCTGGGGCCTGGCCACGCGTCTCGCCCTCGCCGTCGCAGTGGGCAACTGGGTGGTCGGCGATCACGATTGGCTCAACCTCCTCGTCCTCTATCCCATCCGCGATTTGATGGGCTTCTTCTTCTGGGCCGCCAGCTACACCTCGAGCCGCATCTGGTGGCGCGGCCGCCGCTTCCAACTCCTCCTCGGCGGCAAGATGCGCCCCGTCTGATCACTTGCCTCTGATCACTGACCACTGCCCGGCTCTCAGCTACCATGTTCGTGTGAACATCCTCACCGCCGCCGAAATGCAGGCCTGCGACCGCGCCACCAGCGAGCAGCACGGCATTCCATCGCTGCAGCTCATGCGCAACGCCGGCGCGGCGGTCGCCGACTTCGCCCGCCGCCAGTTCCCGCATGCGCGCCGCATCGCCGTCCTCTGCGGCCGCGGCAACAACGGCGGCGACGGCATGATGGCCGCGCGCCTGCTCGCCGGCTCCGGGCTCCAGGTCATCGTGCTTCTGCTCGGCTCCCCTGAAGGCATCAAGGGCGACGCCGCCGAAGCCTGGCGCAAGCTTCATCACGCCTCCAACTGCCGAGTCGCCGTCATCGAAGACGAAGCCACGCTCGCCCAGCACCAGGCCGCGTTTCACTCTGACCTCATCATTGACGCAGTCCTCGGCACCGGCTTTACTCCTCCCATGCGCGGCCTCCCCCTCGCCGCGCTCAAGCTGGATCCAATCCGCCACTGCGCCCACCGCGCGCCCATGCTCGCAGTCGATCTCCCCTCCGGTTGGCCCGCCGATGAAACCCGCGCCTCCATCCCCGATCCCACCTTCCCCGCTGACGCCGTCATCACCTTCACCGCGCCCAAACCCGCGCACGTCTTGTCCCAGCTCACTCGCCGCTGGGATCAACCCATCGTCATCGCTCCCATCGGCTCGCCGCCTCAAGCCATCGTCTCTTCACAGAACCTCTTTTGGGCCGGCGCCGCGCAATTTCTCCTCCACGCGCCGCGTCCGGCTGATTCCAACAAGGGCAAATTCGGCCATGTCCTCGTCGTTGGCGGCACGTTTGGCTCGGCCGGCGGCAAATCCGGCGCGCCCATCATGGCATCTCTCGCCGCGCTTCGCATTGGCGCAGGCCTGGTAACAGCAGCCGTTCCCGCGCCCGCGCTCCCCATCGTCGCCTTCGCGCCCGAGCTGATGACCTGGCCGCTTGAAGCCACCGCCGACGGTCACATCTCGCCCGCTAATCTCGCACCCGGCCGCCTTGCCGACTTCACCCGCGGCATCACCGTCCTCGCCCTCGGCCCCGGCATGGGACAGAGTGACGCTGGCGGCCAGTTCTGCATCGGACTGCTTGAGGCAACCTCCATGCCTACCGTCATCGATGCGGATGCGCTCAACCTGCTCGCCAAGCACCCGGATCGCCTTGCCATGCTCGCTCGCGGCGGCCGCACCGTAGTCCTCACCCCGCATCCCGGCGAAATGGCCCGCCTCGCCGGCCTTACCATCGCGGAAGTTCAGTCCGATCGCCTCGGCATCGCTCGCGGCTTCGCCGCCCGCCACAACGTCATCCTGGTTCTCAAGGGCGCGCGCACCGTCGTCGCCCATCCTGACGGCCGCGCCGCCATCAATACTTCCGGCAATCCCGGCATGGCCAAGGGCGGCAGCGGCGACATTCTTACTGGCGTCGTCGCCGGTCTTCTGGCGCAATTCCCGCACCATCCGGCAAGCGCAGTCGAAGCCGCCGTCTGGCTTCACGGCCTTGCCGCCGACCTCACGGTGCGCGATACCGATGAGCGCACTCTGCTCGCCACTGACACTCTGTCCCGGTTTTCCTCTGCATTCCGCTTTCACAGCCGCGCCGCAAACGGTTATCTTTGGTTACAGGGATTGCCGGACAAGTCAGGTACAGCAAAAAGCTCCAGCGAGGGACCGGAATGAGCAAGGACGCTTCGGTGGCAGAAGGTCGGGTGCACCAGTTCACCACTCATAGCGGTGCGGACACCATTGAAGTGGGCCGCAAGCTGGCGGCATTGCTCACGCCGCCGCAGCTCCTGCTGTTGCGGGGCGATCTCGGCACCGGCAAAACCACGCTTGTAAAAGGCATCGCCCAGGCCCTCGATGCCGCCGATCCCGACGAAGTGACCAGCCCGACCTTCACCCTGATCCACGAGTACAAGGGCGAGCGCCACGGCAAGCCTGTCAAGCTCTTCCACCTCGACGTCTACCGACTGGAAGGCGAGCGCCAGCTTGAAACCCTCGGCCTCGATGAGCTGCTCACGGAAGATGCGTTGGTGCTGGTCGAATGGGGCGAAAAATTTCCCAACATCAAGAAACGCGCCACCGGCGAAATCCTCATCACCTCCACAGGCGGCGACGACCGCAAGATCACGGTGACCCTCAAGGAATAGCGCCGGCGCTGACTTGGCTCACCCCCTAAAACAGAAGCTGTCATCCTAACCCTGAGTGAAGTGAAGGGGAAGGATCTGCAGTTGTTCCTCCCTTGCCGGCCTCGACGAAAGTCCCTATGCGCCTGGCGCGCCACGAAGAATTGCTTCCACGACAGATATCCTCGGCAATCTGCGCAACCATGCGCCTCCTCGCTCGTCTCATTCAACACGAGGTAACCGGTGATGGAGAAGCTGTTGGGGGACATCCGTTACGGCGTCCGGTCGATCGTGAAGTCCCCGCGTTTTGCTCTCGCCGCCCTGCTCACGCTGGCCTTGGGAATCGGCGCCAACACCGCAATGTTCAGTGTCATCCGATCCGTGCTCATGAGACCATGGCCATTCCCGAACCCGAGGCGGCTGCTGTACGTCTCGCAACGCCAGGCCAATGGAAATGCCAATCTTTTCTCAACACAGGATTTTCTTGAGTGGAAGCAACAGGCCGGTCTGCTGGCTCATATGGGAGCCCACGTCTCATGGCAGTTCAATATCAGCAGCCCTGGAGCGCCGCCGCAGCGCATTTCTGGCGGAGTGGTTTCCTACGACTTCCTTCCCATTCTCGGCGCGCAGCCATTGTTGGGCCGGCTCTTTTCCCCGCAGGAGGACACACCTGGGGCTGGTCAATTCGTGATGCTCAGCTACCCATTCTGGAGAAATCGTTTTGGAGCCGATCCTCACATCGTCGGGAAAACGATTCAGATTGACGGCGCGCCTTATACCGTCGTCGGCGTCATGCCGGCCGGGTTCAATGGCTTCGATGGCAAGGAACTGCTGTGGACGCTGCTGCAACTAAGGCGCGACAGCGGAGTCGGCTCGTCGTCTAACCTCCACTGGCTGAGCGGCTGTATCCGCCTGCCCGATGGAGTGAGCCTGAAGCAAGCGCGCAGCCGGCTGGACGCCGTGGCCGCTCGCCTGCACGGCCAAGACCCCAGCAGCGATGTTGGCCTTGGCGTCTTGCTGCAAACTCTCGACGATGCATTCACCAGCGGCGTGCGCCCCGCGCTACTTATGCTCATGGGTTGCGTCGGTTTCGTGCTCTTCATCGCCTGCGCTAACGTTGCCAACCTGTTGCTTGCCCGTGGAGCCGCCCGTCAACGCGAAATGGCAATACGCACCGCCCTCGGAGCTTCCCCGCCGCGCATCGTTCGCCAGCTGCTTACTGAGAGCGTTCTGCTGGCGGTCGCGGGTGGAGCGGCGGGAATTGCAATTGCTTTTTTGCTCTTGCGCGGCGTGCTCGCCATTCACCCTCCTCAGGTCCCGCGTATCGACCAAACCCACATCGACGCCACGGTCCTCGCGTTTTCTGTCATGGTCTCATTGGCAGTGGGCATTCTCTTCGGACTCGCGCCCGCCATCGGGGGCGCCCGCATCAATGTCAACGACGGCTTGCGCGATCACGGCCCCAGCGGGCGCGGATTCGACCGTCAACGCTCGCTTCTCGTCATCGCCGAAACAGCGCTGTCGTGCATGCTACTGATTGCCACCGGGCTTGCGTTGAGGAGCTTGTGGTCGGTCAGAAACGTAGAACTCGGCTTCGTTCCCAGGAACGTTCTCACCTTCCGCATCGCTGCGCCCTCGCAGCTTGACGCGCAAGGCTTGCCCGGCTTCTATAGCCAGATGGTCGAGCACGTCCGTGCTATCCCGGGTGTTGAATCTGCTGCCCTGGCTCGAGACTTCCCTCTTAGCGGCACTGATCCTTCCACGCCCATCCAGACGGAAGGCAAAACACCTGCTCCAACTCAGGGAGAAATCGTCACACGCTTCCGCGCCGTCGGCGATGGCTACTTCCACACGCTTCAAGTTCCGCTGCTGAGCGGGCGCGCATTCGATAATCGCGACACATCGAGCTCCCCTGCGGTGGCCATCGTCAGTGAGAGCCTTGCTCGAAAATACTGGCCAAGAGAGAGCGCGGTCGGCAAACGGCTCAAGCCCAAAATCGCCGGCAGCTCGTGGTGCCAGGTCGTCGGAGTTGCCGCCGATGTCCGCCACTGGGACTCCGATGTAGACATTGAGCCAACCGCATACTACCCGTACACCCAAGTTCCTGACAGCATGCGGTCCCTGGTCGAAGCAAATATGGGAATTGCGGTCCGCAGCAGCCTGAAGCAAAGCGATCTTGTACATTCGATCGGCGCCGCTGTGGCAGCGGTCGATGGGAATGTGCCCATTTACGGCGTCAAAACAATGGACTCGATGCTTTCCGATTCCGGTTCTCTGCGCAGCTTCAACATTTCGCTCCTGGGCGCGTTTTCGCTTCTGGCGCTAACTCTCGCCGCGGTCGGAGTCTATGCTGTCATGGCCTTTTCCGTCTCCCAGCGTACCCGCGAGATCGGCATTCGCATGGCCCTCGGCGCCCATCGCCGCGACGTCATGCGCCTCATCCTCCGCCAGGGCGCTCGCCTGGCCATTGCCGGATCCGCCCTCGGAGTCATCGCCGCGTTCTTCTTGCGCAAAGTCATGGCCGGCTTTTTGTTCGGCCTCAGCCAAAACGACCCGCTTGTTCTCTGTGTCGTTCCCTGCGTCATGCTGCTTGTCGTCCTTTTGGCCTGCGCGCTGCCGGCGCGGCGAGCCACCAGGATCGATCCAATGGTCGCGCTGCGAAACGAATAGCGTCCCGGTCCTTCCGTCTGCGGCATTATAAGATGGTGACCAATCTGTTGAGCTCGCCATTGGAGGTCCCATGCGCGTCGTTCGCCGTTCTCTGCTCGCGTTTCTCCTGCTTCCACTGTTCGCCTTTGCCGCCTCAATCAAGCTTCCCGCCCAATCCTCTGACCGTCACATCTTCCAGCGCCCTGCCCTGTCGAAGGACCTGATCTGCTTCGGCTACGCCGATGACCTCTGGACCGTTCCCCGCTCCGGCGGCAAGGCCACCATCCTCACCACCGGCGTGGGCATTGAGACCGCGCCCGTCTTCTCGCCTGACGGCCAGACCATCGCCTTCACTGGCGACTACGACGGCAACACTGACGTCTTCACCATCCCCGCCGGCGGCGGCATTCCCTTCCGCGTTACCTATCATCCCGCGCCCGACTTCGCCGTGGGCTGGTCGAACGACGGCACCCAGATTCTCTTCCGCTCCACCCGCGACGCCCACAGCCGCTACACGCAGATCTACACCATCCCCGCCAAGGGCGGCGTCGCCAAACTGCTGCCGGTGCCCATGGCCTACCAGGGCACCTACTCGCCCGACGGCAAGGAGATCGCCTACTCGCCGCTTCCGCCCGGCTTCAACTTCAACTACACCAGCTACGTCGCCTGGGGCAACTACCACGGCGGCCTCGCCGGCGATATCTGGATCACCACCCTGCCCGGCCTCGATTCCGTTCAGATCCCGCACGAGAAGGCCACCGACTACTCGCCCGTCTACGCCGGCGGCAGCATCTACTTCCTCTCCGGCCGGAACGGACCCATCACCATCTTCAAATACGATCCGGCCAACAAGACCGTCACCGAGGTGCTGAAGAACTCGGGCTCCGACATTCGCACCCTCTCCGGCGATGGCGACACGCTGGTCTACGATCAGCTCGGCGAGATCTACCTCTTCGACACCGCCACCGGCAAGAGCCATCACGTCCCCATCCAGGTCGACGCCGACCTGCCCGAGGTTCGTCCGCACCTCATGAGCGTCGCCGACCAGGTTGAGAACGTGAGCATCTCGCCCACCGGCGTCCGCGCCGTCATTGAGGCTCATGGCGACATCTTCACCGTCGCCGCCAAGCACGGACCCACGCGCGACATCACCAACACGCCCGGGGCCATGGAGCGCGAGCCGGCCTGGTCGCCCGACGGCCAATCCATTGCCTACTTCTCCGATGAATCGGGCCTCTACCAGCTTTACGTCGCCCCGCAAACCGGCAATGCCGTAGCTGGCGCCGCCCCCGTCAAAAAGTTCCCGCTCGCCTCCGAACCCGCCTACTACTTCAATCCCATCTGGTCGCCCGACTCCAAAAAGATTGCCTTCCACGACAACCGCCTCCACACCTACATGCTCGACCTAACCTCCGGCAAGCTGACCACCGTAGGCGAACCCAACGTTTACGGCGGATTCTCTGACACCAGTTACGCCGTCTCCTGGTCGCCCGATTCCAAGTGGCTGGCCTACACGCGCTCCATGGATAACCACCTCCACGCGCTCTTCCTCTACTCGCTCGATTCGGGCCAGTCCACGCAGCTCACCAGCCAGATGGCCGACTCGACCGTCCCGGCCTTCGACCGCGAGGGCAAATACCTCTACTTCCTCGCCAGCACCAACGCCGGCGCAACCAGTGACGGCCTTGACATGACCAGCGATCTCTACCAGGTCACGTCCAACATCTACGCCATCACGCTTGCCAAAAGCACAGCGTCGCCCATCGCGCCGGAACTCGATGACGAGAAGCCCGCGTCCGCCGACGAGGCCGACAAGAAGCCGGAAGAAGGCGACCACAAAGGCGATGCCGGCAGCGACGAGAAGCCTCACGGCAAGCCCGCTCCGCCCAAGCCGGTCAAAATCGATCTCGACGGCATCGAATCGCGTGTCGTTGCCCTGCCCTTGCCCACTGCGGTCTATGAATACGTCGTTGGCGGCCTCAAGGGCTCGGTGTACTTCACGGAGCGGCCCGGTTCCGGTCGCTTTGCAGAGCGCGGTTCGACCCTCAGCCGCTGGACCCAGGAAGACCGCAAAACCGAAAAGCTGGCCGAGCATGTCGAGGCATTTGAGCTCTCGGCTAATGGCGAGAAAATGCTGCTCGCGCTCGGCCACGCAGGCCCTGAGGGCGAAGCAGGCCCCGGCGGCGGACATCCCAGCTGGGTCATCGTCCCCGCCAACGCGCCCGTCAAGCCCGGCGAAGGCGCGCTCAACATGGGCGAACTCAAGCTCAGGGTCGTTCCCCACGACGAGTGGGCGCAGATGTACCACGAGGTGTGGCGCATTGAGCGCGCCTACTTCTACAACCCCGACTACAACGGCGTAAAGATGGACCAGGACGAGAAGCGCTTCGAGCCCTGGGTCCAGTCCATCGCCTCGCGCGCCGATCTCAACTACATCTTCCAGGAGATGCTCAGCGCCTTCTCCGTTGGCCACCTGCGCGGTAATGGCGGCGAAATCCCCGAGGCCAAACACGTCCCCGGCGGGCTGCTCGGCGCCGACTACAAGATCGACAACAACCGCTGGTGCATCGCCAAGATCTACACCGGCGGTCCGTTCAACCCCGGCGCTCACGCCCCGCTGGCGCAGCCCGGCCTCAACGTCAACGCCGGCGAATGCATCCTCGACATCAACGGCCACGGCCTCACCGCCGACACCAACATCCAGGAACTGCTTGAAGGCACCGCCGGACAGATTACGAGCCTGCGCATCGGCTCCGCCGACGGCTCCAACGCGCGCGACATCGACGTGACGCCCATCGCTAGCGATGCCGCGCTGCGCCACGTGGACTGGATCGACAGTAACCAGAAGAAAGTGGACGAACTCTCCGGCGGCAAGCTCGCCTACATCTATCTGCCCGACACCGGCGGCGGCGGCTTTACCAACTTCAACCGTTATTACTTTGCCCAGACGCAAAAGGAGGGCGCGGTCATCGATGAGCGCTTCAACGCCGGCGGGCAGGTGGCCGACTACTTCATCGAGGTGATGCAGCGGCAAATCGAGGCGTACTGGCTGCCGCGCTACGGCGCCATCGAGCACACCCCCAACGCCGGCATCTATGGGCCCAAGGTGATGATCGCCAATGAGTTCTCCGGCTCCGGCGGCGACGCCCTGCCCTGGCTCTTCAAATATCGCAAGCTGGGCCCGTTGGTGGGCAAGCGGACGTGGGGCGGACTGGTCGGCATCGGGGCCATCCCGGTGTTGATGGACGGCGGCCACGTGACCTCGCCATCGGTCGCATTCTTCTCGCCGCAGAGCGAGTGGAGCGTGGAGAACCACGGGGTGGACCCGGACTATGAGGTGGAGCAGGACCCCAAAGCCGTAAGCGAAGGCCACGACCCTCAGCTTGAGAAGGCTGTCTCGCTGGCTATGGAGGAACTAAAGACGCATCCACCGGCAAAGCCGCAGCCGCCGCCGTATCCGAACTACCACAACATCTACTAACCCCGAGCCTTCCGTCCGTTGAATTTGGCTGCCCCATCCATCGCGCAGGCCGTTTCGCGCGATGGGTGGGAAATCGGAAGCGCGACCATGTGTTAGCGCCGCGTCGCCCGCCGCAAAACACACGCAAGAGCGGTGAGTAATTCGCAGCCGCCAAACGGTGGTTATTCGCACGGCCGCTCAGCCTCATGGGTCACAATACAATACAGAGGACCATGCTCTATGCCCACCTGGCCACGGGGTATACACCAGCGGCGGTGGAAAGGCTGATTTCGTCGGGAGCAGTGGTGATTAATTCGTCGACTGTAAGGAATGACGAGTTGAACAGCAAGGCTTGAGTGCTTGAATACAAGGATGCGAGAGTGGCGGAATTGGCAGACGCACCAGACTTAGGATCTGGCGGGGAAACCCATGAGGGTTCGAGTCCCTCCTTTCGCACCAAAAATCATCCATGCTTGGTGGATGCCCTGCTGCCATGGGCTGCGGCTAAATCCCACCGATTCCGGCCGTTTCCGCATCTTCAGGTCCCGGCGCCTGGCAGCAGGATTGTTGTTCCGCTCCCTGCCTCCGCGGCGGAGTAATCTGGGTTCATCATGAATCCCAATCCGCAGCAGCCGCAGTTGACCCTTACCCAGGCCCCCGATTACCGCGAATCCTATGCCAACAGCGTGCAGGTGCGCGTCAGCGTCTGGGACTTCCAGCTCGTCTTCGGCCTGGCCTCCAGCGAGTCCCCTGAAAAAGTCACCATCCATAACCACCAGGCCATCTACCTCAGCCCGCAACAGGCAAAAGCCCTTTGGAATGTGCTGGGTCAAAACGTCGCCCAATACGAGCAGGCATTCGGGCCCCTCGTCTTGGAGCCCCAGACCCACAGCTTTCCGCAGGGTCCCGTTCATTGAACATCAAGCCTGACCGGCCTCCCGCAATCCGGCCTTCCGGCCCGCCTCCCCCTCGATGGCGTTGGCTCCATAAGCCGCGAATGGACGCGCCGTTCCCCTCGTGGATGATCTACCCCGTCATCTTTGCGGCCCTCTACGCCACCCATCTAACCCTCCTCCGCCTCCCTTACTGGTGGGATGAGGCGGGGTACTACATTCCGGCGGCTTGGGATTTTTTTCGGACAGGGTCGCTGATTCCGACCACCACCGTTAGTAACGCGCATCCGCCTTTGCCCAGCATCTACCTGGCGCTGTGGTGGAAGCTCTCGGGATTTTACCCGGAGGTGACGCGCGAGGCGGTGCTGATGGTGGCTTCGCTGGGACTGTTGGGCGTGTGGCGCATGACGTTGCGGCTGCATGGCTCGGCGGCTGTCGCGTTCTGGACGGTGGTGCTGACGGCGCTCTATCCCATCTGGTTTGCGCAGAGCACGCTGGCACAGGCTGACATTTTTGCCGCTGCGTGCACCCTCTGGGGCCTGGCGTACGCGCTGCCCGAGAGCAACCGCAATCCCCATGTGGCAGCGGCGTGGTTCTGGGCGGCGGCCCTGTCAAAAGAGACAGCCATCGCTGTGCCGCTTACGCTCGCCGGCATCTACGCCGTTCAAGCCTTCCGTCCCGATCAGCCGTCACGCGCCCGGCTGGGGCGCGAGGCCGCGTGGCTGGCCAGCTGCGTGCTGCCGCTGGCCGGCTGGTACGCCTGGCACTACGCCAAGACCGGATTCCTCTTCGGCAATCCCGAGTTCCTTCGCTACAACGCCGAGGCGACGCTGACGCCGGTGCGCATCCTGGCCGCGTTCGGTCACCGCGTCCTGCAACTGACTGCGCACATGAACATGTTTGTGCCGGTTCTGCTTACGTTGGCGGCGCTTATGCTGAACCCGCGCAAAGACGCGGAGGGTCGCGAGCGCCCCGACATCGCGCCCGCCGTGCGCTGGCGCATTTTGATTCTGCTGCTGGTGAACGCGGTGCTTTTCAGCGTGCTGGGAGGCGCGCTTCTGTGCCGGTATCTGCTGGGGATGTATCCGCTGGTGCTGGTAGTTGCGGTGTCAACGTTTCAACAGCGGGTGCGCTGGTGGCACGCGCTGGCGGTGCTCTCTGCGGCCGCATTTGTGGCTGGGATCTTCATCAACCCGCCCTACGGATTTGCGCCGGAAGACAACTTGGCTTACGCGCACGTGATCCGGCTGGAGCAGGCGGCGATTGCGCAGCTCAAGGCACGCTATTCGGGCGCGACCGTGCTCTCGGCATGGCCGGTTATCGACGAGTTGACCAAGCCGGAACTGGGCTACGTGAAGCAGCCGTGGGATGTCTTCGCCATCGACGATTTTTCTCCGGCGCAGATCGACCGCGCTGCGGAGGATCCGGGCCGTTACTCCGCAGCGCTGGTGTTTTCAACCAAGTACGATCCGCCCACGATTTTTTCGCTCGGGCGTGGGCTGGACGAGCGGTACTTCGGGTTGCATCGCGATTTGCCGCCGGAAGCAATCGCGCTGCGGCTGGGCGGAACGCTGGTTTGGAAGGGCGAGGACGAGGGGATGTGGATTGCGCTAATCCGGTTTAATCGGCGGTTTGAAGCTAGACTGGAACCTTGACCACGGTGCAGATTCGGGATTTGCGGCTGCGCGCCCGGGAGCATTTCAATGGGCGCATAGCTCTGTTACCGTCAACCGAGATCACGCAGAGATAGCTTTGCACCATGATCGGCGCCGCCTTGATCAGGTCAAGTCAGGTGTGCTGTATTAGAAATCACCATGCACACTTGCGGCCCATTCTCTGATCTAAGCGCGGAGGACGTGCCGGTTCGAGGTTTCTTGCACTGCTCCTCGAGCTCCGAAGCAGACTGCCTGGTCCTCACACATGGCGCAGGAGCGAACTGCGAATCTCCACTTCTTTCATCCTTGGCCGACGCTTTCTGCGCCGCCGGATTGACTGTACTTCGCTGCGATCTTCCGTTTCGCCAGGCGCGACCTCACGGGCCGCCTCCGCGTAGAGGCGCGGAACGCGATCAATCCGGGTTGCGGGCAGCCGTAGCCGCCATGCGCCGTCTGAATCCAAACCGTATCTTCCTCGGCGGTCACTCGTACGGGGGAAGACAGGCATCCATACTCGCGGCGAGGGAACCGCAGCTGGTCAACGGTCTCCTGCTGCTCTCCTATCCTTTGCATCCGCCGATGCAGCCGGGGCAGTTACGCACCGCGCACTTTAGTTCATTGCAGGTCCCAGCTTTCTTTGTTCACGGAATGCGCGACGGATTCGCCACCATCGCGGAGATGGAGACAGCTCTTTCGCTGATCCCCGCCCGTACGGAATTGCTGGCGATCGCCGGCGCAGGCCATGAACTGATGACCAAAGGCAATCGCGAGGGCCTGATCGCAGCAGTCAAGTCAGGTTTCGGCGAATTGATGCATACAAAGGCCGAATGAGCCCGCGCGCCCCAACTCGCTCAGAGTCCGCCAAGGCCGTCGATCGCCAGCTCGCACGCTATCGCGCCATGCGCGACTTCGAGATTACCTCGGAGCCGCGCGGCACTGGTGGCCGGAGTTCGAAGGCCGTGAGCTCACTGCCCTTTGTTGTGCAGAAGCATGCCGCACGACAGCTTCACTATGACTTCAGGCTTGGCTGGTGCGGCGTACTGAAAAGCTGGGCGATTGCCAAAGGGCCGAGTTACTGTGCCGGCGAAAAGCGCCTCGCCGTCGAGGTGGAAGATCACCCGATGGAGTACGGAGGCTTTGAAGGAACGATCCCGAAGGGCCAGTACGGTGGCGGTACCGTTATGGTCTGGGACTTTGGGGAATGGCAGCCACTTGGAGACGTCGACAAGCAGCTGGCAGACGGCAACCTGAAGTTCTTGTTGAAGGGGACTCAGCTGAAGGGCAAGTGGGCCCTGGTTCGCATGCGGCGCAATCCTGAACGGGATCGCTCAGAGAAGCCGAATTGGCTCCTGATCAAAGAGACCGATGAATGGGTGCAACCCGAAAGTGCGCCCGCCATCACGGAACTCGCTCCAGACAGCGCGCTTACGCAACGAACCATGGAACAGATCGCCGCAAGCGCGGATCATGTTTGGGAACCGGATCACGGTCTTCGGAAGCCCGGAAACGATCGCAGGCGCCAAGCGCCGGCTCGTATTGCAAAGACCGCGGTGAAGAAAAGAAAGCCCTTCGACCGTTTGATTCGCGAGGCGCCGCTTGAAGACTTTCCGGGATTCATTGCGCCCCAACTTGCCGAGGAGGCACGATCGGTGCCCGTCGGTCGCGATTGGGTGCATGAGTTGAAGCTGGATGGATACCGGCTGCAGGTACACGTGCGAACGAACGTACAGGGCGGCCCCAATGTTCCCAAGGTTCGCCTGTTGACGCGCAACGGACTGGACTGGACGGCGCGAATGCCGGGAATCGCGCGCGCCGCAGCGGAGTTGGAAGCAGATAGCATCATCCTCGATGGCGAGGTTGTCGTGCTCGACCAGATGGGAAGAAGCAGCTTCTCGGATCTGCAGGCGGCGTTTCAAAATGGCAAATACGCCGACCTCGTCTACTTCGCCTTCGACATACTCCATTTGAATGGCCGCAATCTTCGCGGGCTCCCTTTGCTCAAGCGAAAAGAGATTCTGGAAAAGCTCCTGTCAACGGGGGACGCGGCTTCGGTTTTGCGATTCTGCGAACATGTCGAGGCGAAGGGCGACGTGGTTTTCGCAAAGGCCTGCGAACTCGGAGCCGAGGGAATCGTGTCAAAGCAGGTTTCCGCTCCGTACACTTCAGGGCGGGGAAACACATGGCTCAAAAAGAAGGGGGTGCTTAAGCAGGAGTTTGCGATTGGAGGGTTTACTCCAGTTGCAAAGACCGGCCGCGGTATCGGCTCTCTGCTGCTGGGGTATTACGAAGGGGGCAGATTGCTCTATGCGGGACGTTGCGGCACGGGCTTCTCGCATGAGATGGAGCGCCTGCTTCGCGTCCGAATGGATGCGCTCGTACAGAAGGCGCCCAGCTTTGCCGAGCTGCCGCGCGAAGCCAAAGAGAATGCCGTCTGGGTCAAGCCTGAGCTGGTGGCGCAGGTCGCGTTTGCCGGTTGGACAAAGGACAATCTGATCCGCCAGTCATCGTTCAAGGGCCTTCGTGATGACAAATCGTCAAAAGACGTTGTTCGCGAAAATACGTGGGCGGAAGGTGCAGTATCGTCCGCACCAACTTCTTCTCGAAAGTCTGCGGTACGACGCGTATGGACCGAAACGGATCAAAGACAGCGCGTCGCACTTGCCATCACCCGCCCGAGAAAGATTCTCGACGAGACCAGCGGAATGACGAAGGAGCAGCTCGCCGAGTATTTCCTGGCTGTTGCCGAACACATGCTGCCCCATATCGCAAACCGGCCGCTGAGCGTATTGCGCTGTCCTGATGGAATCGGTAAACAGGCGTTCTTCCAGAAGCACATAAGTGCAGGCCTGCCGAGTGGCGTGCACACCGTGTCCATTACCAACAGGAAGACCGGAAAGGACGAAGAGTATCTGACAATCGACTCCGCTGAGGGATTACTGGGATTGGCTCAGCTCGCGGTCTTGGAGATCCACCCTTGGGGCTCGAAGAACGGCGCGGTCGACAAGCCTGATCGCATCATCTTCGATCTCGATCCCGATGAGGCGATCACGTGGCCGACCCTGGCTGCCGCTGCGCAGGAACTTCGATCGCTCCTAAAGCAACTTGAGCTTACAAGCTACGTGAAGAGCACTGGCGGAAAAGGTCTGCATGTCATTGTTGCGATCGAGCCCGAACACGAGTGGCCGGTGATCAAACAGCTTTCACACGCGGTAGTCCTGAAGATCGAAAAACGGAATCCAGGCCTCTACACAACGAACATGCTGAAGGCGGTCCGCCGGAACCGGATCTATCTCGATTACCTGCGCAATGATCGGGAATCAACGGCCATCGCACCGTTTTCGACGCGGGCGCGGTCGGGAGTGCCGGTTGCAGTTACGCTGGATTGGAGAGAGTTGCAGGCACCAGTTCGACCAATGTTTCATGTGTCAGACTTCAGTCAGTGGCAAGGGCGTCTCCGCCGGGACCCGTGGAAAGGGATGCTTAAGACACCGCAGCGGCTGACCAAGGAAATGCTTAGCACGTTTGGCGTGAGGAGCGGAATATAAGGTCGCCTTTGCAAAGAGTGTCGCCGGCGAACAACTGGCGAAGTCCTGGATTTCGAGCGAATTTCACTTCAATTGGAGCAATTCCTGCGGTAAACTCTTGAATCTATGCGTCGAGTACGTTCCCAGGTACTCGTGGAGGTCATATGGCACGTCCCTACTGGACGGGAAACCTGCAGATATCTCTTGTGTCTTTTGGCGTAAGTCTCTATGTCGCGACCGAGACCAAAAGCCAGATCACCTTTCACCAGATCAGTCGCAGAACAGGCGAGCGCATCCGGCACCAGAAGGTACTCGAAAGCGCCATTGAAAACAACGAAGCAACGACGGCCGTCGAGAAGGACGAGATAGTCAAGGGCTACGAGTACCAGAAAGGTCAATACGTCATCATCGAGCCTTCCGAGCTGGAGAATCTCCGCGTTCCATCCAAGCACACGATCGCAGTGTCGCAGTTTGTCGACAAAGCGGACTTGAATCCTGAATACGTTGAGAAGCCGTATTTCGTGCTCCCTGAGAATGACTCCCAGGCGGAGTCGTTCAATGTTATCCGGGAAGCGCTTGTAAAGACCGGGAAGGCTGCAATTGGCAAGGTGGCCTTCTCCGGCCGCGAGAATATTATTGCTGTGGTTCCGGCTGGCGATCGCGGAATGATGGCCTACACCTTGCGCTATCAGAATGAAATGCGGAATCAGAACGACTATTTCCGCGATATCAAGGCGACCTCCGTCGACACGGATTCGCTGGAACTTGCTGAGACGCTCATCAAACGAATGAGCAGCCGGTTCGACATCAGCAAGTATGAAGATGGTTACGAAGTTGCGCTGAAGGCCCTGGTTGAGGCAAAGGTCCACAACCTGCCGATTCCAACTGAGGAAGCTCCGAGGCCACAGACAGGAAAGGTAATCAATCTGATGGATGCTCTTCGCAAGAGTATTGGGGAAGATCCTCGCGCCGCCAAGAAGCCGCCTAAGAACGAAAGGGAACCGCAAACCAGGAAGCTCGCGCTGGTGAAGGCTCAGAGCAAAGCCTCTGCAAAACGCAAATCTGCCTGAGGAACGCAACAAACGCCACTATGCATCGTTGGAGGGGAACATCTCATGAGTTACCGAAATTACATCCTCTGCGCCAACGGGGACTGCGAAGCCGAATGCGGAGTGGAACAGGCAGCCGTATATAGCGATCCGGGCAATATCGCCCTCGATGACGGCGCAGTAGTCGATGACCGTAACGGTGGCGTGTTCTGTTCTCAGCAGTGCTATGACGTGTGCCATCCCGTCTACTGCAGCGACTGCGGTGACGAGAAGGTTGTGAAGGCAGGCGACCGTTGCACGTATTGCACAATCATGGCCGAAAAGGGAGAGGACGCTGCCTATGCGTGGTACCGCTCCCAGCATCTTGAATTGCTCCGCAAGCCCGTAGTGTCGGTTCCTGCCGCTGGCTCAGGTGCGATCGCCCGAAAGAAAGTTCTATGAGTCTTGAGGAACCCTCGACGGGCGATTTTCAGGAGGACGTTACGGTGGAGTCGATCAGGTTGCCGAACGCGTCGTAGGCGTAGGCGTAGGTGTCGGTAACGGCGCCGGCCGCGTTGGCGAGCATGCGCACGGTGCCGCGGCCGTCGTACTGGTAAAAGCTGGCCGTGGGCGCCTTGTTGACGGTCTGGAACTCGCTGATGCGCTCAAGGCCGTAGGTGTATGTGCGGACCGGCTGACCGTTGACGATCTCCGCCACTACCTGCGGGTAGCCGGTCGGGCTGAGGTCGTCGATCAGGTACTGCGTGGTTGTGGCCCCGGCCGTCTCAGAGACCAGTTGGCCGAATTCCGCAGGAATTCCTCTAAAACAGGCCCAGAACTTTTTTCTTCTTCTTTTCCGGCTGATAAGAGAGCTCGAGGGCGGCACATGCCATGCTCCGGATGGCGTGGGTGATTTGGCAGTCTTTCATGACGATGGGGACGCCGGTGTTCTGCATTTCGCGAACAGCTTTGAAATCGTTGGGAACGCGCCAGCGGACCGATTGCGTGAGCACCTTGGCGACCACGTCTTCGTCGAAGGTAGCTTGAGGCGAATCGCGGTTGAGGACCACCTGCACATTGCGCGGGCCGGGGCCGGAGGCGAGCTGCGACAGGATGCGGTTGGAGTTGCGGAGATCTGCAATGCTGATCTGGGAGACGAGGTAGATCTGTGCGTCGGGGTGAAAGATCTCGGTATCGGCAAGGTCAAAGCGGGTGGCGCCGTCGAGGACGACGCAGTCGAACTCCTGGCGGGCGACCTGAATGAGCTTGTCGACGGCGGGCCGGGTCATCTCGCAGCGATTGCATTTGCCCGGCGCGGGAAGGAGGAAGAGGCCCGACTCGTGGCGGGCGACGAAATGGTTGAGGAGGGTGGCGTCGAGGCGATGGCAGCTTTCGAGCGCGTCCTTGGCGGTGAATTCCGGCTCCATGCCGAAGTTGAGCGCCGCGTCGCCGAGGGGGAGATCGAAATCGATGAGGAGAACGCGCTTTCCCGAGCCGAGGGCGGCGGCGATGGCGAAGTTGGAGGCGATGGTAGTGGTGCCGGCTCCACCTTTGGCGCCGAGGAAGACACAGAGACGCGCGAGAGCGTTATCCGGGGGTGCGGGGATTCGCGAACGGGCGCGTGCCATGGCTTGATCGATCTGGTCGTGGGTCAGCGGGAGGGAGAGGATTTCGCGGGCGCCGGCGCGCATGGCGCGAACGACGAGATCGGTGGAGAAGTGGCTGGAGGCAACCAGGACAACAGTATCGCGGATGCGGCTGAAGCGCTCGACGAGTTTCAGGGCAGTTTCCGGTTCGCTGTCGAGGTCGAGGATGTAGACGCTGTGGCCCATCCTGGCGATGAGGGGAACCTGTTCGAGGGTCGGATAGCAGGGGATTTGCCGAACCACGAAGAGGGAAAGCGCAAGGGGCCGGACGAACTGCGCCTGGTACTGCTGATCGGGGCCGATGATGGCGACGCCGACTGAATCGGCGCCAGGGAGGCCCATGGCAGGCTGGTCGGTAGATTCGCAATCGGAGAGGTTCTGGCCGGGGTTGAGACGCGCATCGGCGGAGGCGAAGGACGGAGCATCCGCGTCATTGAGAGCGGGGAGGTAATCGGAAAGACCCAGGGACATGGCCCGCACCCACCAGCCGCAGGGGTTTGAAGTTACCCCTTTCGCCGGAACCCTTTCCGCCGGGTCGTAGGCAATGAGATACCACCGGCACCACGATGCACTGAGCAAGTATTCGGCAAGTTGAGGGAGCAGTTTACCTGGAAACACGTTTGTTGCGGGGGCGAACAGTCCTTGATTAGAAGAAACAAAGAGTTGGACCGTGCGGGAGCTGCCGAGGAGTTGGGGGAAACCGGGCGAAGCTGCGCATAACATCAATGGATAGCAATCAAATGCCTTTTGTGCCGGGCGACGAAACGCCGCGCTGGATTGGGCCGGGTTGCGCTGGATTGGATTTGCCCTTATGATCGGGAGTATGCAAGTTGTCTCCTGTTGTCGCTGCTGTATGCTGCATCGCGCGGCACAGGTGACCTGCATGCTTAGCTAGCTCAAAAAGAGCACACGGTTTCCGAGACGCCCGCGATGGTGCAGCCATCGTGGGCGTTTTGTTTTTGCGACCCAAAGGGACGGGAGATGGAGGAGAAGATGGGTGACGGGGCGGCGGTTAAGGAGACTAAGGCGCAGCGCGCGGAGCGGCTGAAGTTGGCCAAGAATCCGTGGGAGGCGTTCGACGAGGTGCGGCGGTTTGCGCGGGAGGGTCGCGCGAGCGTGGTGCCGGAATGGGCGTCGCTCTACTTCAAGTGGTGGGGCGTTTACACGCAGGGCGACGGCGCGGGCGCGACCGGGGGCAAGGGCGGCGAGGGGCTGGCGAGCGATTACTTCATGATGCGGGTGGGGATTCCGAATGGGATTCTGACGGCACACCAGGCGCGGACGATCGGGGGGCTGGCGCGCAAATATGGGCGCAACCTGGCCGATATTACGACGCGACAGAACATTCAATTTCACTGGTTGACGATTGAGAGCCTGCCGGATGTGGTGGATGCGTTGGATGCGATTGGGCTATCGCCCAAGGGCGCGTGCGGCGACGTGGTGCGCAACGTTACCGGGTGCCCGCTGGCGGGGCTGGCGGCGGATGAGCTGACGGACGCCTCGCCGATTGCGCAGGCGATGGCGAGGATGCTGATTGCGAATCCGGATTTTGTGAATCTGCCGCGGAAGTTCAAGATGTCGGCGACGGGCTGCCGGGACTGGTGCAATTATCCCGAGATAAATGACGTGGCGCTGACGGGGGTCGAGCGCGGCGGCGAAGTTGGGTTCACGCTGCGGGTGGGGGGAGGGTTGTCGAAGGAGCCGCACCTGGCGGTAAAGCTGGATGCGTTTATCCGGCCAGGGCAGGCGCTGCCGGTGGTGAAGGCGGTGGCGGAGATTTTTCGCGAGCAGCAGGGATTGCGCGAGAGCCGCGACCGGGCGCGGCTGAAGTATTTGTTCTTGCGCGAGGGCTGGACGGCGGAGAGCTTCCTGAATGAGTTACAGGGCAGGCTGAAATTTGCGCTGGAGCCGGGCGCGGAAGAGACGGTGCCGAGCGGGAGCCTGAGGGATCATGCGGGGATTCATCCGCAGAAGCAGGCGGGGCTGGCGTATGTGGGCGCGAGCGTTTTGCGCGGGCGACTGACAGGCGAGCAGCTTGAGGCGGCGGCGGAGCTGGCGGAGCGGTTCGGAAGCGGGAACCTGCGGACGACGATTGCGCAGAATTTGATTTTTGTGGACGTGCCGTACGCGAAGACGGCGGAGCTGGCGCGCGAACTGGGGAAGATTGGGCTGTTCGTGGATGGAACCGTGTTCTGGCGGGGCGCGGTGGCTTGCACGGGGACGGAGTTTTGCAAGCTTGCGATTACCGAGACCAAGGCGTTTACGCGCTGGGTGGTGGAGGAGATGGAAGAGCGGCTGCCGGAGTTCGACCAGGAGCTGCGGCTGCACGTGACGGGCTGCTCAAACAGCTGCGGACAGCATTGGATCGCGGACATCGGCATGGAGGGCAAGAAGATCAAGCACAACGGTGAGCTGACGGACGCGTACTACTTTTGTCTGGGCGGCGCGGTGGGACAACATGCGGGGATTGCGCGGCCGGTGGGATACCGTTGCCCGGCGCCGCTGGTTCCGGAAGCGATGGAGCGGCTGCTGCGCGAATACCTGGGTAGCCGGCGGGGCGAAGAGAATTTGCGGGCGTGGTTTGCGCGGCACTCGAATGACGAGTTGCGGGCGTTTTTGGCAGGCGAAGTGCTGGCGGCGGTGGAACGGGATGCGGCGGTGGGGCATGTGCCGCATGGGGTGGAGTGAACGATGGACGGTGGTCGGTGGACGGTGACGAAGTGAATCAGTGAAGACGTGAAATGGTGAAGAAGTAGCGGAGGTTTCAATGAATTTACTGCCGGTATTTGTGAAGATGGAAGGGCGGCGGGCGCTGGTGGTGGGCGCGGGAACGGTGGCGCTCGATAAAGTGACTAGCCTGCTGCGGACGGGCGCGCGGATTACGGTGGTGGCGCCGGCGGCGATAGATGAGATTCGCATGCTTGCGGCGGTGGGACGGCTGGAGTGGGTGCGGCGCGAGTTTGAGGCGGCAGACCTGGAGGGGCAACAGGTGGTAATTGCGGCGACGGATGTGCCGGAGGTGAATGCCGCAGTGTATCGCGCGGCCGGGGCGCGGGGCGTGTGGTCGAACAGCGTGGACGACATTCCCAACTGCGATTTCTTTTTCGGCGCACTGGTGCGGCGGGGCGATTTGCAGATTGCGATTTCGACGGCGGGAGAAAGCCCGGCCTATGCGCAGCGGCTGCGGAAGGAGATTGATGCGCAATTACCGGAGAATGCGGGAGAATGGCTGGCGCGGATGGGCGAGGTGCGGCGGGAGATATTGACGGCACTGCCGGCCGGTGAGGAGCGGAAGGGGCTGCTGCACGAGTTGGCGCAGGATGGGCCCGGGTTTGGGACCGGGACGCCCCAGCCCACCCTAATTGCAAACAGCGCGGTTAGGATGGGGCAACCAAATTTGAGGGCATTGTCCGAACCCACCCATGTCGCAAAGGAGGCGTCATGGATGGGGCACAGCGCGAATGCAGGACGCGCGCGAGTGTATCTGGTGGGCGCGGGACCGGGCGATCCGGAGCTGCTGACGGTGCGGGCCCTGCGGCTGATGGAGCGGGCGGATGTGGTGCTGCACGACGACCTGGTTCCAGAGGCAATTCTGGAACTTGCGCGGCATGCCGAGATTGTGAATGTGGGCAAGCGCTGCGGAACCAAGAGCATCACGCAGGAGGAGATTAACGCGCTGATGGTGGAGCGGGCGCGCGCGGGGCGCAGCGTGGTGCGGCTGAAGTGCGGCGATCCGCTGATTTTTGGGCGGGCGGCGGAAGAGATGGAGGCGCTGCGCGAGGCGGGCGTGGAGTTCGAAGTGGTCCCGGGGATCACGTCGGCGCTGGCCGCGGCAGCGGCGATTCCGGCATCGCTCACCGACCGGAGAAGTGCGTCGAGCGTAACGCTTTCGACCGGGCATCATGCGCAGTCGCACGACCACGCGGCGATGCCGGCGGTAGAAAACACCACGCGGATTGTCTACATGCCGGGACGCGATCTGACACTGCTGGCGGCACAGTGGAGGTCGGAAGGATTGCCGGCGGAATTCCCATGTGCGCTGGTGTCGCGCGCGGCCCAGGCGGACCAGGAAGTTCGCCACACAACGCTCGGCGAGCTTGCCGCTGCAGGGCCGGTGCAGGCGCCGAGCTTGCTGCTGGCGGGGTGGGCGCTGCGCACCGCGAGGGCCGACGCAAATGTGAGCGCCGTCGCGGCTGAGACGTTTGCCTGAAACGTGCAGACCGTAGCGCGCCTCTATACTTGGAGATGATTCCAAATTCAGGCGCGTAGGCCGGCAAGGGCTTGGGCGCGGGAGTGTGAGTTGGCCCAGGCGGAGATCGGGATCATAGGCGGCAGCGGGCTGTATTCGATGCCCGGATTTACCGGTGCGCGTGAGGAACGGGTGGAGACGCCGTTTGGCGCGCCCTCCGACGTATTTGTACTGGGCGAACTGGAGGAACGCAAGGTGGCGTTCCTGGCGCGGCACGGACGCGGGCACCGCATATTGCCTTCCGAGCTGAACTTCCGTGCCAACATATACGCGTTCAAGAAGCTGGGTGTGGAGCGGATTGTTTCCATATCCGCCGTGGGCTCGCTGAAGGAAGAGCACAAGCCGACGGACTTCGTGATTCCCGACCAATTCATCGACCGGACGTTTCACCGCATCTCGACATTTTTTGGCGATGGCATTGTGGGCCACGTGGCGTTTGGCGATCCGGTGTGCGCCACCGTGGCGAGGGCGGCGGCGGAAGGATGCAAAAAGGCCGGCGTAGTGGGCAAGCCGGGCGGCACCTATGTTTGCATGGAGGGCCCGCAATTCTCCACCAAGGCAGAAAGTAACCTTTACCGGAGCTGGGGTGCGGACGTGATCGGGATGACCAACCTGCAGGAGGCCAAGCTGGCGCGCGAGGCGGAGATCTGCTACGCCACGGTGGCGATGGTGACCGATTACGACTGCTGGCGCGAGGGACACGACGCGGTGACGATCGAAGAGATTGTGGCGGTGTTGCACAAGAACGCGGCCAATGCGTGCGCGGTGGTGCAGCAGGCAGTGGCGGCGATGCCGAAGGAACGAACCTGCGCGTGCGCGTCGGCTGCGAAGTACGCGGTGCTGACGCAGCCCGATGCGATTCCCGCGGCGGCAAAGGAGCGGTTGAAGCTGCTGTTTGGGAAATACATGGGGTGGTAGTTAAAGACAGCGGAGTTAGAGGAGTTGCGGTGCTGGTGAAGTTAGGGGCGTTAGATCGCGATGCTGGGAGTTAGCCGCATATCGCGTAACTCGAACGGAGTAATACCTCTCAAGAAAGTGAGTAACTCATAGGAATGGCAATTACGGTTGTAGGCAGTGTGGCGTTCGATTCCATTGAAACCCCGGCGGGGCGACGGGAGCGCTGCCTGGGCGGCGCGGCAACGTATTTCTCGCTGGCGGCCAGCTTCTTCACTGATGTGCGCGTGATTGCGGTCGTGGGCGAGGATTTTGGACCGGAACAGCAGGCGGTTTTCGACGCACACAGAATCGATACGCGCGGAATTGAGCGGGCGACGGGCAAGAGCTTCTTCTGGGAGGGTTCGTATCTGGAGAACCTGAACGAAGCCAAGACGCATACCACCGAGCTGAATGTGTTCGGGGCGTTCGAGCCCAAGATACCCGAGGCCTATCGCGATTCGGAATTCCTGTTTCTTGCCAACATCGATCCGGTGTTGCAGCGGCGGGTGCGGGAGGCGATGCCGGGGGTGAAGCTGGTGGCGGGCGACACCATGAATTACTGGATCAAGGATCATCGGCCGGCGCTGCTGGAGGTGCTGCGGGGGCTGGACATTCTGCTCATCAACGACACGGAGGCGAAGATGCTGGCCGGCAACAGCAACCTGGTGCAGGCGGCAAGGGCGGTGTTGAAAATGGGACCGCGGATGGTGGTGGTAAAGCACGGGGAGTACGGGGCGACGGCATTCTTCGGGCAAGCGCGGGATGGGATCGACGCGAAGGCGTTTCGCGCGCCGGCGCTGCCTCTCGAGGAAGTAGTGGACCCGACGGGCGCGGGCGACAGTTTTGGCGGCGGGTTTTTCGGGTACCTGGCTTCCGAAAAGGACCTGACGCCGGCCGCGTTCCGACGCGCCATGTTTTACGGCAGCGTGATGGGCTCGTTTGCAGTGGAGCAGTTTGGGACGGAGCGCCTGGAGAAGCTGACGCGCGACGAAGTGGACGCACGCTTTGAACAATTCCGCGAGTTGACACACCTTGATTGAAGAACGTGCCGTACGAGGCGAGATGCTGGCCGTGGTGGCCTGCTGCGCGGCGGCTTCACTGGCCGCGATTGCCTGGAGCTGGCGGCACGATGCGATCCTGAATTACGGCGACGCCGAGGCGCACCTGCACATTGCGCGGAGGGTGATCGATTCGCACCGGCCGGGACTGGCGCAGCTTGGCAGCGTGTGGCTGCCGTTGCCGCATTTGCTGATGATTCCGTTTGTGTGCGGTGTATGCGTTGTGGGCGAACGGAATGGCGGGGTCGATTCCCTCCGCGCTGGCCTGGCTGGCATCGTGCGTGGGAATGTACCGGCTGATGCGGCGATGGTTGCGGCCGCAGCCGGCTGCGATTGCGCTGGCGTTTTTCGTGCTCAATCCCAACCTGATTTACATGCAGACCACGGCAATGACGGAGCCGCTGTTTGTTTGCGAGATGGTTTGGACCGCCGCGTGGCTGGTGGAGTGGCGCGCCGGATTGGACAAGAAAGACGAGCGGCGAAGCAACCGGCTGACGTGGCTGATCGCGCTGGCGTTGGTGGCCGCGGTATTTACGCGCTACGACGGCTGGATCATGGCACTCATAGCATGGACGGCGATGGGAGTTGCGCTGCTGCGGCGCGGGAGGCTGCGTTCGCGCACGTTCTGGATGGCGAGCGCGGTCGTGGTGGCGGCGCCGCTGGTATGGTTCACTTACAACGCAGCGGTGTTCGGCGACTGGCTGGATTTTGCGCGCGGACCGTATTCAGCCAAGGCGATTGAGCTGCACACGGCCACGCCGGGCGCGGGACCGCCGCATCCGGGCTGGCACAATCCGTGGGTGGGGCTGCTGTTTTTCGTCAAAGTGTCGGAAATGGATTCGGCCGCGCCGGCGTGGGGAAACGCGCTCCTGGCGCTGAGCGTACTGGGAACCGCGTGGGGCTGGTGGATGGAGCGGCGCAGGGCGTTTGCGTGGACGCTGCTGCTGTGGTTCCCGATTCCGTTTTACGCCTGGTCGGTGGCGTATGGATCGGTGCCGATTTTCATTCCGGTGTGGTGGCCGCACTCGTGGTACAACACGCGGTATGGGCTGGAGCTGATCCCGGCGCTGGCGCTGGGAGTGGGATTCGCGGCACGGTTTGTGCTGGGCGCGGTGCGGGATTTCAAACCGGCGTGGACGCGCGCGGCGACAGCGGCGTTGTTAACGGCGGTTGCGGCGAACGCAGCAGCGATGATGCGGGCGCGGCCGATGGTCTACGTGGAAGGAACAAAGAACGCGCAGGCGAGGCGCGGTTATGAGCAGGAGATTGCAGCGGCGATGCGGAAGGTGCTGGCGGGGCGGCATGGCGGGACGGTGCTGATGAACACGTCGGTGTATCCGCAGATCGTGGCGCTGAGTGGAATCCCGCTGCGGCAGACCGTGAATGAAAGCGACAAGGAGTCTTACCAGTCGGCGCTTGAAGATCCCGCCGGACACGCGGCGGTGGTGCTGGCATTTGCCGGCGACGAGATTGACCAGGCGGTGCGCGCGCATCCGCAGGGATTGAAGCTGGTGGCGCGTTTCACGTGGCCGGGCCAGGCTGCGGGAACACTTTACATTTCGGATTCTTCGGCCGCGCAGAGCGCAGCGGCGCGGTGATAGCATCGGGCAAGATCGGGAGGACGATTGATTCCCTTCACCAAGGCGCAAGCCTGCGGCAACGACTTCCTGATTGTGACGGAAGACGCGGCGGCCGGCCTGGACTGGGCGGAACTGACGCGCCGGCTGTGCGCGCGCAACACCGGAGTGGGCGCGGACGGCATTGAGTTTTTCCGGTGGACGGGACCGCGATCGGGGCGAATTCGTTTGCACAACGCCGATGGCTCGATGGCGGAGATCAGCGGAAACGGAACACGCTGCGTGGCGGCGTGGATGGCGGAGGCATGCGGCGCGCGCAGCGGCGAGATGCTTGAGATCGAGACCGACGCGGGCCCGCGCATCTGCCGCGTGAATGCGGTCATTGCCGGGGGCGGATTCAGCGTGGATGTGACGATCGGCATGGGAGTGCCCGCTTTCGCTTCGAGGACAGTGACGATTCCCGGCGGCGTGCGCGTGGAAGGCGTGGAAGTTTCGACGGGCAATCCGCATTTTGTGATCGTGGTGGATAGCGCGGAGTTTGCAGTGGATGGGCAGCGATGGCAGAGCATCGGGCAACAGATTTGCGGCCATCCCGATTTCCCGCGCCAGACCAACGTGGAATTCGTGCGCATCTTGAGCCCCGGAGAGATTGAGATCCGGATCTTCGAGCGCGGAGTGGGGCCGACGCATTCGTCGGGGACGGGCACATCGGCTTCCGCGGTGGCCGCGATCGCGCTTCATGGATGCAGTTGCCCGCTGCGCGTGGTCGCGCCGGGAGGAGCGCAGGTGGTCGAATGGGACGGGCCGGGATCGGAACTCGAACTCACCGGTCCGGCTGCGCTGGTAGCGCGCGGCGAGGCGTGGTGATGGAAGCACGAGCGCTGATCTCACTGGGCAAGATACGCGCAGGAGCAGGCTTGAGCATCGTAGCTCCGGCGTCGTTTGCGCGGCAGGAACGCATCGATGGTGGCGTGAAGGCTCTGCGCGCACTGGGGTATGAGCCGCGATTCGGCGAGCATGCGCTGCGGCGCGGTCCTTTGTTTTTTGCGGGATCTCCAGAAGAGCGCATAGCCGACCTGCATGCGGCTTTTGCGAGCGCGGAGACGCAGTTTGCTATGAGCCTGCGCGGAGGATACGGCTCGAACTATCTGCTGGAAGGGCTTGATCTTGAGTTGATTCGCGCGCACGCCAAGCCGTTTGTCGCGTATAGCGACCTGACCGGCATGCAGTTGCATTTGCTGGACCGGATCGGATTGCCTGCGTTTCATGGACCGATGTTGGCCGCCGACTTCAACCTTGAGGATGGAGTGCATCTGCCCAGCTTCACGTCATCGCTGGCGGGCGAGGCGTACAGCGTTGGCGCGAGCGAAGGATTGCGGACGCTCAAGGCCGGCCGAGCACGCGGGGTGTTCTACGGCGGCTGCCTCAGCATCCTGGTTTCGATGTTGGGAACGCAATGGGAACCGCGAACATCGGGAAAGCTGCTATTCCTTGAAGACGTGGGCGCGAAGCCGTACCAGGTGGACCGGATGCTGTGGCAACTGCGCAAGGCGAGGAAGCTTGAGGGCGTGACTGGAATCGTATTTGGCGAGATGCTGGATTGCGCTTCGCCGGGCAGCGAGCCGGAACTGCTGGAGAAAACGATACGGAGTGCGCTGGCAGGCTTCGAAGGGCCGATAGTGATTGGACTGAGAAGCGGGCATGTCTCTCGGCAGAACGTGACGCTGACGTTTGGCGTGGAAGCGGAACTGGACGCTGCGGGCAATGCAGAGTTGAGAATAGGAAGCAGGGACTAGGGCGTAGGGAGTAGAGCGCGGCATTGGCATCCGAAAAAAAACATATTCATCTGAGCGGAATTTGCGGAACGGCGATGGCTTCGCTGGCCGGTTTGTTGCAGCTTGAGGGGCATCGGATCACGGGTTCCGACAAAGCGGCCTATCCGCCGATGAGCGATCAGTTGCGTGAGTTGGGGATTCCGGTTGGTGAGCCGTATGCGGCGGAGAATCTGGATCCGCCGCCTGACCTGGTGGTGATCGGCAATGCTCTCTCGCGCGGCAATCCCGAAGTGGAGCGGGTGCTGGACGAGCGCATTCCGTTTACGTCGATGGCGGCGCTGCTGAAGGAAGAGTTCCTCGTCGGGCGGGAGTCGCTGGTGGTTGCCGGGACGCACGGAAAGACGACGACAACCAGCATGCTGGCGTGGATCTATGAGACGGCGGCGCGGGCGAATCCGGCGCTGGAGCCGTCGTTTTTGATCGGCGGCGTGGCGGAGAATTTCGGATCGAGCTTTCAACTGCGGCCCACGCGCACGTTCATCGTGGAGGGCGACGAGTACGACACCGCGTTCTTCGACAAGGGACCGAAGTTTCTGCATTATTTTCCCGACGCGCTGATTCTGACCCACGTGGAATTCGATCATGCCGACATTTACGCCGATCTGGATGCGGTGAAGACGGCATTCAAGCGCCTTGTGAACCTGGTGCCGCGGCGCGGCGTCATCGTGGCCTTTGACGGCAGCGACAATGTGAGCGAGTGCATTGCGCACGCGTTTTGCCACGTGGAGCGGTACGGCTTTTCCGAGGGCGCGCAATGGCAGATTCGAAATCACGCGCATGATTCCGGGCGCACGCGATGGGAGGTATGGCGCGGCGGCTCACTCTGGGCGGAGATGGAGATGCAGCTTGCGGGTGAGCACAATGCGCTGAACGCAACGGCTGCCGCAGCGCTGGCCGCGAATCAGGGAATCCCGAAGGAGTCGATTGTGGCGGCCCTTGCGAGTTTCAAGAGCGTGAAGCGGAGGCTGGAGGTGCGCGCCGAGATCGGCGGTGTGACGATCATCGACGATTTTGCCCATCATCCTACTGCGATTCGCGAGACGCTGCGTGCGCTGCGGTCGGTCTATCCCCAGGCGCGGCTGTGGGCGGTTCTGGAGCCGCGTTCCAACACGCTGCGGCGCAAGGTGCTCCAGAACGACCTGGTGACCAGCCTGCGCCAGGCAGATCGCGTGGTGCTGGCTGGCGTTTACCAACAGCAGCGCATTGCCGAAGACGAGCGCCTGCATCCGGAGGACGTGGTCCGCGCGCTGAACGGCCTGGGCACGCCGGCATCGCTCTGCCCCGATGTGGAATCGATCGTGAATGAAATTGTTCCTCAATTGCGCAGCGGAGACGTGGTAGCTATTCTTTCCAACGGCGGCTTCGACGGAATCTATGAGAAGCTTCCGGCGCGCCTTGCCGCAGACCAGTCGCAAAGGCATCGATGATCGCCTCGTTTACATTGCTCGCCACCATCGTGATTCTGGGCGCACCCGCGGCCCTGATTTTCATTCCCTGGGCCTTGCTGACCGGTAACGCAACGCCGCTGTACAACGTCTCCCAGGCGATTGTGCGCACGGCTTACCGCCTGGCCGGCATCCGCGTGGAAGTGGAGGGCCTTGAGCGCATACCGGCGCGCACCGCGTGTATCTTCATGGCCAACCACGTCTCCAACCTGGATCCGCCGGCGCTGTTTCCGCGCATTCCCGGACGCACCTCGGCATTCGTCAAGCGATCGCTGACCAGGATTCCGGTGTTTGGCTACGGATTGAAGCTGGGCGATTTTGTTCCGGTGGATCGCGATGGCCGCGTGGAGAGCGCGGTGGAAAGCGTGGCGGCGGCGCGGCGCGCGCTCAACAAAGGGCTGCACATCACCACCTTTGTTGAAGGCACGCGCTCGCGCGACGGCCGCCTGCTGCCGTTCAAGAAGGGCCCGTTTTATCTGGCGATGGAAGCCGGCGCGCCTTGCGTTCCGGTGTCCATCTTCGGGACCGAAAGCATGATGGCGAAGGGCAGCGTGCGGGTGAGGCCGGGCACGGCGCACATCTTGTTCCATGAGCCGCTGGATCCAAAGCGCTTCTCCAGCCGCGAGGACCTGATGGAGGCCGTGCGAGCGGCGATTGCCTCGGGATTGCCGGAATGGATGCGTGGAAACAGTGAAGAAGTGAAGAAGTGAAAGCGTTCAGTGCTGGATGACGGCGTTGTAGCCGTCGTTGAGCAGGCGCTGGCGCATGGCGATGGCATCGTTCTCGGTGGAAAACGGGCCCACCTGCACGTGGATCAGATTGTCGACGGGATCGCGGCGCTGGCGGACGGCATACCCGCGCTGGCGCAGCGCGGTCATCAGCACATCGGCGTCCTCTTCATTGGAAACGGCGGCGATCTGCACCATCCAGGAGCCCGCCGGAGGAAGCGCGGATTGTACGGGCGCGGAGGCGGGATTGGTTTGCGCGGGTGCTGGCTGCGCGGGCAAGGCCGCTTGGACCACTGCCGGCGCGGCGGCGGTTGGAGCGGTCCCCGAGTCCGCGGCCTGGGGCGTGGCGGGCGTGGACTGAGCGGCAGGCGGCGCATTGAGACTGCTTTCGGTGGCCTCGGGCTTGGACTGTCCACTCAAAGGCTGAGCGGCGGATGGAACGTTGGAAGCGGTCGCCAGCAATGGCACCGGCTGGCGGCGGCCTACTGCGTATCCGCCAACAAAACACATGCCGCACAGCGCCAATAGCGCGAGAACAAGCCCCGTCAGCATGATGGGGCCGAGCGTGATTTCCCTGTCGCGGCTTTCTTCGACAGGTTCAAATGCGGTGCCGCCAAAACCTCTGTACGTCATGGGTGCTCTGTTTCCGGTCTCCAGCCTTACTCCAGTTTAGGCGGTCATGGGACGCCGGCAAACGACAATTCAGCACCGGGGAAACGTACCAGTCAAGGCCGCGGATTCCCTTCGCTAACTCTTCCCCGTTTCCGTTGGCGCTGCAGCGCGCATACCGTTCAACACCGACAGGAACTCCAGCGGCAGCGGAAAGACGATGGTGGTGTTCTTCTCCACGCCGATGTCGGCAAGGGTCTGCAGGTAACGCAGTTGCAGGGTCATCGGCTCAGTGGCCATCAGCGCGGCCGCGTCTACCAGCTTTTGCGCGGCGTTGAATTCGCCCTCCGCGTGGATGATTTTGGAGCGCTTCTCGCGCTCAGCTTCGGCTTGCTTGGCCATGGCGCGCAGCAGTTGTTCGGAGAGGTCCACCTGCTTGATCTCAACTGAGATCACCTTCACGCCGAACGGCTCCGTGCGCTGATCGATGATGGTCTGGATCTTCAGGTTCAGCTTGTCGCGATGGCTCAGCACCTCGTCCAGTTCCACTTCGCCCAGCACGCTGCGCAGCGTGGTCTGCGCAAACTGCGAGGTCTGGTAAACGTAGTTCATCACCTTGATGGCCACATCGAGCGGCTTCACCACGTACATCGTGACCACCGCGTTCACTTTAATGGTCACGTTGTCGCGCGTGATCACATCCTGCGGCGGCACTTCCAGAACTTCCTGGCGCAGGGAGATGCGAACCATCTGGTCGAACGGGCGAAACACGAGAATAATGCCAGGCCCTTTCGGCTCGGGCAGAGCACGGCCAAGGCGGAAGATCACCGCGCGCTCATACTCGCGAAGAATCTTGATGGAGTTCAGCAGGTAGAGCACGACGATGGCAATGGCGATGAGGAGGGCAAAATTGGCTTCGGGCACGGGTGTTACCTCGCTTCCGCACGGATTGTACTACCGTGGTTGATCAATCGTTTGCATTCGGGGATACCGTTGCAGCTCCCACAGCGGTAACGTGCAAGCGGTACTCGTCGCGGCCGGTGACGCGAAGCGCGCTGCCGGCGGGGATCGGCGTGTCGGCGACGGCCTGCCAAATCTCGCCTGCCACCAGCACGTGGCCCTCTGGCGCCAGCGCCTCCATGGCCGAAGCAGGACGCCCGATGAGCGCGTCCGGGCCGAGCATCTTTTTTGCGCGGCGCGCGCGCACCGCCAGCCGCACCAGGAAAACAGTGATTCCGCCGAAGCCGGCGCCGACGCCGATGGCCACCCACGGACTGACGGCAAGCTCCGGCACCGGCGCCGCCACCAGGGTGAGCGTGCCCAGGGTCAGGCAGACAATCCCAGCAATGGCCAGCGCGCCATGCCCGCCGAACTTGGCCTCAAGCACCAGCAACACCAGAGCAGCAAGAAGCAACATGACGGCGGTGTAGCGAATTGGCAGTAGATTGAGACCGAAGATTCCCAGCAACACCATCAGCGTGCCCAGCGCGCCGGGAACAATGGTGCCCGGTGTATTGAATTCGAGATAGATGAGCAGCGCCCCGCCCACCAGCAGCAGCAGCGCGATATTGGGATCCACCAGCCAGCTCAGCAAGTCTTCCCTTAGCGTGGGCTTCAGCGTGACGATTCGCGCGCCGGCAAGATGAAGCACCTGCTTGCTGCCGTCCAGGCGCGTGATCTCGCGCCCATTCAGTTCATTCAGCAGTTGTTCGTCGCTGGATGCGATGGTGTCAATCAGGTGCTGCTGCAGTGCTTCCTCCGCGCTGTATGCGTGCGACGATTGCACCGCTGCAATCGCTGCGTCCACGTTGCGGCCGCGTTTGGCAACGTAAGAGCGGAGGAAAGCCTCGGCGTCGTTCTCGACTTTTTCCTCCATGGTCTGGTCGGGCTTTCCCAGCTCAAACACCACGTGCGCTGCGCCGGCATTGGTTCCGGGAGCCATGGCCGCCACATCCGCGGCTTCCAGCAGGAAGAAACCGGCCGAACCCGCGCGCGCCCCGGCTGGGGCAATGTAGATGATGACTGGCACGCGCGAGCTGAGAATTGCGCCGGCCATGTGGCGCATGGATTCCACCAGTCCGCCCGGAGTGTCCATTTCGATCAGCAGCGCCGAGGCGCCGTCGGAGTTGGCCCGCGCCAGCGCGCGATCGAGCTGCCCCGCGCTCACCGGCTGAATGGTGTCATCCAGCACGAACCGGTCCACCAGCGCCTGCTGCGCGTGGGATGGAACGGCCATGGCACCCGACAGCAGCGTCAATCCGAAAAACAT
>CAWBIG010000045.1:0-7257 GCA_963788435.1 uncultured Acidobacteriota bacterium | reverse complement strand
AGCCGTCTGTTCTTCACCGCGCTCGCCGTCGTGGCCACCGTGGCCTCTGCGCTGACTAACGGCGCGTACAGGCGTGCGAGGTAGGCGGTGAGGGCGACGACCGTGCCCACGTCGAGAACATGATGGACTGCCAAAACGCCTCCCCAGCCATAAGTCAGCGCAGAGGCCACGGTGGCCACGACGGCGAGCGCGGTGAAGAACAGACGGCTATAGATGGCCACCTTGATGCTGATGTCGGAGACGCGTTGAGCCTTTTCCCGGAAAGTGCGAGCGTCTTCTTCCGGCCGGCCGAACAGCTTGGCCAGCAGAGCGCCGGCCACGTTGAACCGCTCCACCATGAGGTTGTTCATGTTGCCGGCAAGGTCATAGGTTTCGCGCATGATGGCCTGAAGTTTGCGCCCCCAAAAGCGCGCCGGGAAAACAAAGATGGGCAGGAGCACGACGGCGCCGAGCGTAATGCGCCAGGAGAGCACGAACATTGCGCCCAGAATGAGAAGGACCGTGATGAGATTGCCAACCACGTTGGAGAGGATGTCAGTGAAAGCCGTACGCGCACCCTGAACGTCGGTATTGAGGCGGCTGACAAGAGCTCCGGTTTGGGTGCGCGTGAAGAATGCCAGCGGCATTCGCTGGATGTGCTGGAAGAGACGATTGCGGAGGGAAAGGACGATCTCGGCGCCAATTTTTGACGAGAGGAAAGTCTGGGCGATGCCGAGTGCGCCGTCAAACAGGCCAAGGCAGCCCACAATGATGGCCAGATGAATGATCAAAGCCGCATTGCCCTTGAGGATGCCGTTATTGATGATCTGGCGGAAGAGCAACGGATTGACGATGGTGATCGACGCGTCGACGATGACAACGAGAAGAAACACGGCCAGCAGGCCGGCATAGGGCAAGGCAAAGGCGAGGGTGCGCTTCGCAGTCCCCGGTTTAACCTTTTGCTTCAATACGGAAGGGTCCTGGCCCAGGGAACGCCAGGCGCTGATCATGCCTCCCATCGAGATGGCCTCCGATGCATGAAAAAGTGCGATGCGGTACGATCAGTGTAGCTGTCTGCGCGGGTTTTTTATGGAGACGAACACTCCCGGATTTATTCCTGCAGCGGGCTCAGAGCCACAAATAGCCCGGCCCATCCAAACGGATGGGCCGCGATGCTGTTGTTGAATTGCTCTTAATTGACGGTAACGGTGAAGGTGGTTGTGTAGGGGCCGCCGCCGCCAGGGGTGCCGGTTCCCGTCACAGTGAAGACGTAGGCGCCGGGGGTCGTGCCGGGATCGCCGCCACCCCCGCCTCCGCCGCCGCCATTGCTGCCGCCGCCGCAGGCTGAGAGCGTGCCGAGGAAGGCGAAAACAACCAGCAGGCCGAGGAGGTTGCGCCAGCCACGCCGCCGCGCGGGGATGCCTAAGAAGATCAGCAGGGCCAGCACAGTTCCGCCGCCCGGTCCCAGCCAGCCGGGCAAGCCGCGGCGGTCAAGACTGGCGAGGGCAGGAGGAGTGGTGGCCACGGTCATGGTCGAGGTGCCGCTCGTAGTCGAGGAGCTGAGCGTAACTGCGCTCCCGGCGGAACATGTGGGCAGATCGACCGCGCCGGTTGGGGAAGTCGTCAGCGAGCAGGCGAAGCTGACGCTGCCCGCATAGCCGTTACTCCCGTTGACTGATATCGTGGCGCTGGCTGAACCGCCGGGGCTGATGGCCGCAGGATTGGTTGGAGTGGGCATCGAGAAGGTGCCGCTGGTGCCGCCCCCACCGCCGCCGCCCGAAAGTGCGGCATAGCCGGCAATCAACTGTGTGGCATCGCCTGCCCAGGCCGGTGGCGAGGTCATAGCCGGCGCCGGCGTTGTAGCCGCTCTCAAAGAACGAACTGCCCACTGCCTGGCAGTTGGCGTGCCCTCGGTGCATAATACGGAGTTGTTGCCCTGGGGAACATCGTGGAAGACCGCGGCGCCGCTGCTGCTGTTGTAAATGTCATAGAGCACTTGCGCCGTCCATGCCGATGCGGCCGCCGTTGGCTTGGACCACGAGGGCCAGGATGCCCGCGAATGCCGGCGTCGAGGCTGAAGTCCCGCCGATGCCGGCGAAGTAGAAGTTGTTATCCGACTGATTGGTACAGTTCTCAGAGACCGTCACGTTGTTCGAGTTCGGTCCGGTATCGTCGGTGCAGACCAGCCAGGTGGCGCCGTAAAAGCCGTTTCCGGCCATCAGGGAGACGTCAGGAACGTCGCGGTCGCCATCGCTGGGGACACCCGGACCGTCTGCCAGGACGGCTGGCCAGCCGCTGGTGCAAGTCCCCGCGGCGTCACGCCGGTGGTGCTGTTGTAGGTTGTGGTGTTGGTGGAAGAGTTGCGGGTGCTGCCGGTGCCGCCAATGATGTTTGTCTGACTGGTATCGAGTTGACATACGGGACATTGGCGCTGATATCGCCATTGCTCGTAGTTGAGTCGTTCCAGGTGGACTCCGGAATATAGCTTAGAGCAGAACGAAAGGCATTCGATGAACTCGAATTGCTGTTGACGTAGGTGCTGAATCCGCCGTTGAGCAAGCCATAGAAATCAGTACCGCCCACGGAGACGTTGTATGGCGTGGAGGAAAAGCCGCTGATGTTCAGGCCCAGCGAGGCAACGTAGACCTTGTCCTGGTTGTCGCAGCCAGCCGCGCCATCATCGCCGGTGGAAATCACGACAGTGATGCCATCCGTGGCAGCTTGCTGCCACCAGCCGGCGATCTCCTGATTGTCTGCCGTCCCCAGCAATAGCTCACAGTAGCCAAAGCCCAGACTGAAGATATCGACCGAGTTGTCTGTGAGCATCTGCGGAATAGCGGCGTAAAGACCGCCGACAGAGTCGTCGGCGGTATAGAAGTGGATGGCAGCGCCTGGCGCCAAACCGCCTGAAACTTCGGTATCGAGATAGGCTTCGTCGGTGTCACCTCCTGCCGTAGCCGAAGTGTTGATGTTGGTGATGGTCGGCTGAGTGGTATCACCGTTCAGAAAGCGGGTGCGGAAATCCGCGACTGTGCTGGCCTGGATGAGGGCGTCGCCGCCGATTCCGATGGTGACGCCGGAACCGGTGTAACTGGTCGCGGAGGAGAAGTTTCCGTTGTAGCTGTTGGGCGTGTCGTAAATGGTGGCGGCGTCGGCCGGGACCATGTAAAGGTAATCCCCGTTCACGGTAAGGTCAGGATGGGCGTGGACGGCGGACGATTGGGCGGGGACCAGCCTTTTTCCCTGGGCATCGTATTTGCCCGGAGGCCCTGCGATCGCATGGGAAAGCGGCCGGATGGTGTTGAGGAAAGCTACGCCACTGATCACGTTCGAGAAGGCCGCCGGAACGCTGGGCTCAGTGGTGTTGGCGTAGAACTGGTGGCCGCTCGGAGTTACGAAGGAGTGAATGGACGTGGCAGAGCTTCTTCGAGCTGTGGGACCCTGCCCGAGAAGGCGATGTCAGTTGCGGTGACGCTTTCCACCTTGAGGCCGTGGGACTGGAGCCAGGAGCTGATGGCGGCGACGTCGGAGTCGGCCAGGCCATAGAGCTTGTTGAACTGATCTGGGGTGAGCCAGTGGTGGAAATTCGGCGAATGGCGATCGAGCTGCTCAGCCATGAATTGTTGAGTGCGGCTTCCTGTTGCGGGGAGCGGTGGATGACACAGACGCACATTGTGGAATTCGATTGTCGGCGAGGCCTCGCCACGGTCGAACTGCGGCTGCGCCAGACCGTGAGGCTACCCCCCAGAGTGACGCGCGACGAATCATCGACTGGGCCGACGACGCGAGGTGCGATGTTGGAGTCCTGCGCGCGTAACAAGGGGAAGCAGCAAAGCATGCAGAGGGCAGCGACGACGGGAAGAACGCAAACGGTTCATGAACCATCTCCTGTACCTTTTCTGGTCCCGTGTGACGTTAGGCAACTTCAGTTATTGGTATGAGCAGAAGCATCTGTCCTGCTCTGGTTCTTCATGGACTAAACGGTCTGACATTGGCTCTCCAATCGACTTGGAGAAACTGCTCTGAGAGAAAGATCGGGGATTCCAGCCAAATCTTGAGAGTGGCGCGAAGGAGGAACGAGCCTCCGGACAAAGAACGGGCGATGCGCGAATGCGCACCGGACCGAAAGCGGCTGAAAACGCGAAGAATAGACATAAAGCCTGGAAGACTGTAGCTTGTGGTAGCAGTATGGCATTACCCTGCGAATCCGTCACGGGAAAAGAGCCGCAGAATGGTATCAAGGTACCGTGGAGGGAAACAGCAGGGATAAAGAGGCAAGGGGCATGGGGCGGCTGGCGAGGAAACGAGCATGAGAATGGCTGAACAGGAGCTGGCGGAACGAGCGTTCCGGGCGCTGGATGCATTTCGGATCGAGATACCTTCCTGGGGATTTGCCAACACCGGGACGCGGTTCGGGAAGTTCCTGCAGGATGGCGCGGCGGGAAACCTTGAGGAGAAGTTTGCCGACGCCGGCGAAGTGAACCGGCTGACCGGGGCGACGCCGACGCTGGCGCTGCATGTCTTGTGGGATTTGCCGGACGGCAGCCACGATGTGCCCACGGTGCGGATGCTGGAGGGGAAATACGGAGTGCGGGCGGGTTCCATCAACCCCAACCTGTTCCAGGACCAGGAGTACAAGTTCGGATCGCTGTGCAATCCGTTGGCGGAGATCCGGAAGCGCGCGCTGGACCATGTGCTGGACTCGATTGCGCTGGGCCAGCAACTGGGTTCGCGCGACGTGTCGCTGTGGCTGGCGGATGGCTCGAATTATCCTGGGACGCAGAGCATGCGTCCGCGCATTGGCTGGCTGGAGGAGGGCCTGCGGGAGGCGCACGCACGCCTCGAGCCGGAGCAGCGGCTGCTGGTGGAGTACAAGCCGTTTGAGCCGGCGTTCTACCACACCGACATTGCCGACTGGGGCATGGCGGCGGAGCTGGCGCGGCGAGCCGGTCCAAAGGCGCGGGTGCTGGTGGACACCGGACATCACTACGCGGGCCAGAACATTGAGCAGATAGTGGCCTGGTTGCTGCACACGGGAATGCTCGGCGGGTTCCACTTCAACGACCGGCGGTACGCGGACGACGATCTGACGCTGGGATCCATTGACCCGTACCAGGTTTTCCGGATCTTCCATGAAATCCATGTGGCGGAGGCGGACGGACTGAGTCTCGACATTGCCTTCATGATTGACCAGAGCCACAACCTAAAAGGCAAGATGGAAGCAATGGTGCAGACGGTTAGTACGGCGCACGAGCTCTGGGTAAAGGCGGCGCTGGTGGACCGGGAAGAGCTGGCCCGGCTGCAAGGCGCGTGCGAGCTGGTGCAGGCGGAGGAGTTGTTTCGCGATGCGTTCTGGCGGGATGTGCGGCCAATGGTGAGGAAGCGCGAGATGCGGGGGTTGCCGGCGGAGCCGCTGGAGGCGCTGCGGGAAAGTGGGTACGTGGAGAAGGTTGCACGCGAGCGGGGAGGACGCGGGGCGGGGGTGAGCAGCTACGCGTAAAACAGCAAGCGAAAAACGCTTGCTTAAACTAGCTGCACGGTTCCCTTGCCTACCAGTTCCTCCACCCGCTCGATCCAGCCGCTCATCGGCTGCTACCGACATTTCGGTCCGGCTCCAGGATGATGCGTACTCGCCCCTCTCTTTTCCAGTTGGAGCAAGACCTTGCCGGGGCCGGCGGCGCGGCGGCGGCGTCGGGAACGCAACGAAGAGAGCGTCTCTTCGGTGGCGCGGTCGAGATTGATGCGGATGCGCACGCCCGTTGGCAGCTTGACCTGCACCTCATCGAGGGCCTGGAAGGCGCTGATGGCGATCTTGGGAGCGGACTCTTCGTCGCCAATGAGGGTGCCGCGGATCAGAACCGGCGCTTCCGTCTTGAGCTGCTCGGCGAGGCGCTCGTATTCGCGGGCAAAGCAGATCACTTCCATTTTGCCGGTTGCGTCTTCAATCGATCCCTGCATAGAGCTCACCCCGCCTGCTTTTGCGCGGGGTACCCGTGCCCTGGATCATGCCGGCCACCTGAATCTCGTCGGCCGGATCGGACTGCTGACCCCACGCGCGCTCCGGCGGCTTCGTTCCAGAGCTTCAGCGATCGGAATCACGCCGGAGATTGCGCAGCTTCTCCGCATATTTATCGAGTGGATGGCCGGAGACAAAGAATCCGAGAACTTCCTTCTCATTGGCCAGACGCTCGCTCTCTTCCCAATCCGGTGCATGGGGCAGATCGTCGGTGCCGCGGCCGGTTGCGGGGGTCTCGTTGAACAGGCCGAAGAGCCGGGCTGGCCCTGCGCGGCGTCCTTCTGCGCTTTCTGCGCGTGCTTGATCGCGTGATCCGCCGCGGCGTAAGCTGCCCGCGATGCCCGAGGAATCCAGCGCGCCGGCCTTGATCAGCGACTCGATAACGCGCTTGTTGAAGAGGCGCAAATCGACTTTTTCGCAGAATTCCCAAAAACTGCTGAAGCGGCCGCCCACTCCAGCTCGCGCGCTGAGGATGGATTCAATGGCATTGCCGCCAACGTATTGACCGCTGCCAGGCCGAAACGAATCGAGTTTCCTTCCGGCGTGATGTGGGGCGTAAACTGCGACCCGCAAACCTGGACATCGGGCGGAAACTTACATTTATGCCCACTTCCTTGCATTCGGCGATGTATTTGACCACGTCATCGGGCTTTGAAGTCTCCGAGCTGAGCAGCGCTGCCATGAACTCAACGGGATAGTGGGTCTTCAGGTATGCCGTCTGGTAGGCCACCCAGGCGTAGGCCGCGGAGTGCGATTTGTTAAATCCATCCTCAGAGAACTTCGCCATATTGCTCGAAATCTCTTCCACCGGCGCCTTGGCGTAGCCCTGCGCCGCTGCCCCGCTTAAGAACCGTTCGCGCTGCTTCGCCATGGCTTTCGAATCCTTCTTTCCCATGGCGCGCCGCAACAGGTCCGCTTCTCCCAGGCTGAAACTTTCCAGCACCTGCGCAATTCGCATCACCTGTTCCTGGTAAACAATGACGCCGAGGGAGTCTTTTAGGATTGCCTCAAGTGGCGGCAGCGTGTACTCGACCTTGCGGCGCCCCCATTTGCGCTCGATGAAGTCGTCGATCATCGCCATGGGTCCGGGACGGAAGAGCGCGTTCAACTGCGTCAGTTCCTCCACCGTGTCCGGCTTGTAACGGCGCAGGATGTCGCGCATGCCGGGGGATTCAAACTGGAACACGCCGGAGGTCAGCGCGGTGTGAAACACGCGCCCGGAATGTTTCCGGATCGTCGATGGGGATCATCTCGATATCGAG
>CAWBIG010000044.1:0-3552 GCA_963788435.1 uncultured Acidobacteriota bacterium | reverse complement strand
CCGGGTGAGCCGAGTTTCGTGCATTTTGAGTCGATCGCAGCTGACGGCTCCTACGCCGCGGACCGCATCGCGATCCAGCATGGGCGTCTCCAGCACGGCAGCGGGGAGCTTCTGGTGGATGGCTCGCTCACCGCGTCCCAAATTCCGGCTGCAACGCTGAAGGAGGCGGCACGCGGAAACACGCTGCCTGTTTTCGACGCCAACTCAATCCTGCACCTGCAGGTTCGCTCCGCGAATCTGAGTGCGGCCGATGTGCTTCAGATGGCCAATCTTGATGTTCCCGTCACCGGCAAGTTGAGCGCGCAGTTCGCGGCTGACGGACCTCTGAACACGCTGAACGGCTCGGGATGGGCGCAGTTGAGCGATGCCGTCCTGTATGGCCAGCCGGTGACGAGCCTGCGCGCGCAGGGGACCATGAATGGCCCATCCGTGAAGATCACGTCCATCGTTCTGCGCAGCCCGGCCGGCGACGTCAACGGTTCCGGCAAATACGATTTGCAAGCGAAGCGCTTTCAGGCGGAGGCCGGTGCCAGCAACATCGACGTGGCGCGGATCGAACGCGTGCGCACCCTGGGTACGGACGTGGCCGGCAAGCTCAGCTTGCATCTTGCCGCCTCGGGCACCACCGAGGAGCCGAAGATAGAAGCCGCCGCAAACATTACAGGATTGGCCGTTGCCGGCGAGCCGATGGGGAATCTGCACGCGACTGCACACACCACCAACCGGACGCTGGATTACGAGATCGGCACGGCGTTCGACGCCGCAAAGCTCTCATTGCGCGGCCAGACGGAGCTGCGCGGAGACTTGCCGACCCAGGCAACCATCGACATTGCGCAGTTCGATGTGGCCACCATCCTCCGCATGGCTCAGGTGGAGAACCTCAGCGCGCAGTCGGCGCTCAGCGGCACGGCGGTGGTTTCCGGTCCGCTGGAGAAGCCGCTTGAGATGCGAGGCGATCTGCGCCTGCAACAAATGGCCGTAACCGTGGCCGGCGTCCATCTCAAGAGCGATGGCGGAGTTCACGCGGCACTGGACAACGCGCGGCTCACCCTCGATCCGGTGCACATCACCGGCGAGGACACTGACCTGCGGTTCAACGGCTCGCTGGGGTTGCGCGACACCAAGCGCATCGACTTCGCCGCCAGCGGCGAGGTGAATTTGAAGCTGGCGCAGACCCTCGACACCGACCTTACCGCCAGCGGCACCACCACGTTTCAAGTGGAAGCCCACGGTCCGCTTGGTAAGCCGGGCCTGCGCGGACGCGTCGAGTTCCAGAACGGATCTCTTTCTCTCGAGGACGTGCCCAACGGCCTGAGCCAGTTGCATGGAGTGCTAGAGTTCAATCAAAACCGCCTTGAAGTGCGTTCCCTCACGGCAATGACCGGTGGCGGCCTGCTGAGCTTCGGCGGCAATCTGACTTACCAGCACGGTATCTATGCCGACCTCACCGTAACCGGCAACTCCGTGCGCATCCGCTACCCGGAGGGCGTAAGCTCTGAAGCCGACACAAGCCTCCAGCTCACCGGCACGCAATCCAGCCTGCTGCTCAGCGGAAACGTGCTGGTTACGCGCTTCTCCGTGAGCCCCGATTTCGACATAGCCGCGCTCGCCGCCCAGGCTGCCGCGGTCGAGCCCGTCGCGCCGCCCAACGCGCCTTCCAATCACGTGCGTCTGGATGTGCGCATTCGCTCCTCGCCGCAATTGAACTTCCAGAACGCATACGCCAAGCTGGCCGGCGACGTGGACCTGCGCCTGCGCGGCACGGTGGCCTCGCCATCCCTGCTCGGCCGGGTCTCCATCACTGAAGGCAGCGCCACCATAGCCGGAACGCGCTACGATCTGCAGCGCGGCGACATTACCTTCACCAACCCGGTGCGCATTCAGCCCACCATCGACCTGACCGCAACCGCGCGCGTGGAGGATTACGATATCACCCTCGGCATGCACGGCACGCCCGACAGAATGAACGTGTCCTATCGCAGCGATCCGCCCCTGCCCGAGGCCGACGTGGTGGCCCTGCTGGCGCTGGGCCGCACCCAAAGCGAGCAAGGACTGTACACCGAGCAGCAACAGCAATCCGTCAGCCTGGCGCCCTCAACCGATGTGCTTCTGGGCGGCGCTTTGAATGCCACGGTGAGCAGCCGCGTGCAGAAACTCTTCGGCGCCGGCTCGGTGAAGGTGGATCCCAGCTATCTGGGCGCGCTGGGCAACTCCACCACCCGCATCACCGTGGAAGAACAAGTAGGCCCCAACGTGACCCTCACCTATGCCACCAACGTGGACACCACCGCGCAGCAGCTCATCCAGGCAGAGTTCGCCGTCAACCGGCACGTCTCGCTGCTCGTCGCACGCGACGAATCCGGCGTCTTCTCCATGGTGATCAAGGCGATTCGCCGATACAAATGACCGGATCCAAGTTCAGGCTTTGAATGAGGAGGCAGATCCCGTCCGCGAGAGCTTGTGCTCCTTCAGCAGTTCGTTCCCCATCAGCCATTCGCCGCCACGCCGGCGGACTGACACCATAAGGGGGTCGAGGTGCAGCACGTAATCGCCGTCAGGGAAATCCCCCGGCGCCTCAAGGAACCGCAGATCGTAATATCCGTCTTTTCTATTCCCGGCGGGAGCTTGTCTTTTTGCCATGACTTCGCAAGAGGCTTCGCGCCCCATGCCCCTCAGCCTTCCCTTTAATAACTCGGAAACCTGCATGACGCCTCAGCATATGGATGAGTTATAAGTGGACACGCGCGCAGTCTAGCGCAAGCGGGGTTCCGGTTGACAGGCGGGGAGGCCCTGACGCACGCGGAACCATTCCGAGGCTTGCGACGCATTTTCGTCCTTATGTTGCTTGGATGACAAAGAGTGGAACCAGGGTTGCCCGCCGCTCGGCCCCGGCACTGTGCAATGCAAAATCGTTTTTTCAGCCCATTCCTTTACCACCCAGTTGGGAACTGGCCTGTGCTCAGCGCGGAGACTACCTTGCTTCAGCTTGCCCTTGTCGCTTCAAGTTCCTGAAGGCGGGCGCGAACATCCAGCGCATTGGCCACCCCGGAGAAGACCTCGCTCGGCAGCGTCACAAACACTTCTACGATGCGCGCGTCGAATTGCGTTCCGGCACATCGCAGCAGCTCCTCCACTGCCTGCTCGTGAGTCATACGGCGGCGGTACGAACGTTTGCTCATCATCGCGTCGTAGGCGTCCGACACGTGAATGATGCGCGCATCAATGGGTGTCTCCTCGCCGGATTGCCCCCGGGGATAGCCCGTGCCATCCCAGTTCTCATGGTGCAGCTCCACCGCGTCGATATACCGCGCGAGTCCTTCCACACCCTCCAGAATTCTGCGACCGATCACAGGATGTTCCTTCACCTGGGCAAATTCCTCCGCGGTAAGCCGCCCGGGTTTCTGCAGTACGTTGTCAGGGACGCCGATCTTGCCGATATCGTGCAACTGCGCGCCAATTCCGATTTGTTCCACGTGGTCCTTACCGAGTCCCATTGCCACCGCCGTGGCGCGGGAGAGATAGCTCACGCGTTCACTGTGGCCGAAGGTGTAA
>CAWBIG010000043.1:0-26258 GCA_963788435.1 uncultured Acidobacteriota bacterium | reverse complement strand
GCGAGGGACCGGGGGCACCCTCAACTTGAGAGGATTCCTTGTGAGATCGGGGCCAACGGCCGATTGATTCGGTGAGCTTTTCGAGCCTATCAATTTCCGGCAACTGCGAGAGGTCGCGAGTGGAAATCGGCATCCACACATTGTGCCAGAAGCGTCAGCTTGTCCGCAGGGCGCGAGCGGGTCTGACACCGTGCAGACTGTAGTCGGCAGTTGCCGGCGAGAGACCGCCAGTGGGGAAACTTCAGCCTGGCGGTTCGCCGCGCCACCTACGGGGCGCGAATTGGGATTGCGCTGCTTTCCCCGGGTTTCACCAGGGGCTATTTTCGATTCGTCCCTCCGGGACGAAAGGCGTGCGGCAGGCGTCACCGACGATGGGGAAGTTGCGAAGAACAACCGCAGATGCTTCGCTGCGCTTCAGGATGGCAGCGCGTGGGGTTACAGGGGGCATCACCGCCTGTACGGAAGTTTCAGATGCCGGCGCCGCTGGCTGGCGTCAGGCCGTGTTTGCGCAGCTCCTCCTGGACTGGAGCCGACATTATGTAATCCAGCAGCTTTTTCGCCGCCGTGAGCTGCGATGATTTCGAGAGAATCACCGCTCCCTGTTCGATGGGCGGGTAGAGATCGCGCGGAATCACGAAGTAGCTGCCGGCGGAAGCGAGCCTCGGCGTCAGGGCCGCTGTCATCGAAATCAGACCCGCGTCGGCGTTGCCGGAATCTACAAACTGCGCTGTCTGCCCAATGTTGTCCGCCGTTACCAGCCGCGGCTTGAGCGCGTCATACAAGCCCAGTTTCTCCAGCGCGGCAACCGCTGCCTTGCCGTACGGCGCGCGCTGGGGATTGGCGATGGCCAGCGTCTTCAGTGCGGGGTCGCGCAGCAGTTCGAGCGACGGCGGCGGAAGCTTCGTATCCTTGCGCGTCCACAGCACCAGCGTTCCCCTGGCGTAGAGGATGGGCGCGCCGGCTTTGCCTTCGCCCGCGCCCTCGGCCAGCCCGTCGGCGATCAGCCGCCGGGGATAGTCCATGTTGGCGGAGAAGAACACATCGAAGGGCGCGCCATTTTCAATCTGCGTGGTCAGAGATGCCGATGCCCCGTAAGTCGCCTGTGCGTCGATGCCGGTGCTGCGCTGGAACTCGGCGAAGATGGGCGGCAGAACCGGCTCGAGATCGGCGGCAGCGGCCACGCGCACCGTCTGCGCAATGGCGGGAACACAGAGAACGGCGAGTAACGGGCTGAACAAAGTTAAGAAGCGCTTCATGGATGACCTCAGCAGGGGCAGTCACGGCAAACGCCGAGCAACACTGCTAGGCTATCAGCAGGCATGGACGACAATCTGCACCAATTGCGCTGCTTCGGTTGCGGGATGCGCATCTCCGGAGACCAGGCGCGTCCCGACTTCCGCTGCGCGGATTGCGGCGACCTGTTCGAGGTGGATTATCCCGGCTGGGCGAGGAGCGGGAGCCCGGGCCTGCCCAACAATGACCGTCCCAATCCCGGCGCGCTGAAGTGGTTGTGGCGGGAGCGGAAATGCTCCTCGGAAGCGCTCGATCAATCCGGTGTATGGCGCTTTCGCGAGCTGCTGCCCATCCTGGACAACTTCGGACACGCGGTCTCGCTGCGCGAAGGTAATACGCCGCTGTATCCGCTGCCGCTCGCCGCCCGTTCGCTGGGAATGGACCAGCTCTTTGCCAAGCACCAGGGCATGAATCCGACTGGCTCGTTCAAGGACACGGGAATGACCGCTGCCCTGAGCGTGGCTCACGAGCGCGGTTTCGAATGGGTGGCATGCGCTTCCACCGGCAACACCTCGGCGGCCATGGCCGCCTACGCCGCGCGCGCAGGAATGCGCAGCCTGGTGCTGATCCCCGACGGCCGGATTGCGTGGGGCAAGCTGGCCCAGGCCATGGACTACGGCGCGGTGACGTGCCAGGTGAAGGCCGATTTCGACGGCTGCGCGCGGGTGCTAACTGAGATTGTACGCCGTGCGCCGATTTATCTTCTCAATTCCGTGAATCCTTATCGCCTGGAAGGGCAGAAGACGCCGGCCTTCGAGATCGCCGAGGCCTTCGACTGGAATGTGCCCGACCACCTGATCGTTCCGGGCGGGAATCTGGCCAACAGTTCGGCGCTGGGAAAGGGTTTCAAGGAAATGCGCGCGTTGGGCCTGGTCTCGCGTTTGCCGAGAATATCGGTGATTCAGGCAGCGGGAGCCAATCCGCTGGTGCGCAGCTTTGCTGATAGCGGAGGCACAAAACTGGTGCCCATGGAGGCGCACACCCGAGCCACCGCCATCCGCATCGGCAATCCGGCCTCGTGGCGCAAGGCAGTTGGCGTGGTGGAAGAAACTGGCGGATGGTGTCTGGACGTGACGGAAGCCGAAATCGCGATGGCGAAGGCTGAGCTGGGCGCCGAAGGGCTGGGCTGCGAACCGGCTTCGGCTGTGACGCTAGCCGGATTGAAAAAGCTGCGGGCGCAGGGAAAAGTGGACGCCACCGAATCCGTGGTGCTGGTGCTCACCGGACACACGCTGAAGGACGCCGACTATACCATTGAATTCCACCGTGGCACGCTGTTAGGCGCCGAAGAGGCCGCCGGCAACGAAGAGCAGATTGCCCGCCTGCGAAGCAATAGCCTTGTGGTGGAAGCCACGCCGGAGGCGGTCCTGGCGGCCATGAAGGGAGCGGCAGCATGAGCGGCGCATTGCCCGCGAAGCTGCACCTGCGGCTTCCTGCTACTTCAGCAAACCTGGGCTCTGGTTTTGATGCCGCCGCGGTGGCCCTGAACCTTTATCTCGACGTGGAAGCGGAAGCCGGCGGACGATTATTTGATCGCCGCAACCGGCCGCGACGCGGATCGCTGCGGGCAGATGGAGGACAACCTTGTTCTTGAGCTGTACCGGAAAGTGCTCGTGGAGAACGATCGCCCGAATATCCCCATCGCCATTCGCATGGACAATGCGATTCCGCTCGGGATGGGATGCGGATCCTCCGCGGCAGGCAGGCTGGCAGCGATAGCAATGGCCGCGCATTTCGGCCGGCTGGGCTGGGACGGTGAGCGGATCCTGTCGGAAGCGGCGGCCCTTGAAGGCCATCCCGATAATGCTGCGGCATGCTGGCTAGGCGGGTTTGTGGCTGCAGCCAACGACGACGGCACGATTCAAGCGGCAAAGGTTGTTCCCCCTGCGGATTGGCGAGCCATCGTGGTTGTTCCATCCGATCCGCTGGCCACAAGCAAAGCGCGCGCGGTTCTGCCAGAGGCGTACTCCCGGTCTGACGTTGTGGCCAACCTGCAGGCTGTGAGCTTATTGGGGCCGGCATTTGCACAGGCGCGGGGGGATCTTCTGCGCGTTGCCATGGCGGACCGAATCCACCAGCCTTACAGAGCGGCAATTTGCCCACTGCTTCCACGTCTGCTGCAGCTTGCGGGGGTTGGCGGCATTCTTGGCGTGGCGCTCAGCGGAGCTGGTCCGGCGGTGCTTGTGGTGGTTGAAGGAGATTCTTGCTTAGCTGCAGCGCAGGCGGCTATACGTAACGCGCTCAGCGGCTTGCAGGAGCCGGAACTGCTGATTTGCCGGTTTGAGCCGAGAGGCGCGGAATCTTCTTCTGCTGCGGCGGCGGACCATCCCAAGCGCAGGTAATATCGCTCCGCATAATTTCTCGTTATACGCAACGCAATGGGTGTGTCCGCGTAACTCTTTGAGAGTCTGGATTATCCAACTGGCTAATACCCCGTTGGTGATTACTTGTGCGGTTACCTAAGATAGCTTGATTCTCACGCCCAGAACCCCTACATTCGCTGCGTGGGCAGTTCTGGGGGAGGGCTGCTCTAGCGCCCGTGATTCCTTAAAGGAGTCCGGGCGCTTCTTCTTTATCGGGACGACATATTTCCACCCAGACACCCCTTGCGACTTTCACGCGCCCTGACGCATCCCATTCATCGAGTAAACTGAATCGGTATAGAAGAGGCGAGGAGGAACATGGCGGGAGCAGGTGTGTTGGAAGTAACGGATGCAAATTTCGACCAGGAAGTGCTGCGCAGCGAGCAGCCGGTGCTGGTGGACTTCTGGGCTGCATGGTGCGGCCCGTGCCGGGCCATTGCGCCTTACGTGGACAAAGTGGCCGAATCGTATGCGGGAAAGATCAAGGTGGCCAAGGTGAACGTGGATCAAAACGGCGCGACACCATCGCGCTATAACATCCGTGGCATTCCCGCACTGCTGTTTTTCAAGAATGGCCAGGTGGCCGACCAGATCGTCGGGTTGCCGCCGAGCGCGGGCGAGGTGATCGACGAGAAGGTCCGGCGCGTAATCGGATAAGTAGTGGACAGAGTTGAGAAGGAGGGCCCGGCTGAGCGCCGGGCCTTTATTCTTTGGATCGGGACGCGGCCGGATCAGTGATATTTGCGCAGTACGCCGAGGACGCGCCCCTGGATGGCCACATTCACCGCAGGGACATAGATAGGCTCCATCTCGAGATTCGAGGGTTGCAGGCGCACCATGCTTCCTTCGGCGTAGAAGCGCTTGAGGGTGGTTTCCGAGCCGTGCACCAGGGCCACGACAATTTCACCCTGGCGGGCTGTACGAGTGCGCTCCACCAGCACGAAATCGCCGGAGATGATGTGCTCGTCGCGCATGGAATCGCCGCGCACCTCCAAGGCAAACACGTCACGGTTGCCCACCACGTCGTGCAGGGAGATGGTTTCAGATGCTTCCGCTGCCTCCACCGGCATGCCGGCGGCGATGCGTCCGGCCAAAGGCAAACGGTCACTCGAGCGCGAGCGCGCGCCCGGCGGCAACACATCGATGGACCGGCTGCGATTGTGCACGCGGTCGAGCATGCCCTTTTTCTCCAGGTTGGTGATATGCTTGTGCACCGTGGCCAAGCTTTTCAGACTCATTCCCCGCGCAATTTCCTCAAAGGAGGGCGAGTAACCATTGCGGGAGACAAAGGATTCCAGGAAGTCGAGAACTTCTTTTTGTCGCCGTGTGACTGCCATGGGCGAATTATAGCGAACAAAAAGCGAATCGCAACGCATTTTTTCCAGGATATTCTCGGGGCGGGTCTCCAGACCGTCAACACGGTCTGAATTAATGCAGCGCGTGCCTACGTATCGACCCGCATCCCAGCTTTGGCATCTGTCCGCTCATGCCCGCTGCGGTTTTCGCCGATAGACCGCTTAAGCAGGTACGTGTGCCGGCCGCTGGGGATTCGATGATATCCATCCGCAAATACCTTGAAGCGACATCTCCGCCGGAGGTGGTTCGGCCGGAGCAGCGCCCGCAAAAGCGCGTCGCTGGCGATCTGACCGGGCTACTGGTGGAGGCGTACCGCTCAGCGCTGAACGATATGGGGCGGAGCGGCACGGATGCGTGTCCGGCCACTGGATCCGAACTGGCTGCGCGACTTGCCGAATTGGGCGAGAAGCTTACCCGCGGCATGAATACCTCAGCATTGGCGGAAGCCGACAATGCCACCCGCTCCCTCCTCCAGGATTGGGGCCGGCGCACCGCGCGCCACTTCCAGCAAAAGGCCAGCGAAGTGAAGGAGATGCTGCTGGCCATGGCGCGCACCGCCGAGTGTGTGGGCGAGCGCGACCAGCGCTGCGCGCACCAGATCGATGATGTGACAACACAACTGCGGCGGATCGCCTCGCTCGACGATATTTCGCAGATCCGCGTCTCGATAGAGAAAAGCGCCTGCGAATTGAAAGCCTCCATCGAACGCATCAACGCCGAAGGCAAAACCGTGCTCGATGCCTTGCAGGCGAAGGTGGTGACCTTCCAGGCACGGCTCGACGAGGCGGAACAGCTGGCGTCGCTTGACGCGCTGACGCGCCTTCGCAGCCGGCTCTGGGTGGAGGGCCAACTCGAATCGCGCGTGGCCGCATCCGCCAGCTTCTCGGTTGCGATCGTCGATATCGACGGCTTCAAGAACGTCAACGATACCTACGGCCACATTGCCGGCGATGAGGTTCTGCGCCAGTTTGCCAACGAGCTGCGCTCCGCCTGCCGTTCCACGGATATCGTCGGGCGGTGGGGCGGCGACGAGTTCCTGATCGTGCTCGATTGTCCGCTCGGCGATGCCGAAGCGCAGATCGAGCGTGTGCGGGCCTGGGTCTGCGGCCCTTACACCGTGCCGGGAGCGGCGAGCACACACAAGATAGAGGTGAGCGCATCCATCGGGCTCGCCGCATGTGCTCCTCCGGAGACGCTGGAGCAGCTTCTGGACCGTGCTGACGGCGCCATGTACCGGCACAAATCCGCGGCCAAGGGCGACGCCACTTCGGCGGCGTCTTTGCGCGAGCGGCGCAAGACCGCCTGAGGGCGACACTTACGGCCGGCCCGCAGGTTGAGCCGATGCGTTGCGCGGCTCCGCCCATTTTGAAACTCCCTCCAGGCTCATCCTGTTGAGGGAATCGAGACCCGTCTTCCATCGCGAATCTGTTGAGTTTCATTCCGCTTCGGGTGAAAGTGGTCCGTGTTCGATTAACGACTGCTAACCGAACTGGCCCGCAATTGGACAAGGCGCTGCTGAGATGCTCCGCTGCCGGCGCGCATCCAGGCGCGGGCGGCAACACGGAAGGAAACCATGAGGCTTTTGATTGCGGAAGATGACCGGGCGCTTGGGCAGTTTCTGAGCCGCGGGCTGGAGGCAGATGGATATCGGGTGCGCGTTGCTCTTGACGGCGGCGCTGCCGTAGAGGCGTTTCGCGCCGATCTGCCCGACCTGACCATCCTCGACCTGAACCTGCCGGTGAAGGACGGCGAGCAGGTGCTCGAAGAGATGCGCACGATCGACGCCGAGCTGCCGGTGCTGGTGCTGACCGCGCGGCAGGAGGTGGAAACGCGGGTGAGCTGCCTCGATAAGGGCGCCGACGACCTGATGACCAAGCCTTTCAGCCTGCACGAACTGAGGGCGCGATGCCGGGCGCTGTTACGGCGGAAGAGAGAAGCGCGGCTTACATTGCGCGCCGGAGATCTCGAGCTGGACCGCATGGAGCATACGGCGCGGCGCGCCGGCGAAGCTGTTTCGCTGACCAACAAGGAGTTCGCCCTGCTGGAACACCTGATGCTCAACCGCGGCCAGTGCGTGTCGCGGGTGGAGCTACTAGAATCCGTCTGGCGCATGGAGCCGGCGCAGACCACCAATATTGTCGATGTCTACGTGAACTACCTGCGCCGCAAGATCAAAGATCCGGCGCCGGGACGGGTCATCCGCACCGTGCGCGGTCAAGGTTACCTGGTTCCCTCAGAGGCCGAGCTGGCCCTGCAGGTGGTTCTTGCCGCTCAAGCGACGGCGCAACCCGCTGCGGTTGAGATGCACTGAACGCCCTCCACCGGGCCCTCACCATTTGCTTCAGGAGATCCACCGTGCTGCCAATGTTTCCTCTTCCGATTCCGTCTTTCCCTTCCGCACCTCCCACGCATCCGCGCACGGCCATTCTCATCAGCTCCGACGCGAGCTTTCGCAGCCGTCTTGGTCAGAGGCTCGGGGGGCTGCGCTGGAAAGTGAGAGAAGCCGCGTCGGGTGCGCAGGCCTGGGCCGAAGCCGGCGCATCGGCTCCCGAGGCCGTGATCGTGGATGCCTGGCTGCCCGACCTTGAGCTAGCCGAGTTCCTGCGCGAGTTTCGCTCGGCATTTCCGCGTATCGATATAATCGCCAGCGACGGGCCCCAACCCGAGGGCTGCACGCGCAGCCCGTATCGTCAGGAACTCCTGTACGCACTGCGCATGAACCAGGATACGGATACTGCCGCCTGGAACACGGCCTGCGATCTGGATGACACGATGCCGCGCCAGACGACCGGAGAAATCAAGAAGCCGCCGGTGAGCGTGGAGCCCGATCTGGTTGTGCGCGCGGACGCTGTTCTGCACCACGGACCGGTACTGGTCGCCGTGCCGACTGTGACGTCGCCGCGCACCGCACCGCCCATCGAGCGTCTGCCGGAACTGATCGGCAACGCGCAGGTCATGCTGGAAGTGAGCCGCCGTATCCGCCTGGTGGCGCCGCGCAATACGCCGGTTCTGATTGAAGGGCCGACGGGCTCGGGCAAGGAGTTGGTTGCCGAAGCGCTGCACCGGCTTTCGCCGCGCAGCCGCAAGCCGTTCTTCGCCATCAATTGCGCGGCCATTCCGGAAGCGCTGCTGGAGGCCGAACTCTTTGGCCACACCCGCGGCGCGTTCACCGGCGCGGTCCAGGGACGCATGGGCCGTCTGGAGGCCGCTGACGGCGGCACCATTTTTCTGGACGAGATCGGAGAGATGCCGCTGGCGCTGCAGGCCAAGCTCCTGCGTTTTGTGGAGTGCGGCGAGTTGCAGCGAGTGGGAGAAAACGAGACCGCCCGCGTCGATGTGCGCGTGATCGCCGCCACTCATCGCCAGCTGGCCAAGCAAGCCGCCGACAACACGTTCCGCGCCGACCTGTATTTCCGCCTGGCAGTGTTCCTCATCCGAACCCCGGCGCTAGCCGAGCACAACGAAGACCTGCCGCTTCTGGTTAATCACATCCTGGAGAAGCTGGGCCGGGCCGAGCCCATCAAGCGCATCGACGATACCGCCGTGGCGCGCCTCGTCGAGCATGGCTGGCCGGGCAACGTACGCGAACTCGAGCACGTACTGGAGCGCGCTGCCATCCTGGCCGGCGACAGCCCCACCATTACCGCGGCGGAGATCGACTTCGGCGCCGCGGACGAGTAAGGAGGGCCACTGTGCGCATCGAGAGCCTGATGAGCGATCGCCTGGCGCGCTATCTTGACCTGGCATCGGAAGAGACCAAGCTGACCGCGGCAAACATGGCGAACATCGACACCCCGGGATACCGCGCCGTGGGGATGGATTTTGAAGCCGAGATGCGGAAGGCGATCGGCGGAGCGGCAGCCGATCAGGGCGCGGAGCCAGCGCATGTCCGATTCGAGGACGGGCTGGTGGCGCGCCCTGACGGCAACGATGTCTCGATGGATCGCGAAAGCCTGAACCTGGCCGAGGCGCAACTGAAGTTCCGCACCGGAATCGCGCTCCTGCGCCAGCAATACCAGATGACCATGGACGCAATCCATGCAGACAAGTAGGAGGAGAAATGAATCTCTTCGGGCTGATGGAGACCTCTGGCAGCGCCATGCAGGCCGAGCGCATGCGTGCGGAAGTGGTGGCTGCGAACATGGCCAATGCCGAGACCACGCGCACCGAGTCCGGCGGCCCGTATCGCCGGCATGAGGTGGTATTTGCGGCCAATCCGGGAGATAACTCGTTTGCGGACGCGCTGAATGGAGCCGCGGGTGCGGCTTTTCCGGCGCAACCGCCTCTTTTGAATCCGCTGGGACTCAAGTTCCCGCCCGATGGCCAGTTGCCCGCGGGCGGCGTGCACATTGCGGGGGTAGTGGAAGATCCTTCGCCGCCGCTGCGCCGCTACGACCCCGGCCATCCCGACGCGGGGCCCGACGGCTACGTCGCCTACCCCGACATTAACCCCATCACAGAGACGGTGGACCTGATGGGCGCAACCCGTGCATATGGCCTGAACGGTTCCGCGGTGCAGGCGGAGAAGGGAATGATCACTTCGGCGCTGGAAATTGTGAAGTCGTAGGAGCGAGGAAACGCGAAGGCAAGAACGCGCCGCGGCGGCGGACGCAGAGAGCGAGGAGAGCATGGCCAGTCCGATTCATGCAGTGCAACAAGTGGCGGCAGCCGCGACGTCCTCGCTGCCTGGCCTCGGTTCGGCCTCTTCCACCGGGGCCGCCGCGAGCTCGCCTTTTTCAGATTTGATGACGGACGCCATCGGCCAGGTCAACAATCTTCAGGATCAGGCCAACGCCGCTGTCAATGGGCTGATGACCGGGACGGGTGTCGATGTGCATACGGCCATGATCGCCACGGAAAAAGCTGACATGGCGTTCGAGCTGGCGCTGGCGGTGCGCAATAAGGCGGTGCAGGCGTATCAGCAGGTCATGAGCATGCAGTTTTGAGGAATGAGGACGGGAGTCGATGGCCACCGGAACCGAGTTGGAAAGAACCGCGACCCCCGTCCCCGCCATGGCCGCCGCGGGCGGCGGCCTGGGGGTTTTGTGGACACGCGCCCGCATCCTCTGGGCGGGCATGCAACCACGGCAGCGTACGTGGGCCGTCTTCTCCGCCGTGCTTCTCGTGGGCCTGACCGGCTTTCTTCTGTGGTATGCCATCCGGCCCGATTGGCGCATTCTCTATGCCGATCTCGACTCCGACGATGCGCGCCAGATCGGCCAGGATCTGGCCCAGGCGCAGATTCCCTTTGACCTGGGCGCGAGCGGAGGCGTGATCCGTGTGCCCGCGGCGCAACTGGACAAGGCGCGGCTGACCACTGCAGCCAAAGGCGGCGTGCGCAGCGGCCGCATGGGCTTTGAGCTCTTCGACAAGCCCAACTGGGTCGGCTCCGAGTTTGACGAGCAGGTGAACTACCAGCGCGCACTCGAGGGCGAGCTGGAGCACACGGTGGGGTCGCTCAGCGATGTCGAGAGCGCACGGGTGCACCTGGTTCTGCCTCACGATTCGCTCTTCCGCGACCAGGAGCGGCCGGCCAAGGCATCGGTGGTGCTGAAGTTGCGCCATCGCACCCTGGCCGACGGCGAGCCGGACGCCATCCGCAACCTCGTAGCCTCGGCCGTCGACGGGCTCATGCCCGACCATGTGGTGCTGGTGGATGCAGCCGGTCACATGCCGCTGGGGCCCAAGACACCGGATGCAATGCGTCTTACCGCAGAGCAGGCTCTCGAAGACAAGCTGGTGTCCACGCTCGAACCGGTCACAGGGGCGGGGAACGTGCGCGCCTCCGTCACCCTCGATTACGATACCTCGGCCAGCGAAGAGTCGGCCGAGACCTATGATCCCACCCAGTCCGCCACCCTCTCCATGCAACGCACGGAGCAGACCTCCGGGCCGCAGGCGGTGGCCGCAGGGGTTGCGGGAACGGCTTCGAACGCGCCCAACTCCCAGGCGCTTCCGGTGTATCCGCATGAGACCACGCCTCCGCAGACGGCCAAGACTGAGTCGGGAACTTACGGCGTCTCCAAGACAGTTCGCCATATTACGCAGGATCCGGGACGCATCCATCGGCTGACCGCGGCCATCGTGGTCAACGACCGCGAGCTTCAGCCGGCAGGCAACAACAAGGCGGCGGTGTGGCAGCCGCGCTCGGCCGACGAGCTGCGCAACCTGGCCGCGCTGGCGCAGGCCGCGGTGGGCTTTAACGGCCAGCGCGGCGACGTGGTCACAGTCGAGGACCTGCCCTTTCAAGACAATCATGCGGTCATGAGTAGCTCTGCCGTTTCGCGGGCGCTCGAGGACGCGGAGATGTCGCCGGTGTTGGTGAAGTACGCGGCCATTCTCACGGGGCTTTTGCTGGTGATGGGATTCGGGGTGCGTCCGGCGCTGAAGCGTGCCGGCGCAGCCGCCGCAGGTGCACAGGCGGCACATGGGCCGCGCGGAGCAAAGGAGCTTGCGGGCGCAGCCGGTGCGCAGCTCGCCGTTCCGGAGCCTCCGCCGCTCGATGCCGAGCGCGTGCGTGCGCAGGAGATCTTTGAACAAGTCACCGGGCAGGTAAAGAAGCAGCCGGCGCAGACCTCACGCCTGTTGCAAAGCTGGATTCACTCCGACTAGCGCGGGAGAGAGGCATCGTGGCAGAAGCGAACATCACGGAAGGAGCCGTTCGGCAGCGCAGCCGTTCCCAGGTGAGCGGTTTGCGCAAGGCGGCGGTGCTGCTGGTTGCCGTGGGGGAGGATCTGGCCAAGGAGATTCTGCGCGCGCTGCCTGAAGTCGATGTCCAGCGGCTGACCGAGGAGCTTGCCGACCTTCGCGGCGTAACCCCGGAGCTTTCCGCCGAGGTGCTGGAGGAATTCTGGCAGCTTCTGGAGACGCAGAACTTCATGGTGCATGGCGGCCTGGACTATGCCAGCCGCCTGCTGATCGAGACCTTCGGCAAGGAACGCGCCGAAGACCTTCTCCTGATGGTGCGCCGTTCGCAGCAGGAAGCACAAGGCAATCTGGCCAAGCTGCAGCTCACGGACCCGCAGCAGCTCGGCAAGCTGCTCGACTCCGAGCATCCCCAGACCATCGCGCTGGTCCTGGCGCATCTCGATCCGCGCCGCGCCTCGCAGGTGCTCGACAACCTCAGCGAGGAACACAAGATTGTCAGTGTGCAGAGGCTGGCGGAGATGCGCCAGTTCTCGCCGGAGATGGCGCAGAAGGTGGCGCATACGCTGCACCGGCGCCTCGAAAGCATGGGGGAAACCACCGCACGCCGCAGCTACTCCGGCTTCAAAGCGGTTGCCGACCTGCTCAACCGCCTCAATGCCGAGGAATCCAAGCACATCCTCGAGGCCATCGAGGACAAAAATGCAGAACTGGCTCTCAACATCCGCAATCTCATGTTCACATTTGAGGACCTCATCACCGTACCCGCAGCCACCATCCGCGAGATTGTCTCCGGCGTGGACAAACGCCAGCTGGCGCTTGCGCTGCGCGGCGCCAATGAAGAACTGCGCGCGCAGATATTCAAATCCATGAGCTCCCGTGCCGTGGAAATGCTGAAGGAAGACATGGAAGTGCTGGGACCGGTGCGCTCACGGGAAGTGGCCCAGGCGCAGCAGGAGATTCTCAACCTCGCCCGTCGCCTGGAAGCCGAAGGAAAAGTCATCCTGAAGCTTGAAACCGGCGACGAGATGCTGGCCTGACGCTATGGAGAAGAGCATGAACGGCGCCGCGCGTCCGGAAAGGCCGGCGAGGCTGGAGTCATTCCCCTACACTCCCCCGACCGAACCGCCGCCGCCCTGCACCAACCTGGATTTGCCCTGCGTCGATTCGAGCGGCCGCCTGGTTATCGAGAGCGCCGAATTCAACTCGGGCTCCGTGGCCGTCGAAGACATGGAACAACGCCTGGCAGATGAGGTCCGAAGCAGCTTCGAGGCCGGGCGGGCAAGCGGGATTGAGGAGGGCCGCGCCACCGAACACGCCGCGCACGCTCCCGCGGAAATGCATCGCGCCGAACAGCTGTGCCGGCTGCTGGAAGACTTCGGGGCCGAACGCGACCGCTATCTTCTCGCCGTCGAGCACGAAGTTGTTCGCCTTGCCCTGGCCATTGCGTCGCGCATTCTCCGGCGCGAGGCCCAGATGGATCCTCTGCTGCTGATGGGCGCGGTTCGCTCCGCGCTGGGGCAACTGGTCGGCGCCACCGAGGTGCGCCTGCACGTGCCCGCTGCGGATGCGGATCTCTGGAAGGAATCCCTTGCGCTTCTACCCAATCCTCCGGTGCGCCCGGTCGTGATCGTCCAGAGCGATCTGCGCCTGGGCGAGTGCCGGCTTGAGGCAAGCCTGGGCCAGGCCGATCTCGGCCTGCGCGCTCAGCTCGATGAGATCGAGCGCGTCCTGTTTGCCCAGAGCGCTGCGTTCGCGCCATCGGCTGCGCCCCTGGAGCCACTGCCATGACCCCGCTGCTCGGCGCCTACTTCGCCTCCCTCAAGCGACGCCAGCCGTGGCGCTGGTCCGGCCAGGTAATCGAATCCGTGGGCCTTACCATCGAGTCAGCGGGTCCTCCGGCTTCGGTGGGCGAGTGCTGCGAGATCTTCGACCGCTCCGGCCGCGCGCATCCCGCCGAGGTCATCGGCTTCCGTGGCTCCAATGTTCTTTCCATGCCGCTCGAAAGCACCGACGGCATCCGCTTCGGCGACTCCATCCTGGCCGTTGGCGAGCGCCCTCTGATCGAAGCCGGCCCCGGGCTCATGGGACGCGTGTTGAATGCGGTGGGCGAGCCCATCGACGGTGGCTCGCGCTTGTGCGAGCCCACCATGCTGTCCCTCGAAGGCAAGGTCCGCTCCCCGCTTGACCGCCCGCCCATACGCGAGCCTCTGGGCACCGGTATCCGCGCCATCGATGCGCTGCTCACGGTGGGGCGCGGCCAGCGCGTGGGCATCTTCGGCGGCTCCGGAGTGGGCAAAAGCACGCTCATCGGCATGATGACGCGCAATACGGAAGCCGATGTTACCGTGGTCGGGCTGGTTGGGGAGCGCGGACGCGAAGTGGGCGAGTTCCTAGAAGAAGCGCTGGGGGAAGAGGGGCGCGCCCGATCCGTGGTTGTGGTCTCCACTTCGGACCAATCGCCGCTGCTGCGCATGCGGGCCGCTCTGGCCGCCACCGCGCTGGCCGAATTCTTTGCCACTCAGGGTCGTACCGTCCTTCTTGTTCTCGACTCGCTCACCCGCTTTGCCATGGCCGCGCGCGAGATCGGCCTGGCTGCCGGCGAACCTCCGACCAACAAGGGCTATACCCCCGGTGTATTTTCAGCTTTGGCGCGCCTCATTGAGCGCGCCGGCAGTTTCCGCAACGGTTCCATCACCGCCTTTTACACCGTTTTGATGGAGGGAGACGATCAGCAGGACCCGCTGGTGGACGCTGTCCGATCCCTGCTGGACGGACATGTTGTGCTCTCCCGATCCCTGGCCGCCGAGGGCTGGTATCCGCCCATCGAAGTGCTCGACTCCATCAGCCGTCTTATGCCCTCCGTCACCGCCCCGGCTCATCGGGAGCACGCCGCCCTGCTGCGCAGGCTGATGGCGGTCTACGCGCGGAGCGAGGACCTGGTGCGTATCGGCGCCTACAAGTCGGGCTCCGATCCTGAGCTTGATCGCGCCCTTCGCGCGCGCGCGTCCCTGCGTGCATTCCTCATCCAGGATTCAGCCGAGCGCGCGCTGTCCGCGGAGACGGTGCGCCGCCTGGCTCAGCTGGCCGCGGAGGTGTGACCCATGCCGGTCTCGGCTGCGCTGCGCCGTCTGTTCCGCGTTCGCGATCTTGAAGAGGAGCAGCACCGTCTCGCCCTCGAATCCGCTCTCTCCGACCTGCACGCACTGGAACACGCGCTGGTCCTGGCCCGGGCGGCGGAGCGCCGCGGGCGCGCGCGAATCACCTCCAGCGCTCCGGCTTCCGATCCTGCCGATCGAATTGCCGCCCGGGTCGAGTTATCGTCGGCCGCACGCCGCACGGCTGCACTCGTGCCCCGCATCGCCGCAGTCGAACAGGAAGTCAGCCGCCTTCGCCGGCAATATCTTTTAAAGCGCATCGAGCGCCGCCAGGCGGAGGCGCTGATCCGCGAACGCGAAGAGCTCGATGCAATCGAGGCCGATCGCCGCGCGCAGCAGGGGCTCGACAATTGGATTGCATCCCGCGCCCATCGGGACAAGTCGTCGTCCAAGCTCCGCTCCACTCGTTCGTCTACGAAAGATCCTTAGTTAAGACCACTCACAGAAACGTACCCACCTTCCCGATTCGGAACCCTTGCTCCAAACCTCGCAACTCTCTAAGACCGCAATGTCTGAATTTGGCACACCGTATGCACTATCTCACCGGCGTGCCCTCAGCCGTAGCCATCCCCGTCGTGGTGGAGCCCGGAAAGCTGGCCGGACCGGCCAAGCCCGGCGCGACGCATCATGCCCAACCCGGCGCGGCCGCACTTCCGCTTGAGATCAGCTTTCGCGCCCGGCTGCAGACGATGTTTACCGCGGATATCCGGGCTACTAAAACGGCGGAATCCCCAATCGATCCTGCAATCACGAAATCTCAAGACTCCGTTGCGCGGGATGGCGTATCGCCGCCGTCATCCACGCCCGCGCGGCTGGCGCCGCAGGTTTCGCCCATCACCCGCACGCCGCAAACTCCCCCAACGCCTGCGCGGCCCGTGCTGCACGATTCGCTCAGCACTCTCTCGCCGCAGCCTCTGGCAACGCTTGCGCTTCCAGCGGCACCGCAGCTTGCCAATCAAAGAACCGATCCTGGAACGGATCCCGGTTCGCCTCAGCCAGTGTCCGTGTCATCTTCTCCTTCATTCCCTCGGCCTGTGCGGGAGAAGTCTTCGCATTCCGGTATGGTCGGCGACCCATCGTCGCCATCGCCCGTCTTGGTATCCGCCGGAACATTGCCGGAGTCATTGCTTACACCGTCCCCGGCGCCCGTCCCGCAACCACTTGCTCCGGCATTACGCGTAGAGGGTGGCTCCAAAACCACATTGGCTGAGACTTCCGAGGCAGCGATGGGGTCCGTCAGTGCGAGAGCTGTTGCGCCGCCATCATTGACGGAACCGCCCGAGCGCTCTGTGTCATCGGGTCCACCCAAACCGATCGTGGCCCATTCCGCTGCGCATTCCGCGGCAATTCTCTCCACACCGGACTCATCGCCGCCGCTCGAGGACGCGGCCACGCCTGCGGCCAGCTCCGATGGGGGCGACCAAATGCATCCCGCGCCTGTTTCATCCGATTCGGCCGCTCCTGTTCCCAGACAGCCTGTAGAGCGCGCAACAAAGTCGCAACCGGCGTCCGCCATCGGGCCCGCGCCCTCATTGAGCGCTGCGCACGGAGTCGCAAACCCATCGGATTCACCGAGCGCCGCCAGCGCGGTACCGCCTGCGGAGCCGAAAGCGGGACAGCCTGCGCGTGCTTCAAGTGCATCGAGACTCACTCAATCCACGCCGGCTCAGAACGCGGTTGCCTCGGGGGCACCGGCCGCAGCGCAGCCGGGAACCCCACCTGCGCATGCGTTCATGCTCAGTGTGCCCCGCGAATCCACGAATTCCCCCAGCGGGGCAACGCCCGCTCCCGCTGACACCTTCGCCGCTCTCGACACTGAACCGGCGGCGCCGCCGGCAACCTGGATTCACGCCGGGTCAACCCACGCCGAGGCAGGCTACCTCGATCCCTCGCTGGGTTGGGTTGCGGTCCGCGCCGGCGTCGCGGGCAACACCTTCCACGCCTCCATCCTGCCCTCATCGGCAGAGGCCGCACAGGCCCTCGGATCGCACCTTGACGGTCTCAACAGCTATCTGGCCGATCATCGCGTCGCGGCGGCCCAGTTGACCATCGCGCCGTTGCCGTCCGGTCAATCGCTCGCCGGCCAATCGGGTTTCGGTCCTTCTGGCCAGCAGGCGGGGCAGGAGCAGCGTGGCGGCGAACCTCCCGTTGGGTCCAGTTCCGATTCAACCTTAACGCGCACGGCGGATGCCTCATCGGCTCCACCGGTCAACGGATTTGAAGCAGCGGCCGATCCGGTTTGGTCGGGCGGCCACATTTCGGTGATCGCCTGAGAAGGGCTAACCCGCGGTTCGCTGGGCGATCCGCGCCAGGAAGAGAAGAAAATGGCAACCTCATCGCTGATCTCAACGCAACATGCTGCGGCGAGCATCTCGCTCGCCAGAGCGCACCCGGCGGATTCGTCAACCGGCAGCAGCGGCTCTGCCGACGATGGCGCCACCATTACAGCCAACGACTTTCTCACCCTGCTGGTGACCGAGATGCAGAACCAGGACCCCACGGCCGACACCGATCCCAACGAATACATCAACCAGCTCGTTAACGTGAACAGCCTGGAGCAACTGATTCAAATCAACAAAACGCTCACGACCGACCTTCCTGCGCCTTCGTCGGGCACGGGGGGCTCCTCCAGCCCGGCCCACGGCATCAATGGCGTCGTCAATCCTGCGCCGTCGAGCCCCGCTGCGGCGTCCACGCAACCGGCATCGGCGCCGCTTTCGGCGCAGGCGTCCTCGCTTACCGGCGCACCGGCCCCGGTGACAGATCCTGTCACCTCCGGCAACCTCAACGTTCCCTCATCCAGCCCCGCCGCGTTGCGTGTGGCCAGCGCTCTCGGGTCCAGGCGCCCGCGACGGTAGGTGGCCCGCAATCTTCACTCTCAACCCAGGCCTTTACGGCTGATCACCGAAGGAGAACGAAACCATGGCAAGCTTCAGCATTCCTTTGACCGGCCTGAACGCCGATTCCACCGCTCTGAACACCATCGCCAACAACCTTTCCAACATGAACACCACCGGCTTCAAGGCGGAGACAGTCAATTTCGCCGACCTGTTCTATCAGCAAGTCGGCAGCGCCGGCTCGGGCGATCCCATTCAGACGGGATCGGGGACGCAGGTCGCCTCCACCACAACCGATTTTTCCGACGGCACGCCCACCTCAACCCAGGTGAGCACGGATGTCGCGCTCCAGGGCAACGGGTTCTTCGTCGTATCCGATGGCAATAGCCAGTACCTGACCCGCGCCGGCGACTTCTCGATCGCTGCCAACGGCGATCTGACCACGGCCAACGGGCTCCAAGTGATGGGCTACCCCGGGGTGAAAGGAGTGGTCAGCACCAATTCGCCGCTGGCACCCATCAACATTCCCGAATCCGCTATTCTGGCGCCGCAGGCCACCAAGAACTTCAGCATGACGGCGACACTGGATTCCGCTGCACCAAGCGGAGCCACCTCCCAATCGTTCCCCGGCGCCGTCACCATCTATGACTCCCTGGGACAGGCGCATACCGCAACCATCACATTTACCCAGAGCCCGGCACAATTGAATACCAACACCTGGGGTTATTCGATCGATCTCCCCGCCGGCGACTACGCGCCCGACACACCGGTTACCGGAACCATGAAATTTGATAACACAGGCACGCTGACGCAGGTAAACGGCACAAATGTCGGAACTGCGGCAGGCGACGTATCCTCGATTCCGGTCGCATTTAGCGGTCTCGCGGACGGGGCCGCCAACCTGAGCATGAATTGGAATCTGCTGGGCACGGCCGGAACCCCCACCATCAGCCAGGTAGCGGCCTCGTCCGCGGTGTCGGGCACCACCCAGGACGGCTCTGACAGCGGACAGTACCAGGGATTCACCATCGGGTCCGACGGCACCGTGACGGTGACGTACTCCAATCAGCAGAAGCTCAACGTGGGTCAGATCGCTCTTGGAACGGTGGCTAATCTTCAGGGTCTCCAGGCTGAGGGCAACGACGAGTACGCGACCACGTTGTCCAGCGGCAACGCGGTAATTGGCACGTCGGGCACGGCCGGCCTCGGTACGCTTCAGGATGGAGCTTTGGAGAACTCGAACGTGAACATTTCAGCGGAGTTTTCCGATCTCATCATCGCTCAGCGTGGCTTTGAGGCCAACTCCAAAACCATAACCACTTTCGACACCATCACCCAGGAAACCATCCAGATGATCCACTAATCCTGGGCCGAACTGGCTGCAATCTCCTTACGCGACTTCATCGCGCAAGGAGATTGCGGGCGGTGCCTTCGGGAATAACAAAAAGAGCAAGAACAACAAGCGCTGGGGAAAAAGCAACGGCAACCGCAGGTCCTACGACAGTGCAGGACCAAAATGCCGGCCCTGTTCCGCTAAGGATGCCGGCATTTTCTGCTGTTAATTCAGCGATTTGAGAAGACGAATGCAGGGCTGGTGCGATTTAGGGCGGGAACAGAACGGGTGGTGGCGCCGGGACTCCGGCATAGGCCGAAAGCAGAGCCTATTCGCCTGCGGGCGAAGGCGCGCCCTGAAGGACGATAGGCAGCGTGGGAGTGCTGGAACCTGCGGCATCTTCTACGGTTACGCCGAAAGCTCTCGCTTGAACGCCTTTGGGCAGGGTGGGCAGCACCAGGCTGGCGTTTCCGGCTGCGTCCGGGCGGAACAAGCCGGCAGGGACGGGCGCGCCCGAGGTCGGAATAATCCACAGCTCGTAAGTTTTGTTGCCGGGCACTGGATCAAGGTTGCCGGCTTCAAGAATGAGAGCACCCGTAGAGGGAAGATAGACCGCGCGGGCTGTGGGCGCGGGGCGGGTCTTGGAGGCGGAGAGGACTACGTGCTGGGCAGAAGGGGCGGTAAGCAAATTGAGGACGGCCTGGGCGCGGCCATCGTCGTTGCTCTGACGCTTGAGTAGGGTGGCTTGCTGGTCGAGTTGCCGGTTCAGCGTGCCGATCCGTATTTGCTGCATGGCGGCAAGAGCGAGAAGCGCGGCCACGGCGCCCCAGGCGATCCAGACAGGCCAGCGTGCGGGCTTTTTCCGCGCGTGCGTGGAGAAAACGGAGGATTGGCGCGCGGATTCGGGGCCGGCAGACGCAGGCGCGGCATCTGCCTGGATGCGGTCGAGGAAGCGCTGGCGAGCGCCTTGAGGCAGGGGTTGCTGGTCGACGCCGGCGGCGAGGAGGGCGAGGTCTCCGGACACTTCGGCGAGGCCGGCGCGGCATTCCTCACAAGCGGCGAGGTGGGCCTTTACTGGGCCAGACTCCTGCGGCGTCATCGCCTGCATGGCGTAGAGCGCCAAATCCTCCTCGGGAATGTGCTTGTTCACTGTCATGGCTGAAATGCCCTTCGGAGGCTGATGAGAGCCGAACGGATGCGTGTTTTCACCGTACCCAGCGGTTCCCCTTTTTCCTGCGCGATCTCCGCGTGGGTCATGCCACGGAAGAAGGCTAACTCAAGACTCTCGCGCTGCTCGCGCGGAAGGTTGCCGAGCGCGGAGCGCACGCGTTCCATCACCAGGCGGTGCTCCACCTCGGAGGCGACATTTGCCGAAGAAGGAAGGACGACGTCCTCAACAGGATCCGAAGGCTTCCTGCGGCGTAGCGCGTCCACACAACGATTGCGCACCACCACCGCCAGCCAGGCGCCCAGCGAGCCCCGCTCCGGCGCAAAGGAGCGCGGGTTTCGCCAAATCTGAAAAAACACATCCTGTACGACATCTTCAGCATGAGCCGGGCTATCGAGGACACGCAATGCAATGGAGTAGGCCATGCCGCTGTAACGGTCAAACACAACAGCCATGGCGGAGCTGTCGCGCTGCTGCACCCGCTCCAGCAGGGCGCGATCGTCGGGACCGGGTGCGCGCGCGGGAGCGCCTCCAGCCTTGGAATGCTGTGAGGCTGGAAGCGGATTGGAAGACGAATCAACCACGTTGCGCGAACGGAACTTCTCCATGGTAATGGAAGGAGGTTCCGGTAATTCAATCGAACCTTGTTACGGCGCGGAATTCATGCCGGAGGAATGGCTTCCACTTGAGTTCGCTCCTAAACGCCGGTGAGGACAGGAAGAAGCGTTCAGGGTAGTACGCGCAGAGCACGGAGATGGATTGGAGGACTGATGATTCTTTTGTTGAGGGCTGGGCCGACTGTTTCTGCGCTTATGCGGCGATTGCGAATGGAATGAAGCGAATCACTCTTATAAAGTAGTCGTGTGATCATCAACATAGCCCGGCGGGCGCATGACCATAACTGGGAGCTGGATCCGATTGTGCGGTCGCTGCTCGATACCGACTTTTACAAGCTGCTGATGCTGCAGTTCATCTGGAAGCATTTTGCCGGGACGCGGGCAACGTTTGCGGTGCAGAACCGGACGGCAACGGTGCGGCTGGGTGATGCGATTCGCTTGGAGGAGTTGTGGGAGCAACTGGACGCGGTGCGGCAATTGCGGTTCCACAAGTCGGAGCTGATCTGGCTGGCCGGCAACACGTTCTTCGGGCGGAGGGGGATGTTCGAGTCGGCGTTTCTGGAGTGGCTGGAGAAGGATTTTCGGCTGAGCGAGTTCGAACTGGGGGTGGAGGATGGACAGGTTTCGCTCAAGTTCGACGGGCTGTGGACGGAGACGACGATGTGGGAGATCTACGCATTGTCGATTGTGGACGAGCTGAAAACGCGGGCGGCGCTGAAGGTGCTGAACGAATTCGAGCTGGACCTGCTGTACGCGCGGGCGAAGTCACGGCTGTGGGACAAGATGGAGCGGCTGAAGGGCGTGCCGGGGCTGGCGGTGAGCGACTTTGGGACGCGGCGGCGGCATAGCTTTCTGTGGCATGAGTACGTGCTGCTGGCGATGCAGGACACGCTGGGGAAGAGCTTTACCGGGAGTTCCAATACGTATCTCGCCTACAAGCACGACCTGGAGGCGATGGGCACCAACGCGCACGAGCTGCCGATGGCGATGGCGGCGCTGGCGGAAACGGATGAGGAGCTGAAGACGGCACAGTATCGGCTGCTGGAGTTGTGGCAGCAGACATACGCGGGCGAGTTGCTGATCCTGCTGCCGGACACGTTTGGGACGACGCAGTTTTTGCGCCATGCGCCGGAGTGGGTGGCGAACTGGACGGGGCAGAGGATCGACAGCAAGGACCCGTTTGCGGCGGGGGACGAGTACATTGCGTGGCTGGAGGAGCGGGGGCGCGACCCGCGGCGCAGGCGGCTGATTGCGAGCGATGCACTGGACGTGGACAAGATCCTGGCGCTGCATGCGTACTTTGGCGGAACGATTGCGAAGGGGAGCCCTTGGGATTTCCGCGGGGCGGCGGATTTCGAGGATGGGGCGCGATGGCGGCCGGAGCGGCGGATCCGATTCAGCGCCGGTTGGGGAACGTTTTTGACCAACGACTTCAGGAACTCGAATCCGCGGGGGGACGGGAGCTTTGACCCGGTGAGCCTGGTGTGCAAGATGACGGAGGTTGATGGGCGTCCGGCGGTGAAGCTGAGCGACAACTACCAGAAAGCGATGGGCGCGGCGGGGGAGATTGAGCGCTACCGGAAGGTCTTTGGGACGGCGGGGATGGAGAATGTGCCAGTGGAAGCGTAAGAGCAGGGAGTAGGGAAAAGGGAGTAGGGAGTAAACGGCAAAGCCAGGCATTGAGGCGACCTGGAAAACGAACTGCGCGACGCAATAAAGCGCTGGCTCACGCTAAGCGCGGTTTTCTACTCCCTTTTCCCTACTCCCTGCTCCCTGCTCCCTTTTCCCTGCATTTGATGACTCGCGTGATACGTGGCGCTGCCGCTGGGGTGGATTTGCAGCTACATTGGATGTATGAGGGTAAGGATCTCCCCGCTTTGTCCCTCCAGGCTGAGTAAGGCCTGCCTGGGCGGAATGCTGTGCTTGTTGTTTGCCGCTGGACCGATTTCCGGACAGACCACGAGCGAGACAGGTTCGACTCAACATAAGACGACCGCGCATAAAAAGACAGCGCCGAACAAGACAGCGGCCAAATCGACGAAGACCAGAAGCAGGCATCGCCGGCAACGATTGACCATGGCGCAGCGACGGACGCGGACGACGCGGCTCAAGAAAGCGTTTGTAGCCTCGACGGAGCTGCGGCCGATGGCGGAGCAGTTGATGACGCTGCGGACGCCGGCCGCTTATGAGGGCGTGACCAGCTACGCCAAGCGGCATACGGGCGATGCGGCCGGCGCGGCGTACCTGGCGCTGGGGCGCGCCTACCAGACGGACAAGCGCTACGGCGAGGCGGTGGCTGCATACGCGGAAGCGAAGCAGCGCAGCGAGGTGCTGGCGGATTACGCCGACTATCTGGCAGCGGAGTGCCTGCACGCGGAGAACAACGACAAGGCGGCCGAGGCGCTGCTCAGGGGGTTCGACGAGCGCTATCCGGACACGATCTTCGATATTGAGGCGCCGGAACTGGAGTCCAACGTGCTGCTTGCCCAGGGTAATGCGTTGGCGGCGCAACGGACGCTGCAGACGGTTGCCGACGAAGCGCGCGACATGCCTAATTACGAGCTGACAGAGGCGAAGATCGCGTATGCAATCCAGCAGAACGGCGAAGCGGAGCGGGTTTTCAAGCAACTGCTGCTGAGTCATCCGCTGAGCCCGGAAGCGGAGGAGGCGCGGGCGCGCCTGACGGCGATGGGTGCGGAGACGAGCCTGACCGCGGCGGAGCTGCGCGGCCTGGGGGACGCATACTACAACGCGGGCCGCTACCAGTTGGCAGAGGAGCAATACCGGGCACTGGCGAGGAATATGACGCTGCCGGAGGCGGAACGGAACGAGTTTGAGGTGGCTGCGGCGGCATGCGATTTGAAGTTAAAGCTGCTGACGGATAGGGAAGCGGAGGCGCTGCCGGACACGAATGACGAGAACGGCGCGCGGCGGCTTTACTTGATGATGGAATTGGCGCGCTCCCACGAGAACCAGGGCGAGCAGCAGCAACTAGTGGAGGAGATGAAGACGCGGTTCCCCGAGAGTCCGTGGCTGGCCGAGGCCCTCTACTCGAGCGGCAACATGTACCTGCTGCTGAGGGACAACTCGCGGGCGGTGGATTACTACGGCTACCTGGCTGCGCACTTTCCCGGATACAAGAACGCGGCGGCGGCGCATTGGCGCGCGGGGTGGCTGAGTTACCGGCAGGGACAGTATGGCGAAGCGTCGCGAATCTTCGACGAGCAGATCCGGCTCTATCCGCAGGACACGGAGAGCGCGGCGGCGCTGTACTGGCGCGGACGGCTGCATGAGTCGCAGGATCACCAGCCGGCGCTGGCCGCGGCCGACTATCGCGCGGTAGTGGGGCGTTATCAGCATTACTTTTACGCGCAGATGGCGCGGCAACAGCTGAAGGCGCTGGGACTGCCGGAGCTGGTGAGCCAGACGCAGATGGGCGCGTTCCAGCCGCCGCCGGTGCCGCATCTGGTGGACACTTTTCCGGCGGACAGCCCGCATATCGCCAAGGCGCGACTGATCGCCAACGCTGGCTTGAACGAGTACGTTGGCCAGGAGATTGCGGCCGATCCGGATTCCGACTCGTGGAGTGCGCTGGCGGAGGCACAGATTTATGCATCGTTCGGGGAGACGTTCCGCGCCATGCGGGCACTCAAGCGCGCCATGCCGTACTACACATCGGCGCCCATCGAGTCGATCCCGCTGGCGTACTGGCGCATCTTGTTCCCCGAACCGTGGTGGGACACGATCAAGGAAGAGAGCGCGAAGAACGGGCTGGACCCTTACCTGGTGGCATCGTTGATCCGGCAGGAGTCGGAGTTCAATGCGTCGGCGATCTCGTACGCCAACGCGTGGGGCCTGATGCAGCTGGAGCCAAATGTGGGCAGGAAGCTGGCGCGCGAAGAAGGCATCAGCCATTTTCAAACCTTCCAATTGCTGAATCCCGAAGTGAACATCCGGCTGGGATGTAAAAACCTGAAGCAAATGCTGGACCGCTTCGGCGGGGTGCAGGAGTACGCGCTGGCGGCGTACAACGCAGGGGACTCGCGCGTGGTGGACTGGCAGGCGGCGGGCCCGTACAGCGGTATGGATGAGTTCGTGGAGTCGATTCCGTTTACGCAGACGAGGGAGTATGTGGAAGCTATCCTGCGGAATGAAGAGATTTATCGTTCGATAGATTCGGCCGCGAGCGCGCAGGCGCGGACGGGGATCGCATCGCGGTAGAAGTCGAGACAACCCATTGCTTGGGGCGTCGAAGGAAGACAGGATGGACTTTATCCCACGTTGACGGTAGTCGGGTCCACTAAAGTAACCGGCCTGCATCACGTCGAAGAGCTTCGAAAAGCCCCATAATGAATCCTTGAATAGATTGAACAACCGCTCGAATTCAAGGGGATGGAGTGTCACAAAAGAAAAGAGCATTCGTAGCAGGGCTTCGGTTCGCGCCGATCTGGCTTTTGGCGTGTTTCTGCATCCAGTTTTGGGCGCAGCCGAAGCAGCCGGCGCGGGAAGGGAATTCGGCGCGCTCCGGACGGGAATACCACATTGAGGTGAACACGCTTCCCGGCTGCTTCTTTTACGGATGTACGCAGCCGGTGAGGGCCGGCAACATACGCGTGACGGCCGAAGGCGTGCGGGTGCCGGCGCGCGTGGCCCAGCCGCGGAGCAGCGGGATGGTAGCGTCCGGGGCGGTTCCAGTTCATCTTCTGGTGGCGTTTGCGCCTGGAATCAAGCGGCGCCAAGACACGGAACTGATGGCGAAGCTGAAGCGGGTGCTTGCCGCCGGGTGGTTGGTGAGCGTATGCCGCGCCGACGGCACGTTTCCTCCGTACACGCACGAGGTGGGTGAGCGCAGCGGCCTCGCCGAGTCCTCCGATGCGCCCATTGAGGATGCGGGGCTCGATACAATCGCGAGCGCAATCGATGGTTTGCGCGCACAGCCCGGTTATCGCGTCATCCTGGTTGATCTTGGAGGCAAATCCGATGAAAACTTTGTGCGTTGGCTGGCGTCGGAAACAGATCGGCTCTCACCGGTGTACGTGAGCGATGGCGGCAGTGCGCAGATGCCAAATTCGCCATCCACCGACGAAGCAGGCGTCAACCCGTTTGCAGGCGCCGCCAACAAGATGGAGCGCTCCTACAGAGGCGGCCTGTTTCACGAGCTGAATCTGGATGAGGCGATCCGCCACGCCTTGGCGGACACCCGCTATGAATACGATGTGAGCTTCCGCGTGCCAGCATCCCTTGCCGTGGACGCGCCGATCAAGCTGACTTTCCTCGATCCCGCGACCCACCTCCCATACGAACTCCGCACCGATCTCTACCTCGTGGAAACGCGCGCGGGAGCAGGCGAGAGGGCGTGGCAAAGAACCGATGCCACAGCGCGACTGACCACGTTAGAGAAATAGGTGGGATGCGGCGCTAAGGTCGGCAGCCGGAAGCCTCCCTTGGAATGGGACCACACGGGTGGGAATCCGATTAAGCGATGCGC
>CAWBIG010000042.1:0-8905 GCA_963788435.1 uncultured Acidobacteriota bacterium | reverse complement strand
TTCGTGGCAAAACTCGCAGGCGACGCCATGGCATCGAAGGCGGTGAGCCAGGTTCTTCGGATTACCAACGCCGATGCGATGCGCTGCAGCAAGGAGCTGGCGAAGAAGGAAGGCATCTTTGTCGGCATCACCTCCGGGGCCACGTTCGCGGGGGCGCTCGAAGTGGCGGCGAAGGCGCCCAAGGGAGCGACCATCCTGTGCATGCTGCCGGACACGGGCGAGCGCTACCTGAGCACTCCACTGTTTGCGGACGTGTCGGCGGACATGAATGAGGAGGAGTGGGAGATCGCTCGTTCCACGCCCGGATGCATCCTGGAAACGCCGAAATAATGCCGGAGAGCGAGATGCAGGCAGAACGGCGGCCAAGGTAACGGCAGAGCCTTGTTCTCAGTGAGAGCAGGCGCGCGATAGAATTCACGGAATGACTTCACCCAATTTGATTGGCAGGTACGAGATCCTGGAGGAGCTGGGGCACGGCGCTATGGGCAGCGTGCTGAAGGCGCACGACCCGGCGATGGGCCGGACGGTGGCGGTGAAGACGATTCTGACGTCGGCGCTGGAGAGCCATCAGGGCGAGGAGTACCGGATGCGGTTCTATCGGGAGGCGCGGGCGGCGGGGAGCCTGGCGCATCCGGGGATTGTGCCGGTATTCGACGTGGGCGAGCACGAGGGGACGCCGTACCTGGTGATGGAGTACGTGGAGGGGCGGACGCTGGCGGCGGCCATGCGCAGCGGGGAGCGGTTCACGCTGGACCGCATTTGCGACCTGGGGCAGCAGATCGCCCAGGGGCTGGGGTACGCGCATCGCAAGGGCGTGATCCATCGCGACATCAAGCCGGCGAACATTCTGATGACGGCGCCGGAGGCGTACGGGAGCGAGCGGCCGCGGATTACCGATTTCGGAGTGGCCAAGCTGACGGCGGGCGAGGTGACCACCACAGGACAGTTGCTGGGGACGCCGGCATTCATGCCGCCGGAGCAGTTTACGGGGGCGACGGTGGATGGGCGCGCGGACCTGTTTTCGCTGGGAGTGATCCTGTACGCGCTGGCCACGGGGGAACAGCCGTTTCCCGGCGAGACGATGACGGCGGTGTCGTACAAGGTGGTGCACACGGAACCGGTGCCGCCGGCGCGGTTCAACCCAGCCATGCCTCCGGAGCTGGAGGCGGTGATATTGAAGTGCCTGGCAAAGAGTCCGGCACAACGATTCCAGACGGGGGAAGAACTTGCCGGCGCACTGGCAGCGTTGCGGGGCGCGCCCGATTCGACGGTGATGCGGACGGCGACGGCGACTGCGGGCGGCGATGCGGAGGCGACGCTGGACGGGAGTTTGCCTGCCATGTCAGTGCGGCAGACGGCGCCGGTTGGCGGGATGGCTGCGCCGATGAAGACGGCAGCTCCGCCGGTGACGGCGCCCAAGGGCGCAATGGGGCCAGTGGCGTGGGGGATGACGGCGGCAGCCGTGGTAGCGCTGGGGTTGGGCGGGGGGTGGTTTGCGCGGCACCGGAGCGTTGCGGCAGAGCCGGCAGTGCAACAGAGCGGAGCGGCGGCTTCGGCTATGGCGACGGGGACGCCCGGTGTGGCGGCTGTTGCGGCGCCCAAGCCGGCGGCGGCGGTTCCGGCTGAGGCTGTTTCGGCGGCGGCGGATGCGCCCAGGCCGAGGGCAGCGGCGACCGTAGGGTTCGACCCGATGAAGCTGGACGCAAAGACAAACGCGAAGCTGAAGATCGAATTGAGCAAGATTCCCGACGGGACGCCGTTCACGGTGGAGATGAACCGGAAGGTGTTTCTGAACGGCGTGGCGGGAAACAAGAGCACGTTTGAGAACGCGTATGTGCCGCCTGGGGTGCAGAAGTTCCGAGTGGTGGTGAAGGCCGCGGGGGAGCGGAAGGCGTCGAACATTGTCAGCGGCGAGTTCAAGGCGAAGAAGCGGAAGACGCTGAAGATCGAGCTGGAAAAGCCGGGGGCGGCGCAGGGGTCGAAGGTGATTGTAGAGCTGAAGTGAGAGGGACGAACCCTCCGTGAGGGCGAAGGCGCCTGTTTTTGGGGGATTGAATGGTCGGGACGGGCAGATTTGAACTGCCGACCCCTCGCACCCCAAGCGAGTGCTCTACCAGGCTGAGCCACGTCCCGACACGATTGAGCCGGCCCAGGGATGAGCCGGCTGTGGGGTCTTGAACAAGTTTACACCAGAGGCGGGAGCTCGACGGGATGTTGGCTTCCCTCCCATATCCCTCCGCCACGGCGGACGAGAGACCCTTCGAAACCTCTCATGGCAAGCCGTGGGGCACCCGGGGGAAGGTCAGTGCGATGGAGGGACGTACTCGCTGGGCAGGGCGGAGCCGGAACCGAAGAAGAAATCCTCCATCTGCTCCACGAGGAACTGCTGCGCCTGCGGAGTCCAGGGCTGGAGGCGGTACTCGTTCAGCAGCATTTTCTGGCGGTTGAGCCACTCGTCCCAGGCTTCCCTGGAGACGTTCTTGTAAATCTTCTGGCCGAATTCGGAATCGAAGGGAGGCTCGTCCAGGCCTTCCATCTCGCGCTTGTTGCGGACGCAAAACACCATGTGCGGCATGCGGGATTCTCTCTCCTGTCAGGTTCCATTGTAAGGGAACGCCCTGTGAGTGCCGGTAGAGGGCCGGCGGTTTTGCCGCGCGCGGCACGGCGTGGAATTCTCTTGACAACAGGATGGAAACAGCGGTTTTCTGTTGGTGTTTGTGCCCCCGGGACCGAGGGTCGCGCTTTCGCGATGAAGTTTACTCCCGATGCGGTTCGGCGACTGTGCGAACGACCTATAGCGCCTTGATCCATAAACCGCAAAGGAGCTTCCATGCCCGAACAATTTGAGCAAATCCCACCAGCCCCGCAGGCGCAACCCGGCGGATTGAGCGAGAACGCCACCAGCGCCCTAGCCTACATCACCTTTATCCCGGCGATCATCTTTTTGGCGATGCCTCCTTACAACCAGAGCGCCAAAGTCCGATTTCATTGCTGGCAGTCGATCTTCCTGGCGATCGCCGTGATCGTGATAGAGGTCGCAATCGAGGATCTCGCTCATCATCCCGGGATTGATACTGATTATGGCCCCTATCGCGATGATCATTTGGCTGGCGCTCTTCGTCCTCTGGCTCATCGTGGTGCTGAACGCGCTGAATGGGAAGATCTTCAGGATTCCAATCATCGCGGACTTTGCGGCCAAGCAAAGCGGGATGTAGCCGGATTTCAGCATTCAAACGACAGCGGTCAGCGGCGCTTGCCGCGGCCGAATTTGTTGCGCACCTTCGACGGACTGCTGCGCGGCTGCTCGCGGCGGGTTTTTTTCCCCTTGGCGGGCAGGCTTGGCCGGACGTTTGCCGGTGAGAGGGATACCTTCCTCGACGAGCGAAAACTGCAATCGGCGCTCCTGGTGGAGGATGCGGTCGAGGATGACCTGGACGCGGTCGCCGGCCCGGAAGCGGCGGCCATGGCGTTCGCCCGCGATCTCATGCGTATTTTCGCGGAAGGTGTAGCGGTCGTCGCGCAGTGTGTCAATGGGGACCAAACCTTCCACGAAGAGATCGGTCAATTCGACGAAGAGGCCATATTTGGCGGGATTGAGGACGAGGGCGGCGAACTCCTCACCCACGCGGTCCTCCATGAAGCGGACCTTCTTCCACTCCACCAGCTCGCGTTCGGCTTCGGCGGCGCGGCGCTCGGTGAGGCTGGTTTCTTCTCCTATCTGGGCGAGCTCGGATTCGGGGATGGGAGGTTCGATGAGGGTTGGGTTTCCCTTCCCAGGATTCAAGATCGAGGCCCGAGGCGCCCGCCTGGATATTTGAATTCCGGAAAGGGCTTCGTGGGGATGTGTCCAGGGCGAATCGAGCCTGCCCTTTGCGATTGCCCCGCGGCCGCTGACGCCGGCGCGCAGAAGATGCTTTGTGATGCGGTGAACGATGAGGTCGGGATAGCGGCGAATGGGCGAGGTGAAATGGGTGTAGGTGGGCGCGGCCAGGGCAAAGTGGCCTTCGTTGATCTCTGAGTAGCGCGCCTGCTGCAAGCTGCGCAGCATTAAGTAGCTGAGGATGCGCTCTTCGGGCTTGCTTTCGATTTTCTTGGCCAGCTTCTGGTACATGCGCGGGGTGACGGCGATGTCTTCGGGCATCTCGACTTCACGCGCGCGGCGGCCGCTGCGCGGGGCTTCGCGGCGGTCTCCGCGAGTCTGGATGCGCTTGACCGGAAGCGCCCCGAGGCCGAGCGAGTAGCCGAAGCTGGCGGCGAGCTCTTCAAACTGGACCACGCGGCGCGGGTCCGGCTTCTCATGGATGCGGTAGAGCGAAGGGACGCCGAGGTCTTCAAGCCAGGTGGCGACGCACTCGTTGGCGGCGAGCATGAACTCCTCAATGAGGCGGTTGGCCCAGGTGCGCTCGGCGCGTGTGATGCCGCGCATCTGGCCGTTCTCGTCGAACTGGATGACTGGCTCGGGCAGGTCGAAGTCGATGCTGCCGCGCTCCTCGCGGCGCTGGTTCATCACCATGGCGAGCTTCTGCATGAGCTCGAAATCCGCAGTGAGCTCTGGATACTGCGCACGCGTCTCCTGGTCGCCTTCGAGGATGAGATGGACATTGGTATAGGTCATGCGTGCGGCCGAGGAGATGATGCCCTCGACAATCTCAAAGGACTGGAGATTGGCTTCGCTATCGAGCTGCATGATGCAGCTCAGGACCAGGCGGTCTTCGCCGGGCCGCAGCGAGCAGATATCCGAAGAAAGCGCCTGCGGCAGCATGGGAATGGCGCGGTCGGGGAAGTAGACGCTGGTGCCGCGGAGGCGGGCTTCCAAATCGAGATCGGTGCCGGGACGAACGTATTCGGCCACGTCGGCGATATGGACCTGGAGCTCGAAGGAGCCGTCGGGGTGCTGCTCGACGAGGACGGCGTCATCGAAATCGCGCGCGGTTTCGCCGTCGATGGTGACGATGGGCAGACCGCGGAAATCGCGCCGGCGGGCAGCTTCGGCTTGATCGAGTTTTGCGACGGCGCGAGCTTCCTCAAGCACATCAGGCGGAAAGATGCGCGGGAGCTGGTGTTTGCGGATCATCATCTCAACATCGACGCCGAAGTCGTCGGGATGGCCGAGGATCTCAATGACGCGGCCCATTGGAGGCCGCGTGGGGGTGGGCCAGGAGGTGATTTCGATGTCGACGATGAGGCCTTCCAGATCCTCGTAATCCGCATGGGCGCTGGCTTCTGTGCCGAGGACGCAGTGCGGCGAGGCCTGTTCCGGCGCGGGCGGAATTTCATCGCCGGCGCGGATGAGGATGGGCTGGGTCATGCGCTCGTCAAAGGGAACGACGGTGTGGTGCGGCTGGCGATCGCCGCGAGAGTAATGAAAGGTGCCGACCACGGTTGCGTTGCGGCGGGTGAGAATGCGGGCAACGCGGCCGAGGCGCCGGCCGTCGGCGCGCGGAGGAGCAAGCTCGACCAGGACCTGGTCGCCCTGCATGGCGCCGTTGATCTCGCCGGGGGGAATGAAGACATCGTCTTCCAACCCGCGCGCAGGAGCCGCGTCTTTGCCGGTTTGGCGGGGATTGGTGCGGACAAAACCGTAACCGTCGCGATGGAGGTCGAGGCTCCCGGCGATGAGATTGTCGCGGGAGTTTCCGCTGCCCGAATTCCGATTGGGGATGGTCCAGACGCCGCGCTCGAGTTGCAGAAGATCGCCGCGCGCGGTGATACGGGCAAGCTGCTCAAGGAGCAGGCGGCGCTCGCGGCCGCCGCCCAGGCCCAGTTCGCGCACCAGCTGCTTGTAACCGGCTTTGGAACCGGCGGAGCGGGCGATGGCGGCGAGAAGAGAGCGGTCGTCCATGGCTTCAGGGTACAGGGAGCAGGGGCCACGGGTCATAAACGCGGCGACGAAGGGACCGAGAAAGAAGGACCTGCCAATAGCCGGAACGGCGCGCGCATCCGCTGGCTTCAGCACAGGGCCCGGGAGTGCAGGTACGATGGGGTTGTTACGGGTGGCTGCTGGCAAGGGCGCGACGGCTGTGCGAGAATCCAAGGCAACGATACATTTGGGTTGCCGCCCGGGTTTTGTTTTGCGGGCGGCAAGCGGAAACCGCGGAAGGCGTTTGCTCGGGCGCGCGCGGCGCGGTTCCCGCGACTGTTTCATTGGACCTGGCCTCGGAAAGGAACAACTCATGTGGAACAAGAGAGCGAATGCGGTGAGCGAAGTGGATACGTCTTTATCTTCTGAGCCGGTGCGTCCGGCAGCGGCCGTGATGGCAGCCGAATCGATGCGGCCAAGGGCGGCGGTTCCGGATCAGGGCACGATCGGCAAGGGTGTGGTGGTGAAGGGCGATGTGACGGGCTCTGACCCGCTCTTTGTCGACGGGAGGGTGGAGGGCGTCATCAACATCCCGGGCGAGCGGGTTACGGTGGGCAAGAACGGGACGGTGGCGGGCAGGACGGTTGGGAACGCGGCCTGCATCACTGCGCGGGAGATCGTAATTCTGGGCACGGTGACCGGCAACATTGCCGCGGGCGAGCGGGTGGACGTCCGGGCAGCGGGGTCGCTGACCGGCAATATCGCCACGGCGCGGGTGAGCATCGAAGACGGGGCGTACTTCCGCGGCGGCATCGACATCCGGCGCGAGGATCCGAAGACCGTTCCGGCCCCGATGCAAATTGTGGAGGAGCAGCCGGCGCAGCCGGTTTAGCGCCTGACAGCACTTTTGTAATAGGGCGACGCAGCGGACGATTCGACCTAGGTTGTGCGAGAATTGAGGCAATGCAGTCTTGCTATTTTGGCCTTGATATGCGGGCCGGTTGCATTAACCGCCGCAGGCGCGCGCCCAGCTTGATTAAATAAAATGGCGACGGCCGCGGACGATCGACCTTCGCCCTTGCGAGCAAGAGAAACTCCCCCTGTGGAAAGGAATTGACTGAAGCCTATGTGGAAACCGAACCAACCCGAGTCCCCCGTATCGAACCCCACCCCCCCCGAGCCGGCGCGTCCGGCGCCGCCGTCCTCGGCGTTGGAGTCGGCCAGCCGGGCCGGCGTGAGCACAGCAGGCGATCAAGCCTCCATCAGCAAGGGCCTGTTTATCAAGGGCGAAATTTCCGGATCGGAATCGCTGTACATCGACGGCAAAGTGGAAGGCAGCATTCTGCTCAACGGCAACCGCGTCACGGTGGGCCGCAACGGCCACGTGGCGGCCAGCATCACCGCGCGCGAAGTGGTGGTCCTGGGCAAAGTGCGCGGCAATGTAACGGCTACGGATCGCGTGGATATCCGCGCCGAGGGCGCGCTTACCGGCGACGTGGCGGCAGCGCGAATCAGCATTGAGGATGGCGCGTTCTTCAAGGGCGGCATCGACATCCGCAAGCCGGAATCGAAGCAGGGGGCGGGAACACCCGCGTCAAGCGCGGCCGCGGAGACGCCGAAGCCGGTTCACGCATAGGAAGAATTTACGTCGGGAAAATGCAGCAGACCTCGCCACCGGGCGAGGTCTGTGCATTTTTCGGCAAGAGTTGCAACTCTGCGAGCCCATTCGATTTTCGCTTTTTCATCGCCAACTAGTGACCTGTAAACGCATCAACATATCATGATGTCTTGATAATTGCATAAAAAAATGTATATGCACTCTCCCGTCTTATCATGATATGTTGATGCGTTTTTTGCACCGTTTTTGCGTCATCCCCGCTTGAGGCGGCGCATGGCTACGCGGGGCAGCGCGGAGCCGGAGCGCTCCAGGACAACCTTGGCGATCAGGAACCAGAGCAGCGATCCCAGGGCCAGAATGATGAGATCGCGGGCGCGGCTGGTGGCAAGGTTGAGACGTAGAACTCGCGCGGCCAGATCGACCAGAAAAGTAAACACGAACCAGACCGCAGCGCCGGCAAAGACGCCGGCCAGCAGGCAGCGGCCTATCTCTCGAAAGTCGAGGCTGGCCAAGGAAACCATGCGCCTCTGATGCAGGAGCGCGGCGAGAACGATGGTCTGCATGGCGATGCCGGTGTCGGAGGCGAAGGCAAGGCCCATGGCGCCGTGGCCGCGATAGAGCGCACCGTAGATGGGCCACGAGACGACGGTGACGATGGTGCCGGCGATCATGGGCAGAAGCGTGTTGCCGGCGGCGTAAAACGCGCGCGAGTAAATTGCCTGGGCGGACCAGAGAAACATGGAGAGGCAGAAGACGACGAAGTACTCGGCGCAGGTGCGGGCATCGTCGCCGGAGAAGTGTCCACCGCGGTAGATGAGGGTGACGAGCGGAACGGCGAGCGCGATGAGGCCGGATGCGGCAAGGAGGCCGAGCGAGGCCACGCGGGAAACGGAGTCGGCGACGCCGGTGGCAAACTCGAATTTCTGTCCCTTGGCCCAGAGGCTGGCGAAGAACGGCATGGACGCCACGCCTGCAGCCTGCGCCAGAACGGCCATGGGCGCGGTGAAGAGGCGCTTGGCGTAGGTCATCAGCGCGATGGCGCCGCTGGTCGAGGAGGCGAAGTGGTTGATGATCCAGGTGTCCGCAGTGACCAGCGAGACGCCGATCATAAGCGGCAATGAGAGTTTGACCCACTCGTGCAGGCCGGGGTCGTGCCAATCGAGGATGGGGCGATAGCGCGCTCCGGCGCGGTGGGCAAAGAAAGCATTGAGCAGGAAAGGTCGATGTTCAAATGAAACTTGTTGAGCGCGATGTTCTGGAAGAGCATGGCTCCAAAGTTCAAGGAAGTCATTAAGTTAGCTGCAACCGCTTATCCAGACAATTCTGCTGACTCTTCCAAGACCGTATCAGACCTAGTGATGCTGGTTGAAGCTTGGCACTTACCTAGTGGACCTAATGCTAAAGACGGTCGGCATACGATTGCCTGTTCTTCTGGCATAGTTCTTGACGAAGATTATACCAAAGATAAGTTCCCATTTGTATTCCTA
>CAWBIG010000041.1:0-3106 GCA_963788435.1 uncultured Acidobacteriota bacterium | reverse complement strand
TGTTGTGTAGCGCCTCGACTAGTACGTATTGCTAAACCGCCATCCGCAACCTCCGACATAGCCCCACGATATCAGCCGCGCTCAGACCACCCCGTCCCTCTGTCCTCGTTCCCTTGTTCGCTCGTTCCCTGCCTTTCAATGCCGGTGCCACGCCTCCACCGCCACCTCGATCACCGCAAACAGCACGCTTACCGCCGCCAGAAATCCCTTGGCCCGTTGCCAAGTCTGCTCGTGCCGGTCCATCCGTGCTCCAGTTCCGCCAGCCACCCGCCGTTCCCCATCGCCCATCAGTCTGGTGGGCCTGATTCGCGCAATGGGCGGTGAAGGGGGCTGTCCGCATAGGCGGTGACATACCGATGATTCGCAAGATTTCCCCTGAACACATAACAGAACGAGGCCACCCAAGACCCTCCTCGACACGCGTTGGACGCTGTCAGACATGTCGGTTACTCCTAAGTAACTGACTTCAGTGACATCCCCTATGCACCAAAAGCAGTGCTACAGTGTAGGCACTTCTCGCGTTGTCTGCATTCACTTCTTCAATGGGCCGGGCAGCATTTCGCGACCCCAAGTTTGCGTTGTCATGGCTCATTCGGAGAGAAAGGGGTGGTTCAAGGCATGTCATTTTGGGAAGTAAAGGCTCACTACCCTCATTTGCCCTGTATGTGTGGTCATCGAGCCGATATCCACCTTTACTCCGAGGGGCATTCCTGCCTGCAAACTGGATGTAGCTGTAAAGGATTCACGTTCTCAGATAACTGCGCAAACGATGCAACAGCAGATTTGTGGGAGTTGCTTATGCGGCGGTATCGGAATGTGTCAGATCTTGCCGCAGACGCATGCGCGCAGTGAATTGAGCCGGTCGTCAAGAGCATGGTCCAGCGATATGCGCTCCGGTTCCGCCCCGGTTGTGTCGTGGCTAATTCGGAGATAACGCCGCCTGGACTCGCTGAGAAGCAACTGCAGATCATTCACTGCGTTCAGGATGACGGCGAGTATGGTGCGCGCGCTGTGGGTCACCACCCTTTCCGCAAGTAGCGCGGAAAAGATAGGGCACCCGGCCGTTTCCCGCTAAAGCTGGGGGCAAGGCCAGCGGCGGGAAATGCAGGTCCCCTTCGGCAAGCTCAGGGCAGGCCGTCGGCTGCGCTTCGCTCCACTCAGGATGACGGCGACGTTTATTGTTGCGAAGTCAGGGGGCGGAGGAAACCGAGAGCGTGCCTGATTCGCACGATGGAGGCTCGGCGTGGACGATCCTCAGCGGGCTTGCGCGATCCATGCGCCCGCATGGCCCTCTGGCCGGGCTACGGCGGGTGGGGCAGGAGCCAACCGGGCTGGTTCTACCGCGTAGCAATTCCGGCCGTTGGCCTTGGCGCGGTAGAGGGCAGTGTCCGCGAATCTCATCAGATCCTCCGCGTCGATTTCCTCACCGGACGCGGCGCAAACCCCCACGCTGACTGAAACCGGCACCTGCTGTTTCGCCAGGGGAATTGGAACCGCCAGCGTCTCCACGATCCGGGCGGCAGTTCTCTCCGCCGCCTGTGCATCGGTCAAATCGGGGAGCAACACGACAAACTCGTCGCCACCAAGCCTGGAGACGGTATCCTCCTTGCGCACGGCGTCCTGAAGGCGCCTCGCCGTGACGCGCAGGACATCGTCTCCTGCCTGGTGGCCATAGGCATCGTTGATCTCCTTGAAGTTGTCGAGGTCCACCATCAGCACCGCCAACCTTGTGCGATGTCTCCTGGCGCTTGCCAGCGCCACATCCAGCCGGTCCTGGAGCAACAGCCGGGTGGCCAGTCCGGTCAAAGCATCGTGCAGAGCCATGTGGCGGAATCTTTCTTCGCTTTCGCGGAGGAGGATGGTCTGCTGCGCGACGAGCCGTCTGAGCACCACCACCCAGGCCAGCACCGTCACGGTTCCCGCCAGCAACACGGCGAAGAGAAGCAACAGATGCTTCGTCGTCCACCAGGAAGCACGGCTGATCACCACCAGATCGTCCGGCGAGCGCAACAGAATGTGGAATACCTTGGGATCCCAGAAATCGCGCGCGGACTGGCTCTCTGCTACAAGGCAAACGCCGGTGAGCTGAATCTCTCTGGCGTTGCTCAAGCCGGCCGCTACCTGATGCTTGAATTTCCCTGGAAGTGTGGCGGAAAAGACGCGATTCCCGCTTTCGACCAACAGGGTGTCCTGGTCAGCGTCAGGCTGAACCTCAATCAGGCGGCCCTGGATGCGGACCACTTCGTCCACGAAATCGCCGGAGGAGGCTTCTTGAGCGGTGACCAATCTGGGCTGGGGCAGGAGGGCGGTGCCGAGCCGTTGGAAGGACGCATCGGTGAGGGCGGTGGTGGAGGAGCCCAGGGAACGATACCCAACCGCGTCAACCAGATCTCCGGGATTGAGAGGGGTGGGCTCGGAGCTGGTGATGCTGGCGCCCTGGGCGCCATCGTGGATGAAAACACTGCGGCCCGAGCGTGCGGTGACCACGCCGCGGATTCGAATCAAATCGTCCGGAGTTGCTCCGCTGGGAAGGTCCCAGAGCCGCGTGATCAGCGTTAAAGGAAGCGAGAATGGATCACGGGGCGCGGGCCTGAGAACCTGGATGCTGTCAATGCTGGGTGTATACACGGCCAGGAAGACGGCCTGGCGGCGCTTGTTGACGAGCGCACCCCCGGTGGCGCTGATCCGGACCCGCGCACCGATGAGGCGCTCGAACTTCTCCCGGGGAGCCGGGACAGTGACGGCGTTGATCTGCCAGCGCCCTGAACCCACAATGAACGAAAGTGCACTGTCCTGAAGGACCGCCGACCGAACCGTGCCTTCGATTGCAATCCACTGCCCGTCATACTTTCCGGTGGATAGATTATCCAGAGTCACTCCCGGGGCAGGCGGCAGCGGCCGTTCCCCCACAATCTGCAGGGTCGCCTTGTCGACAATGGGCTTATACTCACCGGGACCCGAGACGCCGCTTATATCGAGCAGGATTCCAGGGTGAATTGCGGCGGTAAGAGGGACATGGTTTTTGGTTTCGACATAGACGCCAGAGACTCCGTCAGAGACCCAGAAGCCGTGCCAATCAGCGAAACAGACGACGCAAACGGCCCGC
>CAWBIG010000040.1:0-43946 GCA_963788435.1 uncultured Acidobacteriota bacterium | reverse complement strand
AACGAGTGGATCGTGGATGCGGACCTGAAAGACTTTTTTGGGTCGGTGGATCATGAGAAGCTTCTGACCCTTGTAGCCCAACAGATAGCTGACGGCGGTGTGCTGCGCCTCATTGAGGCAATGCTCAAGGCGGGAAGCTATGGGAAAGGGCGGCTCTTTCTAACCGAGCGCGGGACCCCTCAAGGCGGGGTAGCTTCACCCTTACTCAGCAACATCCTCCTGACGCCGTTTGATCGGGAGATGCGGCGCAAGGGATATCAGTTGACGAGGTACGCGGACGATTGGGTAGTCACCTGCAAGTCCGCTGCAGAAGCGCGAGCCGCTATAGACGCTGCTGGCCGCATCCTGAAGCAACTGGGCGTGGAGTTGCATCCGCAAAAGACGCGGATCGTTCATGTCCGGTACGGTTTCGAGTTCCTCGGCTATAAGATCAAGCGCGGGAAGGGGCTTTATCTTCCTGCGAATAAGATCCGCAGCCAGGCACGCTCGGGCGGGCTGTATGCCTACCCGCGCGAGAAATCGATCCGGCGCTTCAAAGATCAAGTGCGGCAGCGTACGAAGCGTCGGGTGCCTCTGGCGACCGAGCAGTTGATCGAAGCGTTGAACCCGCTCTTGCGAGGTTGGGGCGAGTACTACAAACGTGCACACGTTCGGAAGCTCTTCAACCAACTTGACCGATGGATCGTGCGACGCATCTGGTCGCATCGGTTCAAGCGTTGGCGTAACTGTGGTTGGAAACAACTACCGACAGCCACGCTCTTCGGGGAGTATGGGCTTGTGAATCTGGTCGGATTAATTCCTTCTCTTGCATCCTCGAATCGTTGAATCTTCGTGAAAGCTGCATGCGGGAAAACCGCACGTGCAGTTTGAGCGGCGGACGGTGGCCAGCAACGAAATCTGTTGCGCCACCTCCGACCCGACAGCTCGTCGCGAGGCGGGTGAAGGGCCGAACGAGGAGGAGTGGAATCCGCCATGACGATGCGGAGGGTATCGCGTCAGATGTCCGCGGAAGCGGAGCGGTCCGCCAAGGGGCAGGGGGAGCTCTGTCTGAGGCGGGCAGCGACGAAGCCCTGCGCCCGGGTCGTGAACCGGAGGACACAGGGCCGGGACTGCTTGCCGCATTTCTGGCCAGAGAAAACATGCAGCAGGCATGGAAGCGGGTGCGGGCCAACAAGGGAGCAGGCGGGATCACGGTCTTGAGGCGGGCAGCGACGAAGCCCTGCGCCCGGGTCGTGAACCGGAGGACACAGGGCCGGGACTGCTTGCCGCATTTCTGGCCAGAGAAAACATGCAGCAGGCATGGAAGCGGGTGCGGGCCAACAAGGGAGCAGGCGGGATCAACGGTCTTGGGATCGACGAGACGGCGAAGCGTCTGTTACGACTACGCAGTTATGTGCTGGGTTGGAAGGCTTACTTCGGGAAGGCGGAAACTCCAAGGGTCTGGCGCGAACTGGATCAGTGGATACGCCACCGGATGCGGGCCATCCAACTGAAGCAATGGCGGCGCGGCACGACCGCATATCGAGAGCTTCGGGCAAGAGGTGCAAGGCAGGATGTTGCGCGGATGGTGGCAGGCAATATGCGCCGCTTGTGGCACAACAGCGGCACACCGCTGAACGGAGTCCTCGATCTAAGCTGGGCCGATCAACTGGGCATCCCCCGTCTCTGTTGACCTCAACTCCTCGAACCGCCGGATGCGGACCCGCTTGTCCGCTGGTGTGGCAGGGGAGGAGAGGCGACTCTCCCCCCTATGCCGATCGGGTTTTGAAGCTTGCCGGTCAACCCATAAGAGTGGCGGATCCGACGCCGATGAGAACGACGAGAATCCACCATGCGAACACCGAAATGTATCCCGAGCTGCGCTTGACGCCGGCAACGGTAGCCAGGCCAATCCCCATGACCACAAGGCACCAGATGGTGATGATGTCGATGGAGCTGGCCAGGGCGTAGAGTGCGGGGCCGGTATCCGTGGGGCTGAGGAATGCACCGAGGTTGGTGGGCGCATAGTTTTTGACGTTGAAAGACTCCGGCGCGGCTCCAGCCAGGACAACGGCAATGCCGAGTAATGTCTTGACCATCGACGGCAGCATGGCGTACATCCACATGGAGAAGACGCCGCCGAAGGTGGCTTTGCCGCCGAAACCGAAGTTGATGGTGCCGAGCATCACGGCCGAGACGACGACTCCAATGATGAGCAGCAGGGCCGGAGTGAGGTAAAAGACCCATGTCGTCACGGTGGTGGAGATCTTCATATTCATCTCACGCTGCTCCGGAGTGAGCTGGGCGAGCCGATCCTGAGTCTTTTGGCTGAGGTGAATCTGATTCTCAGTCACCTGGCGCATGCCGATCTTGGTGCTGATGACGCCGAAGAAGGCATAGCCGAGGATGATGTAGATGACGAACGGCAGCCACCAGCTGCGGTGACCGACCTTGATGTCGGTGAAGGTTTTGGAAGGAGCGCTGAAAATGTTGGTGACGCGCTGCATCTGCGACAGGCCGGCGGCTGATTCGGCTGTCGGTTGGACTCCAGTATCGCTCATGAATCGCCTCTCAAATTGGAGCTGGATCAGGTAGACGCACCTGCCTGCGGGATGAAACCGCTGGCGCGGGGGCGCGGTTGCGTTGGCAACGCCTGCCACCCGGAGTTCCATCGCGCAGCGGAAAGAACAGGATCCCGGGCTGGAAATGCGTTTGCCCGCGATTGTACCGCGAAAGGCCACCGGGCGGGATGATTTTCGGTAAAGGCTAAGCTGGCGTAGTCAGCGGCGTCAGCAGAGCCGGGGAAGGCAATGGAGTTTGCCGGGATTACCGGCCGCGGGACGCCAGTTGCCGCGCGACAGCGGGAGCGTTACGGTGGCGCCCGGGCGCCGCTGGGACGTAGCTTTTGTAGACGGTAATGTGAAAGCAGGCCTGCTGAAACTCCTCCTCCACGTCGATTTTGCCGGCGAGCTGGAGGGTTAGGAGGCGGGCGCGCATCCACGCGATTTCGGGGAGCGTGAGATCGTGTTTGGCGAGGTCCACGGTGGCGCCGGTGAGGTGAGGACTTACGATATCGCCCTCGGCGGCGGCCGCGTTACCGTTACTGTGCATGAGGCGCTTCTGGTAGTCGACGGTGCGGACGGCGGAGCTGACCTCCAGCGGGCTGTGGAACCGGGCGCTGTGGGCGCGGGCAAGGTCGGTGAGAAAGCGGGCGGTCCAGGGGCGGCAGTAGCGGCGGTTGGCGGGCAGATCGGGGTTGACGGCAAGAGCGCCAGAGACAGGGATCGCGACCAGGAGATGGTTCGCGATGCGATCGTTGAGGTCGGCATCGTCGAGGATGCGCTCCAGGCCCTCCGCGTCGGAGCGGTCATTCTGGCGCTCGAGAGAGGCGAGCGAGCCGATGAGAGGCGGAGGCATGACCAGGCGATGCGCGCGCGTAAACGCGGCGGGTTTGGGCTCGGGATCTGTCGGGGTTTGGTCCGGCGAGTCATCAGCCTGTGCGCCGGCGCCAGAGGACTTTAGCCGAACGGTGCTGGGCTTACCGGCGGCGCTATGCTTGTGGGTTACTCGATCGGTTGCCGGCGGAGCGGCCGCGGCGCGGTGCGCTGCGTGAAAGCGATGCGCCATTTTGCGGTTTAAGCGGGAGGTTCGCAGTGAGTGAGGAGTTCGCCGCGTGGGCTGAGGAACGAGTGTGTGCGGATGGCCGTAATGATGCGCGCGCTCAAGAGGAGCGATGACTGCGGCCGGCGCTAAGGAACACGACGCCGCGGCCAGAACGAGTAATAAGAAGACGGTCCGCAACACGGGGAATTGGGCCGCGGAGACCCAGAGCACTTTCAGTGTAAGTCGGATTGGGCAGAATGGCGAGTGGCGGACGGGATGCGGAAGGGTCTGATAACTGGACGGCTCATGCATCATGGTCTGGACCGATTTCAATCAGGTTGGATGTGTTTACTATTCGGTAAAAAGAGAAATTGTTCGAAAGAATTCGCGAACGACGTTCACAAACTTTGTCTTATTATAATCAACAAGTTATAAAAAGCAAGCTATCGAAATTGGGGGTGGGGGGTATTATTTTTCTGGTAATTTACTCTGCGATTCAGAGGAAGGCCGATATTAGCAGATGCCTGGAGCAGCGTGTCAGTCTCCGGCGCTGCATACCCAGTATGAATACTTTGATACGACGGTCGTACTAAGTCTGTGCCTGGGGTCACATGGGGATTGGCGCAGCATCCCTCCCAACTCCTCGAAAGCGAGGGAACTGGGCCATCCCGCGTTGAAGGTCTCACTTCGGTAAGGTATGGCTCAGCGCCCTGAGCTTCTTCACGTCCAGCAGATCCTGCTCCCGGCCGCTCGCCAGTTTGTTGCGGATCAAATCGTCTCTTGAGATGACGGAAGCGGGAACCTCGCCGTCAACGGTGCCCTCGATGCGATTTGCCCATGCTTCGTCGAAACTGATCCCGTCAATCCGTTGCAGGATGTCGATCCGGTCCGGTTCCTGGCCGATTTGGAAAGTTGTGCCATCCGTAAAATCCGCGGGGCTCATCCCCTCCAATGGCGCACCGAATTGCGCCAACGCCCGAAAGACCGCCTTGGCATTCTCTTCGTCCGAACGGATGAAAAGGTCCAGGTCTTTGGTCATGCGCGGTACGAGATGTACGCCGAGGGCGTGCCCGCCAATGATCAGATACTTAACCGCATTTACGTTAAGTGCGCGAAGGAGGTCCTTGAAGTCCTTGGTCATCATGGGCCGGCGCTCCTTTGAAGTTTGCGACGAATGCATATGAGGCCTCGCTCAGATCGCAGACTGCGACAAGCCGATCCCCAATTGACTGGCTCTGCCAGTAGCGGTAGGTCTCCGCTTCCTGCTCCTCCAGATCGGTTACACGGCGGATTGTCTTGTCCATGGTCTTGGCTCCGATCCCGGGCCCTCAAAGTTATTGCAGCAGCGTGCCCTGCTCTTCATCTTTGCCGTTGACTTCGTCGGGCGGGATGACTACGGCGGCTGCTACCTTGTCTTCGGCGTCGAGGTTTAGCAGGCGGACGCCCTGGGTGGCGCGGCCGGCGGCGCGGATGGTCTTGGTGTCAACTCGGATGATCTTGCCCCACTGGCTGATGACCATGATCTCGCTGGAGTCGTCGACGAGCTGGATGGAGCTGACCTTGCCGATGCGGTCAGTGACGGCCATGTTTTTGACGCCCTTGCCGCCGCGGGTCTGGAGACGGTATTCCTCGACGTCGGTGCGCTTGCCGAATCCGTTCTCGCTGACGGAGAGGATGCGATAGGCGCCGGGCTCGTGTTCCTTGGGCGTGACGGCCACGCCGACAACATGGTCGTTCTTGCCCAGGTCGATGCCGCGCACGCCGTAGGCGGGGCGGCCCATGGAGCGGACGTCGCACTCGTCGAAACGAATGGCCATGCCCAGGTGCGTCGCCAGGAAGATGATCTGCGAACCATCGGTGATGCGCGCCTTCACCAACTCGTCCTCTTTGTCGATGCCGATGGCGATGATGCCCTTCGACATCACGTTGGAGAAGTCCTTGAGCGGGGTCTTCTTCACTGTGCCGTTGCGGGTGGCGAAGAAAACGAATTTCCCTTCTTCTTCGAGATCGCGAACGGGGAGAATGGCGCGGACGTTTTCGCCGGCCTGGAGGTTGAGCAGGCTCTGCATGCTCTTGCCCTTGCCTGCGGCACCTACGTCGGGGATCTCATAGACCTTGAGCCAGTAGACGCGGCCGGCGTTGGTGAAGCAGAGCAGGAAGGCGTGGGTGGAGTCGATGATGAGCTGGGCGACGAAGTCTTCTTCGCGGGTCTTCATGCCCATGCGGCCGGTGCCGCCGCGGCGCTGCTGGCGATAGATGCTGATGGGCGTGCGCTTGAGGTAACCCTGGTGGCTGACGGTGACGGCAACCTGCTCGTCGGCGATGAGGTCTTCAAGCTGGAGTTCTGCCGATTCATCGATAATCTGCGTGCGGCGCTCGTCGCCGTAGCGGTCGCGGACTTCCTTGAGCTCCTTGACGATGACCTGGCGGAGTTTTTTGTCGCTGGCGAGGATGGATTCGTATTCGGCGATCTTCTCGCGAATTTCAGCGAGTTCCTTGAGGATTTCGTCGACCGAAAGCTGGGTGAGGCGATAGAGCTGCAACTCGAGGATGGCGTCGACCTGGCGCAGCGACAGGCCGCGCTCTTCGCTGGGCAGCCGCTCGCGGTCGAGATTGATGACGATGTCAGCGCCCTTGCCCCAGGCGTACAAGTTTTCGCGGGCTTCGGCGCGGGAGCTCGAACCGCGGATGATCTTAATGACGGTATCGAGATTGTCGAGGGCGATTTTGTAGCCCTCGAGGATGTGCTCGCGCTCGCGCGCCTTTTTCAGGAGGTAAACGGTGCGGCGCTGGACCACGTCGACGCGGTGATCGATGAAGGCGCGGATGGCTTGATCGAGCGGGAGCTCGCGCGGCTGGCCGTTAAGCACGGCCAGGAAGATCATGGAGAAGCTTTCCTGCAACTGCGTGTGCTTGTAGAGCTGGTTCAAGACGATCTCAGGCTGCGACCCGCGCTTGAGCTCAATGACGATCCTCATGCCGTCGCGATCGCTCTCGTCGCGCACGTCGGAGATGTCGTCGACGATCTTCTCGTTGGCCAACTCGGCGATGCGCTCAATGAGCCTGGACTTGTTCACCTGGTAGGGGATTTCGGTGATGATGATGGCCTGCTTTTCCTTGGTCAGGTTTTCGAGCGCGGTTTTGGCCCTCATCAGGAAGCGGCCGCGGCCGGTCTTGTAGGCGTTCGCAATGCCGCTGCGGCCGTAGATGAATCCGCCGGTGGGAAAATCGGGGCCCTGAACGTGCTTGAGAACTTCCTCGATCCCGGCCTTGGGATTGTTGACCAGATCGATGGCGGCGTTGATGACTTCGGTGAGATTGTGCGGCGGAATGTTTGTGGCCATTCCGACCGCAATTCCATTGGAGCCGTTGACGATGAGGTTGGGGATGCGCGTGGGCAGGACGGTGGGCTCGAGCGTGGACTCGTCGTAGTTGGGAACGAAGTCGACGGTCTCCATCTCGATATCGGCGAGCAACTCGCCGGCGATGCGCTCCATGCGGCACTCGGTGTAGCGCATGGCCGCGGGCGGATCGCCATCCACGGAGCCGAAGTTGCCCTGGCCATCGACGAGCGGGTAGCGCAGCGTGAAGGGCTGCGCCATGCGCACCAGCGTGTCGTAAATGGCGGAGTCGCCGTGGGGGTGGTAAACACCCATGGCCTGGCCGACGACTTTGGCGCACTTGGTGTACTTCTTGTTGTACTCCAGGCCCATCTCGCTCATGGTGTAGAGCACGCGGCGATGCACAGGCTTGAGGCCATCGCGGGCGTCAGGCAGCGCGCGCCCAATGATGACGGACATGGAATAGTCGAGGTAGGAGCGGCGCATCTCCTCCTCAATGTTGATGGGAATAAGGTTGGAACGGCCTTCAGGCGGAAGACCGCCATCGAGGGGGAGCTGGGGATTCTTATCGTCTGCCATAAGTGGTTTCTGAGCGCGCGGAGGGCGGCAGGAGACACCGGAAAAGCAGAGCCGGGCCTGAAGCGGGCTGTAGCTCTATTTTACCCGGTCAAACCCCTCCTCAGCAAGGCGGATTCATGATTATAATCCATTTATTTTCATGTATTTAGACGGGACGTGACGGATCGCACGACGGGGGCCGGCCGACGCTCGGTGCGTGTCGCGATTTTCAGCCCTATCCGTCCCGATTTCTCCACTTCAGTTGCAGCGTTTTGTCCCGGTGTTTCGATGCGCTCTGCTCAGATCAGACCCGGCAGCGCGAGCATGCAAAACACCGCCTGCAGCGCCAGAATCGCGCCGCCCGAAGCCAAAGCAAGCCGCGGACGCGGAGCTTCGTAAGCATCGGCGAACACACCGCCGATAAACGTGAACAGGAACGCCTGTGCCCATAGCCAGGGCGAAGAGGGAACGCTGGTGGTGACCAGCAGCAGGAGTACGATGGCGCAGAATAGCGGCGCAGCGTTGCCGAAGTAGCGCGCCCGGCGGAGAACGAAATAGAGGATGACTGCGGCAATAGAAGCGATGGTCGCGCCGGCATTGGGTAGGCTCAGGAAAAAGTGGGAAGCCGGATCCCGCGAGAACCAGAGAAATCCCGCTGCGGAGCGAAACAGAAAGCTGAAGGCGTCCGGAGAAAAGCCGTAGCAGGCGAACACGACCAACAACGCGCCGGCACTGGCAAGCAGAATCACCGGCAACACCTGGCTGCGGCGGCCTTCCGCAACCCACAGCATGGTGAACAGGCCCAGCAGCGCTACGATGGGCAGCGCGGCAATGTGCGCAGCCGCGGCAAGTCCAAAACTTGCGATGAGCAGCACGATGCGCGGACGCCATTTGCGCCGCGGTCCCTGCATGGCGTGGGCCACGCCGATGCAGGTGTAGACGCCGGCAAAGACGCCGAGCGCGGCCAGGATTTCCGGCCCCGGTGTGGTGGACGCTTTGAGGATGGCCGGCGAAAAACAATACAACGTGAGCGCGGTGTAGCCGCCGAGGTTGCCGTAAAGCCGCCGCGTGACCCACCATAGCGCCGCGCCCAGCACAAAGCCGGCGAACAGGAATGGCAGACGAACAAGCAACAGGATGTGCGGGAGCTGGTGGCGGAGCTCCCATGTGCTCAGCGGCGCAGCATCGGGGCCGGCCATCTGGACCACACGATCCTCCGGCTTGCGGAAGTGGTCGAAGCCGCGCTCGAGGAGCAGGTCGAGCGTGAGGGGCAATCCCGCGGCGCGATAGGCCAGCACGCCGTCATGGATGTTGCCGCAACTGGTGTAATAGCCGGCCAGCGGAGGCTGGCTTTCCCACATTTCGCGGCCGCAGCGGGCGTACTGGTAGTCGCGGTCTGAGAGCGTCTGCCGCGACATCAACCAGAACCCCTGCGCCAGGAATATCGCCAGGAGGACGGCGGCGATGCGCTGGGGGCGATTGAAATGGAAGCGGCGAAGGCGGGCGAAGCGGTGGGTCATCGTTGGTGGGTGAGCCAGCATTCAGTTTATACGGCAAAGTTCAGCCGGGCTTGTGATGCGGGCTGCGGATTTGGGGGGCTCGATCCAATGGCGGATCCGTTGTGCCGGATCACGAAAATGCGAACTTCATTCGTCCCGCTATACTGAGACAACACCTCCAGGCAATCGCTTTTCCCTGAACGCATTTTTCGATTCTGCGGAGAAATTGTCTTTTGACTCATTCCTTGAAGCGCGGGGCCTACGCATCGTGGCTGCTGCTGATCGCGGCGTTCGCCATCGTCCACGCGCTGCACCTGCGAGCCGATTTCCCCAACCACTCCCCCTGGACCGCCGATTGGGCCAAGTACACCGATGAGGGCTGGTACGGGAACGCCGCCATCCGCGCCCACCTCTTCGGCAACTGGTACATGTCCGGCGATTTCAACCCCGCTCCCGCGGTTCCTGTCTGGCCATTCCTCGAGTGGATCGTATTCTCTTTCACCGGCGTCAGCATTCAGGCGGCGCGCGGCCTGGCCGTCTTCTTCTTCTTTCTCAATCTTCTCCTCGCCTATCTGCTTCTGCGGATACGCGGCTCGCACTGGATGGCGCTTCTTGCCATCACCCTGATAGTTACCAGCCCGTTTCTCTACTCCTTCAGCCGCCTTGCCATCCTTGAGCCCATGCTGATCACTTTTCTGCTCGCCGCGCTCAACTTTGCGGCGCGCCTGGGCCGCACCCGCAGACCTCAAGCGGCGGCCGCGGCCGTCGGCGTGCTGTTTACGCTGATGCTGCTCACCAAAACCACCGCGGTGTTTCTCCTGCCCGCGCTGGTCTGGGCCATTGCCGCCGCGTCGTGGCACGATCGCAAATGCGTGCAGCGCAGCCTGACTGCTTTCGCAGCGGCCTCGGCCGTTACCTTCGCCGCCTGGATGGCCGTCGTCATCCACGCCGGCCTGCTGCGCGATTATCATTACCTGTTTTTTGTGAACCACTATCCAAAACCGGCCAGCTTTTATTGGCCAGTCGTCAGCTTCTGGTGGTCCTTTCACGGCGGCCTGTGGATCGATCCCGTGCTCATACCGCTCGCCGGCCTGGTCACCGTTGCCCTCGCATTCTGCTGGCGTCGTTCCGGTGTGCGGCAACTGGCTCGCGATCCCGTCTTCGGCGCATCCATCCTCGCCGTCGCCGGCTACATCCTCTTCATGACCTACCAGTACCATCCCCAGCCGCGCTATTTCGCGGTCGTTGCGCCGTTCTCGTTTTTCGTGCTCGCCATGGGCGCTGAGGCACTGCTGCGCGTGCAACCAAGTCCCGTTTTTGCATCCGGCCCCGGGAAGCAACAGCGCACTCAAGTCAACTGGCCGCGCCTCGGAGGCAATGTGTCCATTGCAGCCTGTTGCGTGATGGCTGTCGCCAACGGCATCTGGACCCTGGAGTACGCCGCCCATCCCGAGTACACCTGGATTACCGCCGCCACTGGGCTCACCCGCTACATTGATCAGCACCCCAACGGCAACCGCCTGCTCGTCTCCATCAGCGGCGACCAGATCACCCTGATGACCCATCTGCCCAGCCTCTGCGACGATTTCGGTACCATCCCGCTGCCGGACAAGCTCGCCCGCTACAACCCTGGCTGGTGGGCTACATGGAATGACATCGATCTCGGCACCCTCGAGGATCTCCACGTCCACTACTCCTTGGAACAGATGGCCAGCTTTCACACGCTTGATCACCCGGAGCGCAACGTCCTGGTGCTCTTCAAGCTGCATCCGCTGTCGCAGGACCGCAAGTTCGATTCCACCCTGCGCCAGCCGCTGCCCGGCGACAAAATCGGCATCGATGTGCAGTGACACGCGCCTTCGGGACGCCGGCCCAGTATGGAGTTTTGCCGGATACTGCGCTAATGGCTTACATAGTAGCCATCGCGCGTCTGCACCGTGAGATTCTTGTCCCGGGTCAGCGCCAGATCCACGTGATGGAATCCCTCGGCGCCGGTCGTGACATCGGGTGTGTACCCCAGGCGATATCGGGAGCGCAGCTCCTCGGCAATCTCCGTGTAGATGGCTGCGAAGGTCTGCTTGCCGGAAACTTCGAACATGCGGCCCCCGGTTTCTTGCGTCATCTGTTTCAGGATTTTCTTTCCGTCCACCTGGTTCTCGCCGCCGCGGTTGCCGCCACCGGGAAAGCCGCCGCCTCTGTGGCCGCCCCACCCCCCGCCTCCGCCGCCGCCCCATCCACCCCCGCCGCCTCGCTGCCCGTATCGCTCCCCCTTGAAGTAGATGGCGTAAACCACCGTCTCCGCGCGTTGAGCCGCTCGGATGGCCTGGGCCAGCGTTTCCATGCTGCCGCGATCCTCGCCGTCCGTGAGAACCACCACTGCCTTACGTCCGGTTTGCTTCTGCATCAGCTCGTCGCCGGACAGGAAGACCGCGTCATACAAGGCTGTGCCGCCGCCGTGAGAACCACGGTGATGGCCGTAGCCTCCGTTGCCGGAGTTGCCGCTGCTGCCGCTCGGATTGTTCCCCGAGTCGTTCGTCTTCTCTCCCACCCGATCAAGCGCCGCGCGCAATTTGGGGCGCGAACTGGTCAGGTCCTGGAGCAAATCCGTCTCATGCGCGAACTGGATGAGGAACGCCTGATCCGGAGCGCGATTCGCCGGCGTTGTCATCATCTCGTCCAGAAATGCCTCGCTGGCCGCGCGCTCGTTTTCGAGCTCGCTGCGTACTGAGCCGCTGATATCCACCAGCAGCCCCAGCGTCAGCGGAAGTTCGTTGTCCTTGTCGAAATAACGAATAGTCTGGGGCCGGCCATCCACGCTCAATGCAAAGTCCGCCTTGGTCAGGTTCTGGACCAGTGCGCCATTCTTGTCGCGGACAATCACCGGCAGGTTCACCAGCTGGGTCTTCACGCTGATGGTCGCACCGGGCGTATTGGTGGTCGTGGAGCTTACGCCGGCCGGTGCCGGAGTTGCAGCCTGCTGCGCGGCCAGGACCATGCCGCCCGGAACCAGCGCTGTCGATAGCGCAAATAGTATTGCGGCGTAATGGGGGTGCATTTCCCGTTAGACGGAGGCCGAGTGCCGGAGTTGGCGCACTGAACCCTCGAGTGGGGACTCCGCACCCAACCGCAAACCATTCGCATCATGCCGCGGCGGGACATCCCCACTCTCCTGGCTCTCGCCTGAGCCCGCCACGGACACTGGTCAGAAGGTGAAACGGCCGCCGATTGTCGGCGCCCAGTTGCTGTTGTGAAGATAAGGGACGCCGGGACCGTGGGGAATTGCGATAGCCAGACCGCCGGTCACAAACGAATACGCCACTCCCGCAAATCCGTCGAAATGCCGCGTGAAGCGATGGTCCGTGTAGAGTGAGGCCTCGTCGAGAGTCCCCGCGCACGAACTTCGCATATTGCCCACTGAACAAGTTGACGGCAATCGGGAATCGTTCTGCCGCTGTTCGTACCAGGACAATGTGACGTCGGTTTTGGTGCGATACGTGTACTTGATGCCGGTCCACCAGATCTGCACCAGCTTTTGAGAATCGAGATTGTTGTCTTCAACGCCACTCATCAGGTAACCACCCTGGTCGGTGGCGCCCACGCCCAGCGGGTTTGCGGGGTTGTTCTGCCAGATATATTCGTAGCCGGCATAGATCTTGAATGGGTCACCCGCATACTTTGCCGTGGCCATCACTGCGTTGTTGTCGGTCACAATCCCGTATAAGGTGTTGTCTGTGCTGATCAGGTTATTGTCTGCGGCGACCGGATTGGCCCCGGAAACCTCGATCATGTTAATGCTGTCCGTCGTCGACTGATACGGCTGCGTCGGGCTGGTCGGTCCCAGCAGGGGGTTCACTATGCTGATCGCCTGGTTGTAATGCTGGTACACCAGGTCAGAGGAAAATTTGTGCACCTCTCCGCCCAGGTTGAATCCCCACGCATTGTTATGCGGACTCTCCGGAGTGCAGTCAGTCGCGGTCCAGCTTGTGGCGCTTGCAGAGGGCAGGTAGCAACCACCGCTGCCATCGGTGAATTTGTACATCGCGCCGAAATGGACCGGACCATACTTCAGGCGATACTTCACCGCATCGTCCCAGCGCGTGTCCTCGGTATCCCCGCCTGCCGCCGTGGTGCCGTTGTACCCAATGTAGGAAAATGCATAGCCTCCGGCCACCGGATCGTATTGCAACATCGTATCGGTACCCAGAGCCCGCTGGCGGCCAAAGGTCAGCGAGCCCAAAACCTTTGACGATATGCCGGCAAAGTACTCGTCATTGAACGGCTGGCCCGCGCGCGCGCCGTCAATGGCTTCCGAATAGCTCGCTCTGGGAAGGCCATTGTCTTTTATGTCGGTAAGCGAGGCGTTCGAGAGCTGGCCCGACTGCGGATTGATCCCTGTCGAAGCGTTGAACACCACAGACCAGCCTTCGGCAAACCTCACATTGCCCCGCACCCCAAAACCAGTCTGCGACAGATTGTCCGGTTCCACCAGGAATCGGGAGCCCGCGGCGTTTCGATTCACCAGCGATGAGCCTTCGTAGTTGTACGGGCTTTGCGGCAAGCCGTGGCTGACCCAGCCGATGCCGACGTCGTATGTGCCGTACAGCGTGATGCCGTGCCAGGTCAGCGCGTCGGAATGGGTTGCTTCCGCGGCGGGCGGAACCGCAGGAGCCGGTTCGCTGGCCTGGACCTGGTTGAGACCCGCTAATCCGGTGGCGCGTAAGTCGGCCAGCTCAATCTTGGGGTCTTTGAAATCGACCACGGAAAACTGCACCGGGCCATCGCCGTGAGCCGAAAGCGTGAACTTCCAGCGCGGTTGGTCGTTTTGGACCTGGTTCTCCCGGCTGAACCAGTTCGGAGAATCTCCGTCTTGTCCGAGGGCCAGGGTGGGTGAAATGAAGGCAAGGAAACAGGCTGCAACCGAGGCAAGGGCCCAGTTGGAGGATTTCACAGCGATTTCTCCTGAGTGGGGAATTAATGCGCTTCTATATGAATTTTACAATTAGAGTCGCGTCTAACCGCATTATTTATTCAGTGATGGCGCTGTCCAGAAGAATCGCTCGCCGCCCACCTACGGCTTGCCGATCATCACTTCCGTCGCCTTGATCAACGCCAGTGCCTGGTCTCCCGGCTTCAGCCCCAGGTCGCGGACGGCATCGGCGGTAATGATGGCGGTGATCCGCTGTTTCCCCACGGCCAGCACCACTTTCGCCAGCAACCCCTCCACCGTAATCTCCAGCACCGTCCCGCCCAGCTGGTTGCGCCCGCTGATCCGTGCCGCGCCCATGTGCGCCTCGACTTGTGGAAGGAACTCATCCAGCGCCTCGGCCGGCACGCGGTGATGGCCGCCCGGCGTCTTGATGGTGCGAATGCGCCCGGCCATGATCCAGTGCTTCAGGGCCGGGTAGCTGATGCCCAGGCGTTCGGCTGCCTGGCGCGGCGTTAGCAGAGTAGTCGTGGCCATGGTCTCGGTTCGATCCTTTGCCGTACTCTACACCCTGCCCGCCGAATCGCACGCTTGATTTCCCCATAACTCCCGATCTTCCAATCCGGTCTAAAATGGCGAGCGTCCAGGAAATAACTTATCTTGGGCCCCTGGAAGTGATCGCCATGCGAGTTCCAGTCCTTTTATTTCTTCTGTTCTCCGCCGTTGCGCCTGCTTTTGCCGCTCGGTCCGTCACGGTGGACCAGTTGCAGCAGCAAATTGGCGCGTTACAGGGCAAGAGCGACCTCGATGCCGCACGGCAGATTGCCGATCTGAAGCTGACGGAGCGCCTGAGCCGGGCTCGCGAAGGGGAACTGGAAAAAGCGCTGCCCGGCGAGAAAAGCCGGCAGGCGCTGCGGGCGCTGGGGGATGAGTCAGAGTTCCTGGCGCCGCCGCCGAGCGAGGTTCCGGCTCAGCCTGCGCCGGACGTTGCCACGCAGCGCGCCATCATGGGCAGGGTTGTGGCTTACGTCTCCAAGACGATTCCGCTGTTGCCTGACTTCCTGGCAACGCGCAATACCACCCACTTTGAGGACATGCCGCAGCGGAAGGCCGATTATGTGAACAAGTACGAGCCGCTCCATCCGGTGCGGTCCGCTTCCGTCGAGGTGAGCTACCAGGACGGCAAGGAGGTGGTGAATTCGGAAGCCAGGGCAGGAATGAAACCGCTCTCTGAGAGGGGCATGGTCACGTGGGGCGAATTCGGCCCGATTCTAACCACCGTGTTGCTGGATGCGGCGCGGAACAAGTTGGCGTGGCTCCGGTGGGAGCAGGGCGAGTCCGGGCCGCGGGCGGTGTTTGCCTATTCCGTGCCGCGGGAGAACTCGCATTACGAGGTGGACTATTGCTGCGTCGAGGACTCCGAAGGCCGCACGCACACGTTTCACGAGCTTGAGGGCTACGAGGGCGAGATGGCGGTGGACCCCGCCACGGGCGCAATCCTGCGGCTGACGGTGAAGGCGCAAATCAAGCCCGGCGAGCCGGTGAGCCGCGCAGACCTGCTCGTGGAGTATGGGGCGGTCGAGATCGGCGGCAAGAGCTACATCTGCCCGGCGCGCAGCATTGCGCTCTCCCGCGCGCAGAGCCTGGGCCAGGAGCAGGTGGAGATGGTGCAGCAGGGGCCGCACGGCGGAGAGGGTTACGGGCTGGCGCCGGTGGTGACCGGCTCGACTGCGGATGTGACCCAGCAGACGTTGCTGAATGACGCGATGTTCAGCGGCTATCACGTCTTCCGCGCGGAGACACGGATTGTTGCGGATGCGGGCTTGCCCGCGCTGGGGACGCAGCCGGCCGAGCCGCCGGTTAGCGCAGCGACTAGCACGGTGCCTTCTCCAGAACCTGCAAGCGCGCCGCCTCCACCGGCGGCCAGCGCAAGTGAGCCGCCAGCGCTGCCCACAATGGCAACTGCGTCGCCTGACGCATCGAAAACTCCCGAGAAAAGCGCAGCCGCGCCGTCTCCCGCGCCTGCTGCGGCGGCCAATGCGGAGCCGGAGATGAGCGCGACGGATGTGACGAACTTGCCGGAACAAACGCCGGCCGCGCAGGCACCGATTCCGGATACAGGGTTTACCTTGCACCGGACCACGCGTCTGGTGGGAGTGGCCGTGGTGGCGACGGACAAGCATGGGCATCCGATCACGGACTTGAAGCCCGGCGACTTGGAGATCTACGACAACGGGCACAAAGAGACAGTGAAGGACTTTGCCCAGGCTGGAACGGACGTGCAGAGAGCCGCGCCGACTGAACCGCAGCGGAAAGCGGCCTCGGCGGAGCCGGTTGTGACCAACCGGCCCGCGGCAGGAACGCCTGCGGCGGCGCGGCAGGACTCGGGAAACACGACGGTGCTGCTAATCGACGCCGCGCACGTGGCGTTTAGCGATTTGACATACGCGCGCGGGGAGATTCTGCGCTTCCTGAAGACGGTTCCGGCGGATGAAAGCGTTGGGCTCTATATTCTGGGTTCGCAAGGATTCCAAGTGATGGATGAACCCACGCTGGATCATGTGGCCCTTGGAGGCACGCTGGCCAGGTGGATGCCGAGCGCACAGGACCTGCAGAGTGCGCAGGCCGAAGAGCAGCGCAACCGGCAGCAGTTTGACTGGGTCCACAGCATTCAAGACTTGGCGTACGTGAACGGGAACGGCGAAGGCGGCAGCGACGCCTCGATGTTTACGACCGCCGGCGGCAATTTTGCGACAAGCGGCGAGGGAGCTGCCGCGGCGCACCCGCCCGACGCGGAGCTGCGGCCCATGGGCGACCGGCCGGAGGATTTTGCCCTGCATTTGCTTCTGGGCGTGGGACGGCACTTGGCGGCGATTCCCGGTCACAAGACACTTGTGTGGATCGCCAGCGACAACGTACTGGCGGACTGGACCTCGTCCATGGTGGGCCGGGAGGACACGGGGAACCGGTTCCTTGATTCCGTTTCATTGCGTGCGCGGGAGACGCTGAACGAAGCGCATGTGAGCATCTACCCGCTGGACGTATCCCAGCTTGAGGCCGGGGGGATCGACGCTTCCATGGCGAATCGCAACGTGACTCCGATGGGGAAATCGGATCGGGATGTCGCGACGAAGGCCGTAGGCGACATGTCACCGGCAAACAAGAATGGCCGCGACACGGCGCGGCTGAATGAGGACACTCATCCGATCCAGCCGGCGTTCCGGGAACTGGCTGAGGCGACGGGCGGGCGGGCGCTGCGTCGCTCGGGCGACATTGCGAAGGAACTGGACACGATTGTGGCGGACGGGCGCGCTGCATATTTGCTCAGTTTTTCGCCGGATACGCCGGCCGACGGCAAATACCACACTCTCATGGTGAAGTGCCTGCGCAAGGATGTCGCGCTGCGCCATCGCAACGGCTATCTCTACTCCGAGGAACCGGCGACCATGAGGGACCGGTTCCGCGAGGCGGTGTGGCAGCCCAGGGATGAATCCGAGATCGGGCTGACGATTGCGGAGGTGAAGGAAGCCAACACCCCGGCGGTGCGGCTGAGCATTGCGGCGACGGATTTGGAGATGGCGCAGCAGAACGGCCGCTGGACGGACAAGGTGGACGTGATCCTGGTGATGCGGGACGATTCGGGATTGCACGCGAGCGTTGCCGGCAAGCGGCTGGGGCTGGCGCTGATGCCGGCGACGTATCAGCACGATATGAAGGATGGGCTCACGATCGAGGAGAAGCTGCCGAAGACGCCGCAGGGAACACTTTTGCGCCTGATTGTAATCGATGAGAATTCGCGCAGGATGGGGTCGGTCACGCTGGGGACGAGAGATAACTGAACAAAGCTATGCCATGAGTCCGTAAAGCTCCTGAGTTACAAATCGTCATATAAGGATGTGTTGATAACATAGGTGCGGAAGTTAACCCAAGTTAACTCCGACATATCATGATATGTTGATGCGTTCTTCGGGCTCAAATCCTCGTTGTCGCGTGATCCAGATCTCCAACCCTAATTCGTTTGTCGCCTGAGAATCTGGCCCCATCCGCCGTTATGCCACGGCGGACGGAGTCTGCTGCTCCTCAGCTTCCAGCCTGCTGCCAACCTCAGCGGCGGCAGCGGCCAGCACGCGGTGGTGAATTGTGAACAGCGCCAGCTCCAGCCGGTCGCTGACCCCGGTCTTGTCGTAAATGGACCGAAGATAGTTCTTGATCACCTGCTCAGTGGTCTTCAATCGCTGAGCGATCTCGCGGTTCTTGCACCCTTGAACGATCAGGGCGACGATCCGCATCTCCTTTGGAGTGAGGCGGTCGCGCACGCGGGTGCCCACGTGATCCTCTTCAAGGACCTCGTGCACCACCACCTGCGGAGGAACCCAGGTATCGCCGGAGGAAACCCGCCGCACGCAATCCATGAGCGAAGTGCCGGTAACAGAGCGGAAAACCACCCCACGGAAGCCTTGCTTGATGTAAGTTGCTGCAGCTTCTGAGTTTTCGGCGATCACAATGCCTCGGCTCCCGGCCGCATCCAGCATCTGCCGGAGCTGGTTAAGATCGGGACGCAGGGAAGTGGCAAACAACACCACTGACCCAGGGTAAGTGGTTACAGCGTGAAGCAGCCGCTCCAGGTCGGCACATTGCGCCACGATGCGAAGGTCCGGATCCGCCGCCAACACCTTGGCGGTGCCGGCGCGAAAGATAGCTTGTGAATCTGCAAGAATGATCTTGTTCATTTTGTGCGCGTCAACTGGCGCGCAATGCGCACAGCTGATTGCGTCTCCTTACTGTTCTGCCCTCTGCAAATGCCTCGTCGCCGGGTCGGGACAAACTCCCCAGTTCCCTAATCGGCCGTCTGGCTGCGGAACTCCGCCTGGTGTCCTAAAATAAGGCAACAGGAAACCCAATCCCTCAGGGCATGTTCCCGTTCTGGTTCAAGTGCAAGAACAGAATGAGGGAGCTTCGTCTAGAGAGTACCGTGGTAATATTACGCACGAAACTAGATAACTAAGGGAATAACACAAAGGATGTAGTAAAGGAATAGATAGATGAATTGCAGTGCCGGACATCACCTGTTCCAGTGCAAATTGGGGACAATAAGTAAACTAGGAGCATGGCAAGGCCAACTCTGCTGGCGATCGACGACGACGTGAATGTGCTGGAGGCGGTGGTGCAGGACTTGCGCCGCCAGTACGGATCCGAGTACCGGGTGATGCGGGCCGCCGGCGGCCAAACCGCCCTGGACACGCTGGCACAGCTGCGGCAGCGCGAGGAACCGGTCGCCCTGCTGTTGAGCGACCAGCGGATGCCGGGGATGACCGGCGTGGAATTCCTGGAGCGCTCGCGGGAGCTTTACCCCGAGGCCCGGCGCGTGCTTCTGACCGCGTACGCCGATACCGACGCGGCCATCCAGGCCATCAATGCGGCCCGTATCCACTATTACTTGAACAAGCCGTGGGATCCGCCGGAAGAGAAGCTTTATCCAGTACTTAGCGACCTGCTGGACGACTGGAAGGCGGGATACCGGCCCCGATTCGAGGGGCTGCTGGTGATCGGGCATCGCTGGTCGCCACGGGATCACGAGGTGCGCAGCTTTTTGAGCTGCAATCACGTGCCCTACCGGTGGATGGATGTGGCCAGCGAGGAAGCGACCAAGCTGCTGACGGACCGGAATGTGAGCGTGGCGGAGCTTCCGGTAGTGGTGCTGCCGGACGGCGAGGTGCTGACCGCGCCGGAGCCGGATGTGCTGGCGGAGAAGGTTGGGTTGAAGGTGAAGGCCAGCCAGGACTTCTACGACCTGGTGGTGGTGGGGGCTGGCCCCGCGGGACTGGCGGCGGCGGTCTACGGCGCCAGCGAGGGGCTGAAAACACTGGTGATCGAGCCAGATGCTCCAGGCGGCCAGGCGGGAACAACCTCGAAGATCGAGAACTACCTGGGCTTTCCAGCCGGAATTACGGGTGCGGACATAGGCCGGAGGGCGCACATCCAGGCCACGCGGTTCGGGGCGGAGTTCGTCACCCAGCGGGCCACGGGGCTGCGCATCGACGGGCAATACCGGTTTGTGCGTACGGCGGACGGGCGCGAAGTGTCGAGCCACGTGGTATTGCTGTCGCCGGGGGTGCAGTATCGCAAGCTGAACATTCCCGGGGGCGAACGGCTGACCGGCCGGGGAATCTACTATGGGGCGGCGCTGGTGGAGGCGCCGAGTTGCAAGGACGAGGATGTTTTCCTGGTAGGAGGGGCCAATTCCGCGGGCCAGGCGGCTCTTTACTTCGCCAAATATGCCCGGAGCGTAACGATGTTGGTGCGCGGGGAGGGGCTGGGGGCCACCATGTCGAAATATTTGATCGATGAGATTGCTCAAACATCGAATATTGTGTTGAGACCGCAAACCCAGGTGGTTGAGGCCATTGGGGAGGAACGGCTGGAAAGGCTGCGGCTTCAGGGGCCTGGGGGCGAGGAAGAGATTGCGGCCACATCGCTGTTCGTTTTCATTGGAGCGGCGCCGCGGACCGATTGGCTCCCGGCGGAGATTTTGCGGGACGACAAGGGATTCCTGCTGGCGGGGCCTCAGCTGCGCACGGACGGCAAGCTGGCGCCGGAGTGGAAGGAGTCTCGGGAACCGTTTCTGCTGGAGTCGAGCGTGCCGGGAGTGTTTGTGGCCGGTGACGTGCGGCATGGCTCGATAAAGCGGGTGGCTTCGGCGGTGGGAGAAGGATCGATTGCGGTGCAGTTTGCGCACCAATATCTGGCCGGATTCTAAAGTGCAGGGAACAGGGGACATTGGACAGAAAAGCAGGGACCAAGGGAACAGGGAAGAAGGGACCAAGGGAACGGGGAACAGGGAGTAACAGACCGAAAGAGGCTGAAGGAACGCTGCAGCAATTTTGAGGAATGGACAACGGAGTGAAGGCGGAACAGAAGAAGGCGGTCGAGGTGGCAGTGGAGAACGTCAGCTTTGCGCAGGTGGCGGGGCGGCTGCGGCAGTTCCCTGCTTTTGCAGCTTCAGATATTGAAGACCTGCGCGGTGTGGAGACGGTGCAACTGGTGCGATTGCAGGCAGGAGAGACGCTGGTGGAACTGGGCAACCGGCCGCTGATGTACTCGGTGGTTTTGCATGGCAAGCTGCGCGCGGAGCGGCCGGAGCAGGATGGTTCGATCTCAGTGGCCGGGTATGCCGGCGAAGGCGAGGGGTTTGGAGAGACGCCTATTCTGCACGGCAAGGCCCTATCGTCATTCCGAGTTGTAGCCGAAGCGGAGTCGGAGGTGGTGCGATTCACCGAAGCGCAATTCTGGAATCTGCTGGCGTGCTGTCCTACAGTGCGAACGATTGTTCTCCATGACATGGCCGAGCGCATGCAGACCTACCAGGTGGAAGCGTTGCACCGGGAGAAGCTGGTCACGCTGGGAACCATGTCCGCGGGCCTGATGCACGAGCTGCACAACCCGGTTTCAGCGGCGAAGCGGGCGGCCGCGCAACTGAGACAAAACCTGAAAATGCTGCAGGAGCTGGCGCTGCGGATGAGCGAACGGCCGAAAACGCGCGAGCAACTGGATTGCATCAAGGGCCTGCTGGAGCACGCGGTGCGGAGCTGCCATATTCAGGCAATGAGCAGCATTGAGCAGGCGGACGCCGAAGAGCGCATGTCGGGGTGGCTATCTGCGGCGCAGGTGGAGAATGCATACGTGATTGGCCCGACGCTGGTGGAAATGGGATTCGACGTGGGCCAGCTCGAATGCGCGAAAGAGCATTTTGAGGCGGCCGCGTTCAGCGATGCGCTGAACTGGCTGGGCGCGCTGGTGTCGAGCATGGGGCAGGTGTGCGGGATCGAGGAAAGCATCGGGCGGGTGAGCGAGCTGGTGCACGCGGTGAAGAAATTTGCCTACGACGAGCGTTCCGGGCATCGGGAGCTGAACGTGCACGACAGCCTGCAGAGCACGCTGACCATCCTGGGGCACAAGCTGCGAATCAAGCAGATCAAGGTGGAGAAGCGATTCAATGCGTTGCCGGGGACGATCGAGACCCAAGGCTCGGCGTTGAGCCAGGTGTGGACGAACCTGATCGACAATGCCGCGGACGCGTCGCCGGCGAACGGACGTATCGAGATTGCGACCTGGAACGAGCCGGATTGGCTGGTGGTGTGCATCGGCGATCACGGCGCGGGAATCCCGGAGGAAGTGCGGCCGCATATCTTTGAGCCGTTCTTTACCACCAAGGCTGTGGGCTCAGGGACGGGGCTGGGCCTGGAGATCGTGCACCGCATCGTGACCCAGAAATTCGGCGGGCGAATCGATGTGGAGTCGAAACCGGGGGATACGCGGTTCATTGTGCGGCTGCCGGTGAAGGGCAGTGGCCAGAGATCCCAGGTCGGAGATCAGGGGACTCTGCAGTCGAAGTGAGTGCTGCGTGGGCGGCCCAAAGAGCGACTCGGGCTATTCACAACAGTTGGGAAGCGCGGCGACTTGCCTCTCCGGCATCAGTGCGGCGCACTCTTGTCCAGGGGATGACGTCCCATTGGCGTGATGAATTCCATGCCCGTGACGTTTTGCTGCGAGTCGAGGATGAAGGACAGCTCCTGCGGTCCATCGAGGATGAAGAATCGCGTACGCGATTCCGGATAAAGTCGAGCGGCAGGCGATCCGGCCGGAATCTCCGCGGTCAGGTGGTCGCCATCCTGAGCCACCTTGATGTAAGCATAGGTTCCGACGTAATGATGCAGAATGGAAGCCGGAACGTCCACAACCGAGTGTTCAATCGAATTGAAATCGGGAAGGTCATAAACGGTCCCTGCGCTGCGAAGGACTTCATCTTCGAGCGTCCCGCCTCCACCGCCGCTCGTCATCACAACCAATCCGTTTCCATCGTGGAGATACTCCACCATGTCATCTTGGAAATACCCCGAGCCCTCGTGACGGATATACGGATTATCCGGGCTGCCGCTCACTTCGAAGCCAAGACCCCAGCGTCTGCTTGAGGCAGGGCCCATTCCCGGAGAAAGCATCATCCGCATTGTTTTCTGGTGAAGGACTTTGTGCGATTCTCCGTCGTGTTCCCGTCGAACTTCCAGGAGCAGCCTCGCCAGATCGGTGGGTGTCGACCAAAGCCCGCCAGCGGCTAAGTTCGGCGAAACGAACTTTGAAGGGGACACCGCCCACTCTCCATCATCTCCATACGCCGTGGCTGCATGCCGTTGCCATTCAAGCGGGAGTGGCGCGTCGAAGGTGCTGTGCTTCATCCCGATCGGGTCCAGCACAGTTCGTTTCATGTATTCTGCGAACGATTCTCCCGTCACATCTTCGATGAGCAGGGAGAGCACGAGATAACCACCGTTGGAATAAGCAAACTCCGTTCCCGGGACAGCCTCAACCCGAACTGGCGGCGTTCTCGCAGGCTCATCGCCCTCCAATAGCTGAAGCAGCGTAGGTACAGGTGAACTCGGATCATAAATGTCACCGTTGTGGGTTCCGATGCCCGAAGTGTGGTTTAGAAGTTCACGAACTGTGACCTTCTGCTTCACGGTGAACTGATTATCCGGAATTCTCCATCGTTTCAAGTATTGGTTGACGTCTGTATCCAGATCGATTTTGCCCTCTTCAACAAGCTTGAGCACTCCAAGAGCAGCCACGGGCTTTGAGATGGAAGCCGCTTCGAACAAAGTCTTCGTCGACACCGGTGCACCTTGAAGGGAGGAAACACCATACGCCCGCGCCCAATCCAACGTGCCATTTCGAATGGCAGCGATACTCACTGCAGGAACGTTGAGCGCCTTCATTTGTGAGAGCAGATTCAAATCGTCATTCCTGCTGCCCCGAATGACGACGTACCGGGAGAGATGATTCTGCACGGCTTGCATACGCTGTTGAGCAGATTGAGCCGTTTGCGCGTGGGCCGGGAGTGCCAGGAGAGCGCAAAGACAGGCGGACAGGTACGCATCAGCCAGATTCCTGCGGGGAAGCATATTCATCATGGGCTCAACCATTCGGATCGTAATCGTTTCACTACATTAATTCAATAATAGAGAAGAAATCAAATCTCTCTCTTCCGCGGAAACCAAACCATTCTCATGCGCGCGCCTGTGGATGAAGTTAGAGCGGGGATGGCCGATGAAGCATGTGGAGGCTTCAAATGGCGGACCGCGAGGACCTGATGGAGGCCGCGCTGGAAGTCTATCCCGAGGGATTGGCGCTGCTGGACGGGGATGGGCGGGTGGTTTTGTGGAACCGTGCAGCGGAGGCGGTCACCGGCTATGCGCGTGCAGGAGTTCTAGGACGGCCGTTGCCGTGCGCGCTGGAACCGCTGGCGGATTGCCGGGACTACGAGGGGACTCCGGAGCCGCGCAACGGGCCGCAACTGGGTCGCGGGTCGCTGGTGCATGCGCAACACGCGGAAGGGCATGACGTGGCGGCAATCAGCCGGAAGGTGATCCTGCGGGATGATCTGGGCGCGCGCATCGGGACGGCGGCTGTGTTTCATCCGGCGGAGCGCACCATGGCGCTGCCTCACGGGGAAACCAGCGAAGGCTCCGAGGTGCAACAGAGCCAGCGCGAGATGCAGGACCGGCTGGAGACTGCCTACGAATTGTTTCTCCATGAAGGGGTGCCGCTGGGGGTGCTTTGGGTGACGGTGGACCAGGCCGAGAAGTTGTTGAAGACGCATGGGGCACAGGCGTGCGAAACGATGCTGGAAAGCGTGGAGCGGACGCTGGCGAACGCGCTGCGGCCAAACGAGGAGATCGGGCGGTGGGGCGACGACGAATTTCTGATCGTCTCCCAGGAGGGGCACGGAGAGGTGTTGGCCAATCATGCGCAGGTGCTCGTTGGGTTTGCCCGGACGGCGGATTTCCACTGGTGGGGCGACCGGGTCACAGTGACGGTGAGCGCAGGTGTGGCGGAAGCGGAGAACGGGGATGAACTCGGGGAAGTGCTCCGGCGGGCGCGGGAGGCGATGGAAGCCAGCGTGCATGCGGGAGGCAATGGGGTGACGCTGTCGGGGAGGCTTGCATGTTCGCAATCGTAGGAATCCTGTTGGTATTTGCGGCGGTAATCGGCGGCTTCCTGATGGAGAAGGGGCAAATGCTGGTATTGCTGCAGCCGGCCGAACTGCTCATCATCGTGGGCGCGGCGACAGGAACATTGCTGGTGGCGAATCCGTTGCACATCCTGAAGGGAATTGTGGGCGGCCTTCTCGGCGTGTTGAAGGGCAAAGGAATCAGCAAGGATCGCTACCTGAACACTCTGAAGATGATGTACCAGTTCCTGAACAAGGTGCGCAAAGAAGGCCTCCTGAGCGTGGAAAACGACGTGGAGAAACCGGAGGCGAGCGCGCTGTTCAAGAACTATCCCGAGTTCCTAGCCGATCATGGGGCGCGGGATTTTGTCTGCGACACACTGCGCATGGCCATCACGGGCGGCGTGGAGCCGTTCGACATGGACCAGATGATGGAGCTCGACATGGAGGTGCATCACCATGGCGCCAGCGAGCCGATTTCCGCGCTGTCGACGACGGCGGATGCATTGCCGGGTCTCGGCATTGTTGCGGCGGTGCTGGGGGTGGTCATCACCATGGGCGCGCTGGGAGGCCCGCCGGAGGAGATCGGGCACAAGGTGGCGGCGGCGCTGGTGGGGACGTTTTTGGGCATCCTTTTGTGCTACGGAGTGGCGGGACCGTTGAGCTCGAACATGGCCAAGACGGCGGAGGAGCACAACGGATACCTGCATGTGCTGCGGGTTCTGCTGCTGGCGTTCCTGAAAGGTTCGGCGCCGATGATTGCGATCGAAATGGCGCGGCGAGCGATTCCCGCGCACGTGCGGCCGAGCTTTGACGAGATGGAGAAGCACTGCAAGAACACGGGTGCGGGGCAGGCAGCTCCGGCGGCTGGCGCGGGCGACGCGGCATCGCCGGGCAAGGCGGCATAAGCGGAGGGGAGAAATGACGCCGGGCAAGACACAGCATCCGATCATCGTGATCAAGCGTAAGGGCGGGCATGGCGGCCATCATGGCGGCGCATGGAAAGTGGCCTATGCGGATTTTGTCACCGCCATGATGTCGTTGTTCATCGTGCTTTGGCTGATGAACTCGAGCGACAAGGTCAAGAAGGCCGTCGCAGGCTACTTCAACGATCCGCGCGGCACGGCGAACCTGTTGGGGACAACGATGTCAGGCAACGGCGTGAACGTGACTCAGACCAATAACGAACAGATGAAGCTGCTGAAGGAGAAACTGGAATCCCAGATTGCGGCCAAGAAGGAACTGCAGAAGCTGAGCAAGCAAATCGAGATGACGGTGACGGCGGAGGGTTTGCGGATCGAGATGCTGGAGGACAAGAACGGGACGTTTTTCCAGAGCGGAGGCGCGCAGCTGAGCGACTCCGGCCAGGAGCTGCTGACGCTCTTGGGGGGCGAATTGAAGAAACTGCCCAATTCGCTGCTGATCGAGGGGCACACCGACGCACAGCCGTATGCGAAGGACGCGGGGTACACCAACTGGGAGCTGTCGGCGGACCGGGCCAACGCGGCACGGAGGCTGCTGCAGCAGGACGGCGTGCGCCGGGACCAGGTGACGCAGGTGCGGGGCTATGCGGATCAGTTGCTGCGGGTGAAAAACAATCCCTACGATCCGTCGAACCGGCGGGTATCGATTCTGGTGAAGAACCTGGACGGATCGGAGCCAAAGCTGGTGCCGGTGAAGGGCACGACGACTCAGACGGGGAAGTGAAAAAGAAAAACGCCGGAGGATCCAGCGATCCCCCGGCGCTCACCACCGTTGCCGGTTTGGTTAGAAGTCGTAGCGCAGGGCAAACTGCATGCGCCGCGGTTGGGTGAGGACGCTGCTGGCTATGCCCAGGTTGCCGCCGGTCAGTCCCGAGCCGATGGAAATCGGGTCGAACCTGACGGAATTGAACGTGTTGTAGACTTCCCAGGCGAACTTGAGGGTGCCGTACTCGCCCAACCCCCAGCTCTTGTCGATTCCTGAGTCGATGTCGAAGTAACCGTCGCCACGGAAGTTGTTGCGCTGCCCGGCCTCGCCCGGGTAAGGCAGGCGAACGTTGCCGCCGCCGCATCCGCCGCACGAGACACCATTGTTGATGGCGGCGGCCTCATTACCGGCGAAGAACTGAGGATTGCCAGCGGAATCGTAGTGCTTGTGCGTTTTCACCGAGCCGGTTTGCACGGCATAGCTTTCGATCTGCCAATCGGTGGTCCAACCCGGCTCAGAGAGCGAGAAGGGCAGGCCGCTGGAGCGGCGCATGATCCCGGACCACTGCCAGCCGCCGATAATGGCATCCTCGAGGTGATTGGCGCCGCCGCCCACCAATTTGCCGGTTCCGAACGGCAGGGCGTAGACCCCGTTCACGGTGACCAGGTGGCGGGTGTCGAAGTCGGAGGCTCCACGGTTGAGGTAAGGCTTCCAGGTGTTCAGGATTTCGCTGAATGACGTGGATCCGGTGCCGACCGTATCCGACGAGAACTCGGTGGCGCGCTCGGCGTCGGAACCCATATCGATGGAGTTCCCCCAGGTGTAGCTGACCTCCAGCGTCAATCCGTGGCTTACCGGATGCTGCAAGCTGAACTGGCCGGCGTTGTAGTAGCTCATGCCAATGCTGGACATGGCATAGAGGGAGGAGAACTGGTCCTGCCAGAAGTGCGAATGCCAGTTGGCCGGGCAGCCGTAGCCGCAGTAAAAGTCGATGTCGGAGAGTGACGTGGTCGCGCCATACTGGGCGCGATACGGCATCCACTCATTGTTATAGATGCCCTGAGTGGCGGTTTCGCCCGGATAGTCGATGCCGGCCATGAAGGGAAAAACGTCTTCGAAATACTTGATGGCCGCCACCGAGCCTGGGCCGCCGTTGTTCAGGTCGACATCGTGCGAGAGTTGAGTGCCGGCGGCATAATAGTCACCGCCGCCGCCAGGATCGACGTAATCCACGGGCTCGGCGAGGTCTAGCTGCTGCAAAAGGTGACGCCCCAGACGGCCTGTGTACGTCCCCTCAAAGGTGAAGCCGCCGGGCAACTCGCGCTGCAGTGAGAGGTCGAAGGTTTCCGAATACGGCGTGTGGAGTTTGCTGTCGAGACCCCAGGTAATGGCAAATGCATCTTGCGGATAGAGATAAGGGAAGCTGATAGTCGATGCCGCCGCGCCCACATTGATGGGCGGCAGGGCGGTACGGCTCAGGAAACGCGGAGCTGCAGGGTTGGTGCCCTTCGGTTGGCAACCGGGCGTGGGGCAGAACGGCGCTGTACCCTCGATGGCATAGACGCCGGCGGGATTGGAGATGGACGAGCTCATGCCGAACGAGCCGCTCTGGTCGAAGTTGTTCACCAGGGCTTCCCCATAGTGGTCGTAGTAGATTCCCGCGCCGGCGCGGAGGGAGGTTTTGGTATCCGGCGACCAGGCAATGGCAAGACGGGGCGCAAAGTTGTCCTTCGGCATAGGCCAGTAACCGGGCTTGTTGTAGTGGTTGCCGGCCGGAGAAAACTTGAGGTCAGGCTCGTAGATCTGGCCTTTGAGCGCCTGAGACTCGCGCTCAAGGTACCACGAGTGCGTGTCAACCGTGGGCGCTACTTCCTGTCCGGCAGTTTCATAGGGTGTCTGCAAAAGCGTGTGGCGAATGCCGAATGTGATGGTCAAATCCGGCCGGACACGCCAGGCGTCCTGCGCGTACCACTCAAACTCGTTGGCCTTGAAATGGCGATCGATGAACGCGCCCTCGGCGAGGGCCGACCCCGCGGTTGCGCTCGTGAGCTTGTAGTTGAAGTTGTCCGTGATCTGAGGAACGGCGCCCACCAGGTTGGCGAAGGCTTCCTCGTAGGAGTTGGAGAACGAGCCGTTCGTCACCACTGGACCTGTGGTGTTGCAGGTGCCATTCAGCAAGCAGGGATCGGGAGGTTGTCCGTGGAGCCAGTATGGATTTGTGGTGGCACCGTTCCAGGAGATGCCGTCGGAGGAATGGTTCTGGTGAATCAGGCGCCAGTTCGCGCCGAATTCGAAAGTATGATTCCCCTTGGTCCAGCTCATATTGTCGACCACATTATTCACGGGCACGCTGAAGATGGTGCTGCGCGTCTCCGCGGTGGGCGAGTTCAGGAAGCGGAAATCGACGTACTCGCCTGTACCAATGCCGCTATCGGCATACGCCTGGCGAATAAATCCGTAGCGGACGTCGTTGACCATATGGGTGCTGATGGTCCAGGTGTCGCCAGCGATCACGCCCTTGGTATCATCTACCAGCGTGTGCGAGGCAGGCTGGCCCGGAAAATGCTCGGTGAAAGCGGTGCTGTCGTCCTGGAGGTTGGCCCGCACGAACATCCGGTTGCGGTCCGAGGGGACCCAGTCCAGACGGGCGATGCTGGTATTGAGGTGAATGGGCGCTGGTGACGAAAATGAGAAAGAGCCTGTGTTGTAGCCGCCATCGCCGTTTACTGTGCCATTCGCCGTGGGCATCAGCTTGAAATACGCTAGCGCGTTCGGATTCCCGCCCGGAGGATTCGGATAGATGGGCGTCTTGCAGACCATGCAACCTTTATCAAGCTCTGCGAACTGGGTCGGCGTGATTACTCCTCCCGGGTACGAGAGATTGCCGGCTTGGTAAGCGGCCGTGGGCGCCGTGGTTGTGACCTGCTGGTTCTCCGCAATGCGGCTGGCTTCGTAGTTACCGAAGAAGAACAACTTGTCCTTTTTGATGGGACCACCGGCGTCAGCGCCGTAGATGTTTCGGATAAGCTTGCCGGGGATGTTCGGCTCACCGCTGTTGGCTTCGGCCTGCTTGTTGAACCAGTCGTTGGCTACGGTGATGGTGGGACGGTTGTACTCGTAAGCGGCGCCATGGAACTTGTTGGTGCCGGACTTGGTGACCATGGAAACCTGCGCGCCGGAAGACCGGCCGGCATCGGCATTGGAGTTGCCCGTCACTACGCGAAACTCCTCGATTGAGTCCTGGGTTTCGCGAAGAACGCCGGTGAACGCAAAGCCGTTTACCTGGTCGTTGTCGTCGATGCCGTCCATGGTGACGTTGCCCTGGTCGGAACGGCTGCCGTTCACAGCGCCGCTGCGGCTGTCCATCGCTGTGGCGGAGGGCAGGTAAAGCACTCCGGGCTGCAACGAAAGCAATTCGGGAACATTTCGGGTTTCGCTGGGCAGCGCCTGGATTTCGGCGCTATCGTCTGATGTCCCCAGGGAGGCATCCGATGTGTTCAGGGTCTGGGCCGAGGCGGACACGTCCACCGTGACCGTGCTGGACTGCACGCTCAGGGTGAAATCGATGGTGGCGGGCTGGTTCACCAGCAGCTCTGCGGACTTGGTCTGCTGGCCGAATCCGGCTGCGTTCACTTTGATGGTGTACCGCGCCGGGGAAATCTGGGGGAACTGATAGACGCCGGAGGAATTACTCGTGGTCTGCTGCGAGACCCCGGTGGATGCCGCAGTGATGCTCACCGTGGCGCCGGGGACCAGGGCGCCGGTCGGGTCCTTGACCACGCCGCGGAGTGATGTGGTTGCAGTCTGGGAGAATGCGAGGGAAGCACAGGATAGGATGCAGATCAGCATCCATCCCCTTAGGGATCTTTTCACGACTGTCCTCCAAGTACGTCAAGACCAGCAAGGTGCGAGTGCGCCGCGCTGGATGGGTTGAGTTGTGCGCTTCGGTCTTCTCTGGGCTAGCTGGACCGGAAACGTCTACTCGTCTGCGACCATTGGTCTGCACGATTGCACGTGCCGGGTAGTGCCATTTTCCACGAGACCACTAAAAAGGTTGCCGCAAAATGAGGGGGCGGCGGGTCGGAGTATTAGGTAAAGAACATGTTGACCGAAATTCACGCGGGTTTCAACAGGAATTTGCGCGGACATGCCTGGGCATGGGACTGGAGGTCCGCCGCAAAGCGGGTGTTGCGAACCAAACTGAGTGCACTCTCTGCCTCGACTCATGTGCGTGCGCCTGTGAGAATCACGGAATAAATCACAGCCAATTGAACTGCGCTCGAAGAATTCAATGGAACCGCCATTGGCGAAGTTCTTCGGGCTTGATTGTTGATTTTGCCACCACATTCATAAGGAATACGTGAGAATTGATGGGAAGGCCGGAGAAACCAGCCAGCCGGCCCGGCGACCGCTCATTGCGGTTATTGCGGGCGGCGCGCTGGGTTAGGCTGTTTGCATGCACCCGCGTCGCTTCCCCTTTGCCGCTCTCTCTGCACTCCTGCTGGCCGCGTTGTTCACTGGCGCGGCCCACGCTCAAAAGACACCCATCCAGATTGTCGCCGACCTGACCGACGCTCCGCGAAAGCTGTACCACGCGGAGGTGGATATACCGGTTTCGCCGGGACCGCTGACCCTGATCACGCCGCAATGGATCCCCGGCAATCACCGGCCCACGGGACCGGTGAGCGACATTACCGGTGTGGTGTTCACCATTGACGGCAAGCCTCAGGAATGGCGCCGGGACGATGAGAACCTGTACGAGTTCCACCTGACCATCCCTCCCGGCGCGACCAGGCTGCACGCGCACCTGGATTGCATTGTCACGTCCCGGTTGAGTCAGAAGCTAGCGGTGCTGGAATGGGAGAAACTCCTGCTCTACCCGGCGAACATCCCAGTCCGCGACATTCCCATTCAACCGTCGTTGAAGGTGCCGGATGGCTGGGGTGTGGGGACGGCTCTTCAGCCTGTGGGTGGAGGATCGTGGCCCGTTCCTGCGCCGGGAACCACGACCCAGTTCGCCGCTACCAACGTGGAGCAGCTTGAGGACTCGCCCATCATTACCGGGCAATACTTTCACGAGCTTGCGCTGGCGCCGGAAATCACGCCGAAGCACTACCTGGACGTAGCCAGCGATGAGCCGGAGGACTCGAACATGCGGCCTGCCTTTCTGGCCGAGGTGAGCAACCTGGTTCGCGAGGCGACCGCGGAGTACGCCTCGCATCACTACAACGTGTACCACTTCCTCCTGACGCTTTCCGACGCGGCCGGAGGCGAGGGACTGGAGCACGGGCAATCGTCGGATAACGGCGTGGCGGAGAAGGGCTTTGCCGACGATGCTCACCAGCTTGCCGACGCGGATTTGCTCTCGCACGAGTTCACCCACTCCTGGAACGGCAAGTATCGTCGTCCGGTGGGGCTTTACCAGCCGGATTTCGCCACGCCGCAGCAGGGCGCATTGTTGTGGGTGTACGAAGGCATGACCCAGTACCTGGGCAATGTGCTGGCGGCGCGGTCGGGGCTCAAGTCGCAGGCCCAGTATCGTGACCTGCTGGCGATGAGCGCGGCCAGCCTGGATTACGAGCCGGGACGCGACTGGCGACCCACTGAAGACACGGCCATCGCGGCCAGCGTGCTCCGTGGACGCAATCCGGCGTGGTCCAATTGGCGCCGCGATCAGGACTACTACCAGGAGGGCGAGCTGTTGTGGCTCGATGCGGATACCCTGATTCGCAAGATGACCGACAACAAGAAGTCGCTGGATGATTTCGAGAAGATTTTCCTGGCCAGGGGCGGCAACACTGGTCCGATGATCGTGACCTATACATTCGATGAGCTGGCGAGTGATTTGAACCAGGTGGTGCCGTACGACTGGGCCAGCTTCCTGCACGATCGCGTGGACAAAATCCATCCGCGAGCCGACTTTGACGGCATCGAGCGCGGCGGGTACAAGCTGGTGTACAAGGATAAGCCGAATCCTTCGGCAATGATGGTTGCGGCCGCCTTTGCCCGCCGCGGCGATGGAGTCGACTGCTGGTTCTCCATAGGCCTGCAAGTGAATGGCGAAGGCAACATCTTCGACGTGTTGTGGAACGGGCCCGCGGATAAGTCCGGACTGGCGCCGGGCGAGAAGATCATTGCTGTGAACGGGCAGATTTTTTCGCCCGACCGGCTGCGCGATGCGATCCGAGACGCGAAAGGTAACGCGGAGCCAATCAAGTTGATTGTGCAGGCGGACACTTACATTCACAACGCGCAAATCGACTACCACGACGGCGAACGTTATCCCGTGCTGGAGCGCATTGAAGGGACGCCGGACTTCCTGGACGACATTACCAAGCCGCGGACGACGCCGGAGAAAGTGCCGGAATCAGCGACTCAGGGAGAAGAATAATCAAGGAGTCCCAGCCGGCTGCAAAACCTTATGCGCTTTTGCTGCGGGCGCGGCGCGGCCCCGGTGGGCACGTGGACTCGCGAATCACCAGCTCTGGATGAATGGGCACAATATCGGGGAAGCTGGCCTGTCCGCGGATCCGCTGCAACAGGATGCGTGCGGCGACAATGCCGATTTGCCGCAGAGGCTGGCGGATGGTGGTAAGGCTGGGGTGATGGAACGCAGCTCCCTCAATGTCGTCGAAGCCAACGACGGACACGTCCTCGGGAACGCGAAGGCCGTGGTTGATGAAGGCTCGAATGGCGCCGATGGCGGCGATGTCGTTGAAAGCCACCAAGGCCGTGAATTCGACGCCGCGCTCCATCAGCTCGTTGGCCGGCCCAAAGCCGAGTTCCGGCGTGGAAATGCGCAGTTCGAGCTGCACGCAGAGCTTCGGGTCAACCGTTAGCTTCATGTCGCGCGCCACCGCCATCAGGCAGTCCCATCGCTCGTCGGCGTCGGAGCTGTGACTGCCTCCGCGCATGAACGCAATCTTGCGATGACCGAGCTGGTAAAGGTGGCGCAAAGCCAACTCGGCTGCCCGCCGCTGGTCTAGTACGACGTTGGTCACGCCCTCGATCTTGCGGTGGCCTGCGATAACCACCGCAGGAAGACTGGGAGCCTTTGCCAGGATCGTGTCGATGACGATGAAACCCTCCACCGACCGCTCCATCAGCAGCCGCGGATATTCCTCAATCAGGTCCGGCTGGCGGCGATGGCTGACAGTGAGATAGAAATACCCCTCCTCGATCAGAAACTCTTCCATCCCGGAAAGGATCTCCATGGCATATCGGTCGCTGAGCTCTGGAACCAGTACGCCAATCGTGAAGCTTTGCCGCTTGCGCAGCGAACGGGCGTAAAAGCTGGGGCGGTACTCGAATTTTGCGGCGGCCTCGGTGACGCGATTTCGCGTCTCCTGAGGGATCGACCGCACTCCGGGCGCGTTATTCAACACCAGCGAAATAGTGGCCGGCGACAGGTTCAGGTATTCGCCCAGCGTGCGCAGGCTCATCCGCTGTCCGGGCTGAGGGTCCGCGCCCGGTTTGGATCGCTTTGCCATGCTCCCTCTTTGTACCACTCCGGGGCGCGAACGCCAGCAATACCAATCAGCAGCGCGCCGCACAAGGGCAACAGCTGGCCCCAAGCCGGAGCCGAAACCTGCATGGAACGGTGGGAAAACGGAACCAAAAGCTGTAACGTACAATCTTCTCAGCACGCCTCATCGCGGAGGGATGGGTGAGCGGTTGAAACCGGCGGTCTTGAAAACCGTTGTACCCGAAAGGGTACCGGGGGTTCGAATCCCTCTCCCTCCGCCATTCCTTCTCCATCGCTGTCGATATCAGTCCATCTCCGTCCATTGATAAAACGCAAATCATTGAAAATAATTGATCGACCATCCATGGCAGTCCATTCGACTCCATGTGAGTCCGGATTTGACCGGGGGTATGAGCGGGGGTATTATGAGTTCGCATCCCAGTCATAAGCGGGGGTATCGGTCCGCGACCGCATTTTTAAAGGATATTGCGCGCGAACGGAGCGGGGGTATCGAACTCTTACGTGAGCCATGGAGATCAACAAGCTTAACGATCAGCAAGTCAAATATGCCGAACCGGGCAAGAAGGAATACCGGTTGAGCGATGGAGGGGGCCTTTACCTGGTCGTAACGCCGGGTGGGGGAAAGCTTTGGCGCTGGTCTTATGAGTTCAACACCAAGGAGAAGCTGCTCTCCTATGGACCGTACCCGGCCGTGAGTCTGGCGCAGGCCCGTGAACTGCACAGAGTCGCTCAATCGCTGAAGCGGCAAGGGACCGATCCCGCAGCGGCAAAGCAGAAGAAAAAGCGCGAAGAATCGGAGCAGGAACGTGTCTCCACGATGCCGACATTCGCCGATCTCACCAAGGAGTGGCTGGAGACCTGGAGCAAGAAGAAGAGCGTTCATTACGTTGGAACAGTGAAGGGGCGATTGGATCGCGATATATTGCCGGCCATTGGGAAAACCCCGATCGATGAATTGGAGGCTTCGGCGCTTGTTCAGATCGTCTCAGGAATTCAGGATGACCGCGATGCCGAGGATCTTGCCCGGCGTGCGCTTCAGAAAATGAAACAGATCCTCCGCTTTGCGGTCGCGAAAGGCTACATAAAGGCAAGCCCAATTTCCGAGACCCGACCCGCCGATTTTCTCCGCTCTCACACAGTGACGAATTTTGCGCGAATCGACGCAGAGGATCTGCCGGAACTGCTCAAGAAGATCGAACTGTATCGGGGAACGCCCATAACTCGGCTCGCGATGAAGCTGATAACCCTCACATTCGTGCGTACAACGCCGTTGATTAAGGCAGAGTGGGGGGAGATCGATTATCAGGGGAAACGCTGGAAAATACCGCAGGAGCATATGAAAGGGCACAACGCTCCGCACATTGTTCCGTTGGCAGATCAGACAATCCATGTATTGAAGCTTTTGCATTCGATTTCGGGTACAAGCAAGTATCTTTTCCCGGGTCAGGGCCCGAAGAATCCGACCATGAGCAATGGGACGATTCGAATGGCGCTACAAAGAATGGGTTACAAAGACGTGATGACCGGTCACGGGTTCAGAGGTGTCGCATCCACAATCCTGCATGAGTGCGGTCACGAACATGACCACATCGATACCCAAATGGCACATCTAAAAAAGGACAAAGTGAGCGGAGCCTATGATTACGCCAAGTATCTTGTGCCGCGAACGTACATGATGCAGGACTGGGCTGACTTTCTGGATGAGACGTTTAGCAGTGGCGAATACAAGATAATTCCTCCCTCGTACAAGATTGAGGTAGACAGGGAGCCCAAAAGCCGGCGGCAGCTTCAGAATCGGCAAAAGACTCGAAAGCAAAAGCTGGCTAGCCGAGGCAACTAGAACCATTTCAGCAGTGGACAAGCCAGACACCTTTGGCCGCTTTGTCGACGCGCTTGGCGTTCAGCCAAAAGAGCCGACGCAGTGAACATTCGCATCACCATGCCTGCAAGGTGGCCTTGAGGCATCAGATTCCAGTCGCCATACCGACTTCCCAGGACTAATCTTGTTGCCGGGGAGAAGCCCCTGTTCGGCTGTTGCTCAAGTAGTAATTGAAGAGTGGACGGTCACACGCCCGGAACTATGAATTGCGGCTGCCAGGCGCTCAATGAGCGCATTTAGCACCAACTGATGCGGATGCTTCATTCGCTCTTCATAATCTGGCACTCTCAGGGCAGCGGACTTGAATTCCGTCGTAGCGTGAATACCTACGCTCTGCCGAACAGTCCGGTGGTTCGTTCCTTGTATAGGTAATCCACGTAATCGCCTTGATGTTCTTCAGGCTGATCGTCCTTCCAGGGCAGGTGTTCAGGCCAGCATCAGGCTGCCGCATTGTCCCCCATAATCCTTGCTGGGTTGGGATATAGTTAGCTCGATGCGTCCCCGAAATTCTCTGTTTATCGGATTTCTGTTGCTGGCGACCGCGTGTACGTGCGCAGTGGCGGCGAAGGCCGCCCCGGGCGCAGAGGATCCGCGCCATGTGGACGCTACCGGCTTCGGTCAGCGCATCACCCTCGGCCCCAACTGGCTCTTCGCCCCGGGCGACAACCCCGCCTGGGCTTCGCCCACCTATGACGACAGCCGTTGGCAAGCTATCTCCTCCGATAAGGCGCTAACCGACTACGGCATCCGCGATATTCGCTATTGCTGGTATCGCATTCACATCCATCTACCCCCAGGCGTGAGCGACCCCATGGTGGGTACGCAGCGCGTCTTCGGCAGCTACGAGATCTACGCCAACGGCGTCCGCATAGGCAGCGCCGGCCGTATCTCGGGCATACCTGTCTACGCTCAGCGCAATCTGGTCGTAATTCCCGTCCCTGCGCATGTGATTACGACACAGGGAGAACTGGTACTGGCCCTGCGCTTCGCAGTGGAAGCAACTGGACCGGGCGGTCGCGGCACCGACACGCCGATTGGGCCAGGCGCCGGCATTTATCTTATGAGCCGCGAGTCCGCCGAGCGGGAGATGAGCTATGTGGATGCGCACAATACGGCGGACAGCTGGTTTCTGGCCTGCCTCAGCTTGCTCATCGGCCTTGTGGCCATTGCCTTCTACGGCACCTTGCGCAATCAGGGCGAATATCTTGCCTGTGCAGTCTTCCTCTTCGCCGAAAGCGGCTATCTGTTTACGTCAATCTGGCAGCTTTTATCGGCACACGCACAAACTTCCACAGGGGTGAAATACTTCTTTCTGGGAGTCGTAAACGTTGCCCTTATTGAATTCGTTCGCCAGGTGCTCCACTTGCCGCGCTCGCGATGGATTCTGGGCCTGGAAATCGCCACCTTTGCTTCGGCGTTTATAGCTCCCATGTCCGATGCCGGCCTGATCCCCACCTCCGGCGGAATAATCGCCCTGTCTTTCCCCACCCTGATTGTCCTCATCCTGCTGCCCGTGCTGCTGGTGCAGGGCTGTCTGCGCGGCAATCACGAAGCGTGGGTGCTGCTGCCTGCCGTGCTTCTCCGCGGCTTGGAGCGTTATTGGGCCTTTTTCAATCTCATGGCCTATTACATGCATTTGACAAGCACTCTTGGCACCCTCCCCAAGCTGCACTTTGGCAGTTATGAGATCACCATCCGCAGCTTCGGCGGATTCATCTTCTTCATCACCATCCTGCTCTTCCTGGTGCTGCGCACGGTGAGCATCGTCCGCCGTCATGCCCAGGTCAACGCCGAACTGGAAGCCGCGCGCACGGTACAGCAAGTCCTCATTCCCGAACAGGTACCAACAGTCCCCGGCTTCGGCATCGAAGCCGTTTATAAGCCCGCGGGACAGGTGGGCGGCGACTTTTTCCAGATCCTGCCCACCCCCGGCGGAGGAGTGCTGGCAGCCATCGGCGATGTCAGCGGCAAAGGCATGCCCGCCGCCATGACCGTCTCCCTGCTGGTGGGCACCCTGCGCACCCTTGCGCATTACACCCAGAGTCCCGGGGAAATACTGGTGGCCATGAACCAGCGGATGATGTCGCGCAGCAACGGCGGGTTCACCACCTGCCTGGTTTTGCGCGCCGACCCTGACGGATTGCTGACCATCGCCAACGCGGGGCACCTTGCGCCTTATCTCGACGGCAGCGAAACAACGCTCGAAAACGGACTGCCGCTGGGGCTTTCCGCTGAAACCACCTACGCTGAATCGACCTTCAAAATGGAGCCGGGCGATCGCCTGATCCTCCTCACCGACGGCGTGGCTGAGGCGCGCGACAAGACCGGCGCACTCTTCGGCTTTGCGCGCGCGGCCGCTCTGACCAGCCAATCCGCCGAAGCCATCGCCCACGCCGCACAGGAGTTCGGCCAGAACGACGACATTACCGTGCTCGCGCTTTCAAGGCAGCCGCAACTATGCGAGGCCACCGCGTGAAAAAGAATTCGCTCCTCATTCTGGCGCTTTGCCTCTGCGCCTGCGGCGGGCTGCGGGCGCAGACCTTCAGCCTGATCACTGGTCGCGAGCCGTTGACCTCGCTCGACGGCCTGTGGCGTTTCCACACCGGCGACGACCCCGCATGGGCCCACCCGAACTTCGACGACTCGCAATGGACGCTGCTGCGCTCCAACGAAGACTGGGGCATGCAGGGCTACCTGGGCCTCAAGGGATTGGCCTGGTATCGCTTCAAGGTGACTGTGCCGGCGGATTCGGGCCCACTCTCGCTGCTGTTGCCGCGAATCCTGACCAATTACGAAGTCTACGCAGACGGCGTGCCGATCGGCGGATGCGGCGCCATGCCGCCGCATCCGGAGGGTCGCTTCTGCCCTCCGGGCATCTTTGCGCTTCCGGCCGAAATGAATGACGACACGCGAACGGTGACGATTGCGCTGCGGGTATGGCAACAGGCTTCGTGGTCGTCCTATTCCGGAGGAGGGCCCCACGGATCGAGCTACTTGGGAGCTACGCCGCTTTTGCGCGAGAGACTCCAGGCCGGGATCGACGCCTATATCCATACCGCAATGCAGCGTTATATTCTCGCCCTGCTCGAGACGCTGGCCGGCCTGGTGTCGCTGGCGCTGTTTCTGTTTCGCCGCAGGGAGCGCGAGTACCTGTGGTTTGGCTGCATGATGCTGGTCGGAGCCGCCGTCGGCGCCTACGACATTCACAGGACGCTCTACGGCGCGGAGATTCGCGCGTTTTACAGGTATACGGAGGGGCTTAGCTGCCTCGGCCCGCTTGCCGCAGTGGCCTTCTATTTTCGCCTGCTGCGCGGACGCCGCTCGTGGCTTTTGTACGCGGCGCTCGCCGGCCTGGCGCTGGAGACAGCAGCCGATCTGCTCTTTTCGCTTCCGCACGCGCGCGATTATGTGCGCGTCCCGGTCATCGACGCCTTCACAACCTTGGCTCGATTACCATTTGTCGCCTGGGTTCTGGCCCTCGTGCTGCGGCGCGCTAAGGAACGACTGGCGGATGCGCGGCTGCTGCTGGCGCCCGTGCTTCTGCTATACATCAACTCGCTCGCGCGCTCCATCATCATCGTGAGCTTTCAGTTTGGATGGCAGCATCGCATCGAACGTCAGGACTTTACGGTGTCTTCACAGCCGTTCCCGGTCAATTCCGATTCGCTCGCGTCATTCCTGTTTTTGATTGCGATGTTGGCCATTCTGGTCAACCGGTTCACGCGTACGCGCCGCGAACAAGAGCGGTATGCCAGCGAGATCGAGGCGGCGCGCGTTGTGCAGCAGGTTCTGATCCCCGAAGCGATTCCATCCGTGCCGGGGTTTGCAATCGAGAGCGTGTACAAGCCGGCCAGCGAGGTGGGCGGGGACTTCTTCCAGATTCTTCCCACCGCGGACGGCGGTGTGCTGGCCGCCATCGGCGATGTAAGCGGCAAGGGCATGCCTGCCGCCATGACGGTCAGCCTGCTGGTGGGCACGTTCCGCACCCTGGCCCACTACACCCAGAGCCCTGGAGCGATCCTTGCGGCCATGAACCAGCGAATGCTGGCTCGCAGCAGTGGAGGGTTTACCACGTGCCTGGTGTTGCGCGCCGACGCGGACGGCACCGTAATGGTGGCCAATGCGGGACATCTTGCGCCGTATCTCGGAGGCAAGGAGATAACGCTGGAGAACGGGTTGCCGTTGGGAATTTCGGCGGAATCGATTTATGCGGAATCAAAGTTTCATCTATCTTCGGGACAGCAGATCACGCTCTGTACCGATGGGGTGGTAGAGGCGCGCAACAAAGGCGGGGCCCTGTTTGGCTTTGAGCGCGCGGCGGGCCTAAGCAGCCAGTCTGCAGAAGGCATTGCGCAGGCCGCGCAGGCGTTCGGGCAGGAAGACGATATAACGGTGCTCACGGTAGCCTGTATCGCATAACGCCGGCAATTTACACGGCTTCAGAAGAAGACTCTCAATGAATCGCTCATCTCGCTGCGTTCGGGCTCTTGCGGCGCTGATTCTTTCGGCCGCTGCGATTGCGCTGAGCGCGCAGACCTTCGACACCATCGATCCCGCGCTCAAGTCATGCATTGACTCGATCGCGGCTAGCGTGATGAAGTAGCGCGGAGTACCTTCCGCATTCGTGGCCGTGGTGCGGCCGGGGAAGCTGGTCTACACGTATGCCTACGGCCTTGCCCACATTGATCCCGACCAAGCCGCAACGCCGGAGATGCGCGACTCCACTCGCTCCATCTCCGAGCAGTCCATCGACCGCAGCCTCCCTATCTCGTTCATTCGGTGATAGAGTGGTCTCCTGCCCGCGTGCCAGGTTAAGTCTCTCATTGAGGAGAAGTGGGTGATGACCGCTGAGGTGCTCCACAGGGAGAATGTGCGGCGTGTGAAGCCAGTAAACCCCATGACGGAGCGGCTCTTCTTCGGCGGTATGGCTCTGCTCATGATCGGAACCGTGCTACTCGGTTTTAGGAGAACTTATTTCGCTTTAGGCGCCAGGCCCAGCGACCTCTCAAGCTGGGTTATCCAGATCCACGGCATTGTCTTCTCCCTCTACCTCCTGCTTTTCCTCGTGCAGACCGCGCTCATCGCTGCGCACCGCGTCCGATGGCACATGAAGTTGGGTCTCGCTCTCTATGGGCTCGCCGCATTCATGGTCCCGCTGGGATTGCTCGCCACTGCCGAACAACAACGGCGCGGGGTCGCAGCAGGGCCCCCATTCGCCCTCGGTCTTGATCCTCTCACCCTCTCTCTGGTCTCGGTGATGGGCATGGTGATGTTCGCCTCACTCATCACATTGTCATGGGTCGCGCGGCGACGGCCCGACGTGCACAAGCGCCTTGTGCTCTATGCAACGCTGTCGATGATGTTTGCTGGCATTAACCGCTGGCCTTTCCATGCCTGGGGCGTCAGCCTTGGCGCGGCTCTCTTCCTGTGGGCCCCCTTGATCTACGGCGTGCTGCTCCTGCTGCCCACCGCCTATGATCTTGCGAGTCTGCGTCGCATCCACTGGATTAGCCTTGCCTCGGCGCCATCCGTATGGCTCCTTTACCGGCTTTCATTCCCACTGGGACGCACGCATGCCTGGCACGCAGTCGCAAGCCTCATGTTGCGATTCTGGCACTAAGGCGAGCAGTGCCTTCCTCCGGCGGCGTGCACCATCCTCTTTTGCAATGCAGTATTCTCGTCGGGATTAGTACCGAAAAACGCTGCAGGGTCCGGAATCCTGCCATCCAACTCCAACTACCGAAAAACCGGCGCAGTGCAGCAGTAGGGCCACTGATCCGGCATCAGTCACTCGGAAGCCGCGTGATAGCTGACTTGGTCGAAGTGCGAAGAGTGCGCCTAAACCCTGAAGACCACTCGTGGCGAGAGGTGTGCGGCGTTGAGTTCGCTCATCCGGCGTGGCCCACTTTGATCATCTGATTTGGCCCACCTGAGTAGTGATATTGTGCATCATTCCTCTGGTCTTTGTTTGTCGGGCTTAGAGAGATATTCATGCCCGTCGTAGTCGTGGCGGTGGTAATGTGGGAATCGCCGCAGCGATTTCCAAGGGCTGGGGGAAGGGTGGGAAAACAGTTTTATCGTTTTCCCATGCTTTCCACAGCCCGTCATTGTGTGCCGTGCATGTTCGAAAGTTTGAGGGTGCAAGTCCCTTATCCAACCTGGTGGAGGTGAAGGATTAGCGAAGCGCAAGGGCGTCGTCGCGAGGCGGGGTCTGAAGGAAGCGTGGAGCAAAGGCGTGTGCCGATGGACAAAAACCGGATACGAGGCCAGCACTCGCGGGCGAGTTGGCAATGAACAGCGAAGCCCATATCCATCAAGGCGAGTGTCGGTAAATCCGGCGGTAGTGCGCTGAAGACGGTCGAACTTACCACGGGAGGTCTGCTGCATGTCGTGGAAACACGACTGGAGAGGAAGCGATTCTTTTTGAACGTGCAGCAGAAGTCAGCAAAGGGCATAGTAGTCCGGTAAAGCGGACGAAGGCCTGAACGATAGGAGAGGCAAGTACGTGGCACGACTCAAAGGTGCAAAGCGGCAGAATAACCAGCTACAGCTGGCCTTCGAGGAAGCGACGACGAGTGAAGCTCGAAGTCACTCCTCTGAAGGGACCGAAGCATCGGTGGCGGAGTGCAGTGCAGAAAGCCTGGCACCAGATGAGCAGTGGATGGAGAGAATCTGCCAGCGAGAAAACCTCTGGCAGGCACTCAAGCGGTTAAGAAGAAACGGAGGCAGCCCGGGCAACGATGGAATGACGGTTGATGACCTTACGGGCTACTTGAAGCAGCACTGGTTGGAAATCCGGGAACAACTGTTGAGTGGGACCTATCGACCGCAACCGGTACGTCGGGTGGAAATCCCGAAGCCGGACGGAGGGGTGCGAAAACTTGGCGTTCCTACGGTGTTGGATCGAATGATCCAACAGGCAGTGATGCAGGTTTTGCAAGGCAGTTGGGATAACACCTTCTCTGAATCGAGCTATGGGTTCCGTCCCGGACGCTCGGCACATCAGGCAGTGGCGCGTGCCCAGCAACATATTGCTGCGGGGTACCGCTGGGTGGTCGACCTCGATCTGGAAAAGTTCTTTGACCGAGTTAACCACGACCGACTGATGGGGCAGATCGCAAAGCGCGTGCACGATAAGCGCCTCCTGCGACTGATTCGGAGCTGGCTCAAAGCGGGTGTGTTGGAGAACGGACTCGTAGGACCGACGGATGAAGGGACGCCGCAAGGTGGACCTCTTTCGCCTCTACTATCGAATCTTGTTCTCGATCAACTCGACCGTGAGCTGGAGCGAAGAGGGCATCGATTCGCTCGGTACGCGGACGATTGCAACATCTATGTCCGCAGCCGTCGAGCAGGCCAACGCCTGATGGGAGGGCTCACAAGACTCCTTGAAGGTAAGCTCAAGCTGAAGGTGAACCGGGAGAAAAGTGCTGTGGCACGACCGTGGGAGCGGAAGTTCCTCGGGTTCAGCTTTACAAACGGGAAGCAGCCGAAGCGCAGAATCGCGCCCAAAGCAAAGTCCCGGTTCGAGGCTCGAGTCCGAATCCTTACTCGTCGAACTCGTGGTATCAGCATCGAGACCATGGTTCGCGAGCTAGGCCGCTACCTTCAGGGTTGGCAAGGCTACTTCGGCTTCTGCCAAACCCCGACCGTGCTGGACCGTTTCAATAAGTGGATCCGGCGTCGTATACGCTCTGCTGCCTGTAAACAATGGCGGACAGGGAAGACACGGTACGCTCGATTGCGGGAGCTCGGTCTAAGTCATGACCTCGCGGCCCGCACGGCAGGGCATCAGTGGGGTCCTTGGCGGCTTAGCCGCACAGAAGCCCTTTCTTATGCCATGCCCGCCGCTTACTTCGATCGCTTGGGACTTCCTTCCTTGCGCTGCACACCGGGCGCGTAATCCTACCGAACCGCCGTGTACGGACCCGTACGCACGGTGGTGTGACAGGGAAAGCGAGTGATCGCCTACCTATGTCAATTCCA
>CAWBIG010000039.1:0-30528 GCA_963788435.1 uncultured Acidobacteriota bacterium | reverse complement strand
ATGTTATGTCTGAACCGGTTACTGCTAAGGGATCGGCGGCGGCGGATGCGCTGCGGCTGGCCGGGGCGGAGAACCTGAAGGGCAAGACGGTGATGGACGCGTGCAATCCGATTGTCGACGCGCCACCGGTGAATGGAGTCTTGCGGTTCTTCACGGATCTGGATCGCTCGCTGATGGAGGATTTGCAGGAGGAGTTTGCGGAGGCGCACTTTGTGAAGGCGTTCAACAGCGTGGGGGCGCCGGCGATGGTAAACCCGGCTTTCGCGGCCGGCAAACCCTCAATGTTTATCTGCGGAAACGATCCGGGCGCGAAGGGGGAAGTGCGCGCGATTTTGGAGCAGTTTGGATGGGAAACCGAGGACATGGGCGGCGTTGAAGCGGCGCGTGCGATCGAGCCGCTATGCATGCTGTGGTGCATTCCTGGGTTCCAGAAGAATGATTGGATGCACGCATTCAAAATGCTGCGATAACACGGACAGGGACTGCGCCTGATCGTCCTGCGGGAACCATGGCGCGGCGCTCAGCTGCGCTATACTCGACTCTGCACGTTTGGTGGAGACTTGCACCTGAAAGGCGCGGATTTCCAGCGGTTTAAGACGTGCGTGAGTACGAGACGATGGCGAGGAACGAACGAACGCGGATACGCTCGACGACGGTGATATGCGTGCGCCGGAACGGGCAGGTGGTGATGGCCGCCGACGGGCAGGTGACGCTGGGCGATCACGTGCTGAAGCATACGGCGAAGAAAATCCGGCGGCTTTACCAGGAGAGGATCCTGGCGGGGTTTGCGGGCTCCACGGCGGACGCGTTCAACCTGTTTACGCGCTTTGAGGCCAAGCTGGAGCAGTACGCCGGCAACCTGAATCGATCGGCGGTGGAGCTGGCCAAGGACTGGCGCACCGACAAGATGCTGCGCAACCTGGAGGCGCTGCTGCTGGTGGCGGACAAGGGGCAGACGTTTTTGATCTCAGGTTCGGGCGACGTGATCGATCCGGACGAGCCGTATGCGGCGATCGGGAGCGGCGGGAGCTACGCTACGGCGGCGGCGCGGGCGCTTCTGGAGAACACCAACCTGGACGCGCGGGAAATTGCGGAGAAGGCCATGAAGATTGCCGGCGAGATCTGCATTTATACGAACGACAAGGTGACGTTTGAGGAGCTGAAGTAGAGACAGTTGTCAGAAGTCAGTTGAGCGAGCATCGGTAGAGGCAATCGCAGATCATTCGCTTCGCTCAGGATGACAAACATCTATTTGGAGTAGTTGAAGAACAGCATGGCAATTTATCTTCCCGCATCCGCTGAAGAAACCGAAGTTTCGCTGGACGAGCTGACGCCGCGCGAGATTGTGGCGGAGTTGGACAAGCACGTGGTGGGTCAGCGTGCGGCCAAGCGCTCGGTGGCGATCGCGCTGCGCAACCGGCAGCGGCGGCAAAAGCTGCCCCCGGACATTGCCGAAGACATCATGCCCAAGAACATCATCATGATTGGGCCGACGGGCGTGGGCAAGACGGAGATTGCGCGGCGGCTGGCGAAGCTGACCAATTCGCCGTTCCTGAAGGTGGAGGCTTCGAAGTTCACCGAGGTGGGCTACGTTGGGCGGGACGTTGAATCGATGATTCGCGACCTGGTGGAGATCTCGATTGACATGGTGCGCGAGGAACGCCTCGAAGAGGTGGAGGATCGCGCGGAGATGAACGCGGAAGAGCGGCTGCTCGACGTGTTGTTGCCGCCTCCGCCGCCGGTGCCGCCCGGACGCGAAGGCCAGTTGACGCTGCCCGGCGAGGACAGCAATCAGCGCTCGCGCGAGAAGCTGCGGCAGCAGTTCCGCGAAGGCAAGCTGGACGATCGCATGGTGGAGATCGAGGTGCGGCAATCGAACACGCCGCAGTTCGGCATCATCAGCAACCAGAGCCTTGAGGACATGGAGATGAACCTCAAGGACATGCTGCCCAACATCTTCGGCTCGGCGCCCAAGAAGCGCAAGATGAAGGTGGGCGAGGCCTTCGACTACCTGGTGCAGGAAGAAGAAGGCCGGCTGATCGACATGGACAGTGTGAACCGCGCGGCGGTGGAGCGCGTGGAATCGAGCGGGATTATCTTCCTGGATGAGATTGACAAAATTGCCGGCCGCGAAGGCGGCCACGGGCCGGACGTAAGCCGCGAGGGCGTGCAGCGCGACATTTTGCCCATTGTGGAAGGAACCACCGTGAACACGCGCTACGGGATGGTGCGGACCGACCACATCCTGTTCATCGCCGCGGGCGCGTTTCACGTGTCCAAGCCGAGCGACCTGATACCGGAGCTGCAGGGCCGGTTCCCCATCCGCGTGGAGTTGCAATCGCTCACTGTGGAAGACTTCCTGCGCATCCTCACGGAGCCGAAATCTTCGCTGACCAAGCAATACGCGGCGCTGCTGGAAACCGAGGGCGTGAAGCTGGAGTTTGCGCCTGAGGCGCTGAAAGAGATGGCAAATTTTGCGTTCAAGGTGAATGAGTCTACTGAGAACATCGGCGCGCGGCGGCTGCACACCATCATGGAGCGGGTGCTGGAGGATGTGAGCTTCCTGGCGCCGGACGTGGTGAAGCGCTCGACGGACCCGGAAGGCGCGGCGGCTGAGCATATACGCAAGGAGGCCACGGCGCCATTGCCCTACGAGGAGCGCATGACGGCTTCGGGGCCGGAGAAGGTCTTCCTCATCACCGACGAGTACGTGAAGCAGATGGTGGCCAGCGTGGTGAAGGACCAGGATTTGAGCCGGTACATTCTTTAGGAAACAGGAAACAGGAAACAGGAAACAGGAAACAGGGAACAGGGAACAGGGAACAGGGAGCAGGAAGCAGGAAGCGAATAGCCCGGGTGGTTGCCCGGGCTTTTCTGTGTTTGGATGGGCCTCACCAGACAAACGGAACGAGCCGCCAGCGCGTGCGCCGGCAGTACTCGGTGTAGCCGGGCAGGTCGCGCGCCAGGACCTTCTCTTCGTTGAGCAGGCGGACGATGTAAACCACAATCAAAAGCAGGTACAGCGGCAGGGTGACAAGCGAGGCCATCCCGACCGGCATGGCAATCTGCGAGAGGCTGAAGCCGGTGTACATGGGATGGCGGATCAGCCGGTAGGGACCGGAGCTGATGACCTGCTGGCCTTCCTCAACGCGAATGGTGCGGGCGGCGAACCGGTTGACAGCGATGGTCCAGAAGACGAGCAGAATGCCGGCCAGGGAGAGGAAATCGGCGGCCAGGCTGAGCCACGTCGGAACCGGTCCGAAGAGGCTTCGCGTCCAGCCGAAGCGGAAATCGAAGCCCGGAGCCGTAGCAGCCAGGAGGAGCAGCGGAATCAAGGTCAGGATCACCTTGCGTTGCATGGGTTCCCGCTCGCGGCCTTCAAGGCGCCGCTGGAGCGCCCGCGGATCGACGGCCAGCAGCCAGAGCATGAAGCCGATGACTGGCAGCACATAAAACGCGCCAAAAACCCACGCCTGCCAGAAGCGCCAGGTTCCAGCGGGAAGAAAGAGCAACGCCCCCAGAGCTGCGGAGAACACTACGCTGCGCACCATGACGTTTGCGAAGAGCCGTGCCCGCGAAGGCACCGCGAGCTCCTGCAGACCAGACGATGTGACGGCAGGATTCATGGCAAAACTCCTTCCCGGCCACCGCGGCGATCAGCGAAGGAGGGACGTGGCGACCGCTTGCGGAATACTTCACCCACAGTCGGCATCCAACTGGTGTAGAACGGTCCAGCATACGCCGAACCCGAAGCTGCGATGATGAATTCTGGCTCCCTGCGGAGCGGATTTTGACAGCGGGAGTCCAATTGGTTGTATGCTTCCAACGCGGGAGGAGGTCGAAACCTCATGCATGGTCCCATTCGAGTGATCACGGTGGAACGCGAGTATGGCTCTCATGGCGCGGAGTTTGCCCATGACCTGGCGGCACGGCAGGGCTGGAAGCTGTACGACTCCGAGCTGGTGACCGGCGCGGCGCGTGCGGCGGGGGTACCGGAAAAGCAGGCGGCCAAGTACGACGACCGGCTGGATCCGTGGTACTACCGCTACGGCAAGGTGTTCTGGCAGGACTCGATGTACTACTCGAACGGGCCGTGCGATGAGCAGGTGTTCGACTGCGCCCGGATGTACTCGTTGATCCGCAAGGAGATTGTGGACGCGGCCAAAGCCGGCAATTGCGTGATTGTGGGGCGCGGGTCGGCGTTCGCGCTGGCCGGTCAGCCGGGATGCTTCCACATCTTCGTGTACGCCACGCTGGGTGCTAAGCGGGACTGGTTTGCGCAGACATTTCCTGACAAGGCGGATCGGGCGGAGCACGAGCTGGCAGAGGCGGACAAGCGCCGCGCCGCGGTCATCAAGCGTTTCTACAACAAGGAGTGGTGCGCGCGCGGCGGGTATCACATGCTGCTGAATTCCTGCATGGGAACTGAGGCGATGATTACGGCGGTGAGTGCGGCGGTGGGGCTGAGGGTGGCGGAGGCGGTTCATAGTTCGTAGTTCGCAGCTAACAGCTAACTGAATTGCCGGACAGGTTTGCGCTCTACGCGGGGGGCGATGCGGGTAAAGACCTCCCAGGGGATGGTGCCCGCGTCGTCGGCGTGGTCAAAGGCAGAGATGGTTTCGTCGCCTTGTGAGCCGATTAGGACGACTTCGTCACCCGGTGCGACGCAGGGGATCTCCGTCACGTCCAACACTGCCTGGTCCATGCTGACGCGCCCGACGAGCGGGGCGCGCTGGCCGCGGACAAGCAGGCTGAAGCAGTTTCCGAGGCGGCGATCGAGACCGTCGGCGTAGCCGCAAGCGATGAGCGCCAGGCGCATGGGCTCGGCTGCGACGAAGGTGCCGTTATAGCCGACCTCAGTGCCGGCGAGAACGTTGCGCACGCTGACCACGCGGGTCTTCCAAGCGAGGACGGGCTTGAGTTGCTTGCGGGCGGAGACGAGGCCCGCGGGTTCCTGCGCGGAGGCGAACGGTGGTTCGAACCGCGGGACGATGCCGTAAAGGGTCAAGCCGAGGCGCAGCATGGGAACCAGGTTGTGGCTAGCAGCGATTGCGGCAATTTCGCTTGCCGCGCCGCCGAGCAATGCCGCCGAGGCACCGACGCTGAGCCATTGCGGCACTTGCGAGGCGGGCAGCAACAGGCGTAAGCGGGACAGCGCTTGATCGAGGCGGGCAAGCTGGGCGGCAGTGGCCTGAGCCGTGGTGTCGTCGGAAGCGTAGAGGTGAGTCATCACGGCCTGGAGCGCAAATGGTGAGCCGGGCGCGAAGCGCGCAGCAACAGAGGCCAGATCTTCGAGGGAAACTCCCTGGCGGCTCATGCCGGTGTCGATTTCGAGATGAACGGGGATTGAGTCCTTCGCGGCGCCGGCGGCCGACGCGAGCTCGTCGAAGTGAGTGGGCTCCCAGACCACTGGCGTGAGCCGCTGCGACATTACGGCCGCAGCCTGGCCGGGGAAAATGCCACCGATGACGAGGATGTTGGCGGCGGGGCAGGCAGCGCGAGCGGCGACGCCTTCTTCCACGCTGGTGACGCCGAGCCAGTGTGCACCAGCGCGGACAGCGGCGGGGGCGCAGAGGGCAAGCGAGTGGCCATAGGCGTCAGCTTTGACGATGGCGAGGCACTCGGTGGCTGGCGGGGCGAGCGCGCGCAGGATGCGATAGTTCTCTTCGAGCGCTGTGGTGCTGATTTCAGCCCAGCAGGGACGGGTTGGGAGAGTCGTGTCCAAGGGTCAGTTTATCGCGCGGAGCGATTCACCGATGGCAAGCAGTTGCGGTCGCATTCGGAGCGAATCAGCGTGCCCGCGCGAACTCGCTGCGATTGCGGCTGTAGGCGAAGTAGATGACGAGGCCGATGGCGAGCCAGATGAAGAAGGCGATCCAGGTCAGGATTTCCAGGCCCATCATGAGCACGATGCAGAAGACGATGGAAAGCAGGGGAAACAGCGGGCCGAACGGGGTGCGGAAGCCGCGATGGCGGTTGGGCTCGCGATAGCGGAGGATGAGCACGCCGATGGAGACCAGCACAAAGGCGAACAGGGTGCCGATGTTGGACAGGTTGGAGACGGTGCCGATGTCAAGCAGGCCGGCGGGAATGCCGACGACGAAGCCCGCGACCCAGGTGGCAAAAGCCGGGGTGCGGAACTGGGGGTGGAGGACGCTGAAGGCGCGGGGCAGGAGGCGGTCGCGGGACATGGCGAACCAGACGCGGGCCTGGCCGAGCTGAAAGACGAGGATGGACGAAATCATGCCCAGCATGGCGCCGATGAGAACGACCAGGCGGACCCAGTGCAGCTCATGCGAGCCGGTCTGGAGGGTGAGGCGCTTGAGGGAGTTGACCACCGGAGCGGCGTCTCCCATGAGCGACTGCCAGGGGACGATGCCGGAGAGGACGATGGCGACCCCGCCGTAAAGGATGGTGCAGGCGGCTAGTGTGGCCAGGATGCCGATGGGCATATCGCGCTGGGCGTTGCGGCACTCTTCGGCGGCGGTGGAAACGGAGTCGAAACCGATGTAGGTGAAGAAAATGATGGAGCCGCCGGTAAGAATGCCGCTCCAGCCATTGGGCATGAAGGGATGCCAGTTGTGCGGCTTGATAAAGCTGGACGCGGCGATGATGAAGGCGAGAATGGCGACGATTTTGACGAAGACGAGGATGTTGTTGGTGCGCGCCGACTCACGGATGCCGCGGACCAGGATGACCGTAATGATCATCACGATGAGGAACGCGGGGATGTTAAAGCCGAAGTGCCAGCCGGGATTGTAGAGGTTGTTGCCGGCCATGTCCTGCAGGCCGGTGGGCAGGTAGGCGGGCGAGATCCATCGCAGCGAGGGATGGATGCCGAACCAGTCCATCATGTCGAGGACGTGGGCGGCAAAGCCGACGCTGACGCTCATGTTGGAGAAGGCGTACTCGAGGATCAGGTCCCAGCCGATGATCCAGGCCACCAGCTCGCCCATGGTGACGTAGGTGTAGGTATAGGACGATCCCGCGATGGGGATCATGGAGGACATTTCCGCGTAGCAGAGGCCGGTGAAGGCGCAGACGATGGCGACCAGCACCAGCGAGAGCGCCAGGCCCGGGCCGGCGCCGGGACGGCCGTTCAACGCGGTGTGGAAGATGATCCAGTGGATGAGGGGGGTGTTGGCGATCTCAGGCGTGTCGAAATGCTGGCCGGCCATGGCGGTGCCGATGACCGTGAAAATGCCGGAGCCGATGACCGCGCCGATGCCGAGAGCAGTCAGCGACCACGGGCCCAGGGTCTTTTTAAGGCCGCCGGGTTCTTCCGACTCGCGGATGAGCTTGTCAATGGATTTGCGGGCAACGAGTTGGGAAGCCAGTCGAGTTCTCCTCATCGCGGAAGCGGGAACGATAGCGACAGCATACAGCGTCCCGGTGAGGAGTGGCAGCCATTAAAGCTCAGCTGTCAGCCTTCAACTTTCAGTCGTCAGCTCTTGGCCAGGTTGGTTCAGCCATTGAACTTCAGCCTTCAGTTCGCCCCGGTTGCGAATAGATTCGGATCCCGGTGGCAAGCTGAAGGCTGAGGGCTTACGGCTGGTTTACCGCTTCGACTGCCCGCGGACCATCTTCTTGACCTTTTTCTTGGCGGAGCCGCGGGGGGTGGTGCGCTTGGCTTTGGGCGCTGCCTTTTTGCGCGCCGCGCGCTTAACTTTCTTGCGTTCCAGTTTGTCTTCGATTTTCTTTGTATCGGCCACAAGTACCTCTCTGAAAACGATGAGTGCCACAGCCGGTCTTCCGGCTACAGTGCCATTTAATGGTAACAGCCGCTTCAGGGCGGGCGGAAGGAGCCGATGGCGTGTGGACGAGGGCAACGCGCAGGGTGTATTGTCGACGCGAAGCAGCAGGTGAAGGGGCCGGTTATCCCCGTCTGGCAACGCGTTTGCGCGGCTGCCCCGGCCGTACCGATTGCAGTGCGAGCGGCGGTGAGTGAGTCAACCTTGGCCGCATGACGAAGCAGGAATTCCGGGAGATCGATGTGAAAGGGCTGAATTTTGAGCTGGGCGAGTCCATCGCGCTGATGCGCGACACTGTGCACGAGTTCGCGCAGGCAGAGATTGCGCCGATTGCCGCGGAGGTAGACCGCAAGAACGAATTTCCCCGGCGAATCTGGCGGCGGCTGGGCGAGTTGGGGCTGCTGGGCATCACGGTGGACGAGGATTACGGCGGTGCGGAGCTGGGATACCTGGAACATGTGGTGGCGATGGAGGAGATATCGCGCGCGTCGGCGTCCATTGGACTTTCCTACGGCGCCCACTCCAACCTGTGTGTGAACCAGATTGCAAAGAACGGGACCAGGGAACAGAAGCGGAAGTTTCTGCCCAAACTGATCAGCGGCGAACATGTGGGCGCGCTGGCCATGAGTGAGACGGAAGCCGGATCCGATGTGGTCAGCATGCGATTGCGCGCGGACAAGCGCGGCGGCGTCTTTGTTTTGAATGGCACCAAAATGTGGATTACAAACGGACCGGACGCCGATACGCTGATCGTGTACGCGAAGACCGACTCGACCGCGGCCTCTCGCGGGATTACGGCTTTCATCGTGGAGCGGGGATTTAAGGGCTTTTCCAGCTCGCCCAAGCTGGACAAGCTGGGCATGCGCGGATCGAACACCTGCGAACTGGTGTTCCGCGACTGCGAAGTGCCAGAAGAAAATGTGCTGGGGCGCGTGGGCGGCGGCGTGCGGGTGCTGATGTCGGGCCTCGATTTCGAGCGGCTGGTTCTATGCGGAGGCCCGCTGGGCATTATGGCCGCGTGTCTCGACGTGGTGATTCCGTATGTGCACGAGCGCAAGCAGTTCGGCAAGCCCATCGGCGAGTTTCAATTGATGCAGGGCAAGCTGGCCGATATGTACGTGGCATATCACGCCTGCCGCGCGTATGTGTATGCGGTGGCGCAGGCGTGCGATCGCGGCGAGTCAGTGCGGAAAGATTGCGCGGGTGCGATTCTTTACTCTGCGGAAAAGGCGACGTGGATGGCGGGACAGGCCATCCAGGCGCTGGGCGGAAATGGTTACATCAACGAGCATCCCACAGGGCGGCTATGGCGAGACGCCAAGCTGTTCGAGATTGGCGCAGGCACGTCGGAGATTCGGCGCATGCTGATCGGGCGCGAGTTGTTCAAGGAGACTGCGTAGGGGCGGGGCTATGAGCGTTCTCACATCGCAGGTGCAAGTGCGCAGCGAGGAGTACCGCGGCAACCTGGAGCGGATGCAGGAGCTGGTGCGCGAGCTGCGGGAGAAGACGGCGGTCGCCGCGCTGGGCGGCTCTGAAGCGGCGCGGAAAAAGTACAAGTCGCGCGGAAAGTTGTTTGTGCGCGAGCGCGTGGACCTGCTGCTGGATGCGGGCACGCCGTTCCTGGAGCTTTCAGCTCTGGCTGCCAATGGGATGTATGGCGGCGATGTGCCCGGCGCGGGACTGGTCACCGGGATCGGAAGAATCAGCGGCACGGAATGCGTGATCGTTGCCAATGACGCGACGGTGAAGGGCGGAACGTATTTTCCCCTCACGGTGAAGAAGCACCTGCGAGCGCAGCAGATTGCGCTGGAGAATAACTTGCCGTGCGTGTACCTGGTTGATTCGGGCGGGGCGTTTCTGCCATTACAGGACGACGTATTTCCCGATCGCGACCACTTCGGCGCCATCTTCTACAACCAGGCGAACCTGAGCGCGAAGGGAATCGCGCAAGTCGCATGCGTGATGGGTTCGTGCACCGCGGGCGGCGCGTACATTCCTGCGATGAGCGACGAGGCCGTGATTGTGAAGGAACAGGGCACGATATTCCTTGGCGGTCCGCCGCTGGTGAAGGCGGCAACCGGCGAGGATGTGACTGCGGAGGAACTGGGCGGAGCGGACGTGCATACGCGGATTTCCGGCGTGGCCGATCACTTTGCTGAGGACGATGCGCATGCGCTGGCCCTTGTTCGGCGGATTGTGGCCAACATGAACCGACCCAAGCCGCCGGGGCCGCAGCAAAAGGCTGAAGATCCGCTCTTCGATCCGGAGGAGATTTACGGCATTGTGCCGGCGGATACGCGCAAGCCTTACGACGTGCGCGAGGTGATTGCGCGCATGGTGGATGCAAGCCACCTGGACGAATTCAAGCAGCGCTACGGCTCGACGCTGGTAACGGGCTTCGCGCATATCTGCGGATATGCCGTCGGCATCCTTGCCAACAATGGAATCCTGTTTTCGGAGTCGGCGCTGAAGGGCGCGCACTTTATTGAGCTGTGCGTGCAACGCGGCATTCCGCTGGTGTTTCTGCAAAACATCATGGGATTCATGGTAGGCAAAAAGTACGAGAACGGCGGCATTGCCAAGGATGGCGCCAAGATGGTCACGGCGGTCTCCTGCGCGCGCGTGCCCAAGTTCACGGTGCTGATCGGGGGGAGTTTTGGCGCGGGTAACTACGGGATGTGCGGGCGGGCCTATGGACCGCGGCTGCTGTGGATGTGGCCTAATGCACGGATCAGCGTAATGGGCGGTGAGCAGGCGGCGACGGTGCTGGCGCGCGTGCGGCGCGATGCGTTGGAGGCTCAGCACAAGGAGTGGAGCACCGAGGCCGAGGAAGAATTCAAAGCGCCGATCCGGCAACAATACGAGGAGCAGGGCAATCCGTATTATGCGACGGCGCGGTTGTGGGACGATGGAATTCTCGATCCGGTGGAAACGCGCCGTGCGCTGGCTCTGGGACTGGCCACGGCGCAGAATGCGCCGGCGGAGCCGACACGCTTTGGCGTGTTCCGGATGTGAATCAGCATGAGCGAGAGAGCGGTAGAGATTGAGCAGCGCGGCGCAACGGCGTGGGTTTGGTTGAATCGCCCCGCCGTTCACAACGCGCTGAATGAAGAGCTAATCGCGGAACTGACCGAGGCGTTCGGCGCGCTCGGCGATGATGCAGGTGTGCGCGCCGTGGTGCTTAGCGGGCGCGGCAGGAGCTTTTGCGCGGGCGCGGACGCGGAGTCCATGCGGCGCCTGGGAGAAGCGAGTCCGCATGAAAACCTCGAGAATGCGCGCGCGTTTGCGGAGATGTTTCATGCGGTTGGTTTTTGTCCGAAGCCCACGATTGCGCGCGTGAATGGCGCCGCTATAGGCGGCGGATTGGGGCTGGTGTGCGTGTGCGATGTCGCCGTTGCGTCGCACAATGCGAAGTTCGCCACATCGGAGGTACGGCTGGGGTTGATTCCCGCGACCATCGGTCCATATGTGGTGCGCGCGATCGGCGAGCGATGGGCACGGCGGCTGTTCCTGACTGCGGAACGAATCACGTCGGCGCAGGCGGAGCGCATCGGCCTGGTGCATGAGGCGGTTGAGACGGAGGCGTTGGACGCCCGCATCGAAGCTATTGTGAGCGATCTGGTGGCCGGCGCGCCCGGCGCACAACGCGCTGCGAAGGAACTGGTTGACGCGGTTGCGGACCGGCCGGTCACGCCGGAATTGATTGACGACACCGCGCTGAGGATTGCGAAGATCCGCGCGGGCGAGGAAGCGCAGGAAGGGTTGGGCGCTTTTCTGGAGAAGCGCTCCGCGGCATGGACCCGAGGCCACAAGATCGACAATGTTTGACTCCATCCTGATTGCCAATCGCGGCGAGATTGCCTGCCGCATCATCGCCACGTGCAGGAAGATGGGGATTCGCGCAATCGCTGTTTACTCCGACGCGGATGCGATGGGCCGGCACGTGCGATGGGCGGATGCGGCGGTCCGGATCGGGCCGCCGCCCTCACGCGAGAGCTACCTGAACATTGAGCGGATCCTCGAAGCTGCGAAACTAACAGGCGTCCAGGCGATCCATCCAGGTTACGGATTCCTCTCAGAGAGCGCGGAATTTGCCGAAGCGTGCGCTGCGGCGGGCGTGGTGTTCATTGGGCCGCCGGCTGCGGCGATTCGCGCGATGGGCTCGAAGGCGGCGGCAAAGGAGATCATGCGCAAGGCTGGCGTGCCGCTCACGCCGGGCTATGGCGGTGCGGAACAATCGAGCGAGTTTTTGCGAAAGCAGGCTGATGCGATCGGGTATCCGGTGATGATCAAGGCCAATGCGGGCGGCGGGGGCAAGGGGATGCGCCGGGTGGACGCGCCGGGGCAGTTTGTGGATGCGCTGGCGAGCTGCCGCCGCGAAGCAGCAGCCTCATTCGGCGATGATTCCGTGCTGTTGGAAAAGTACCTGGTTGAGCCGCGCCACGTGGAGGTACAGGTCTTCGGAGATGCGCAAGGCAACGTGGTGAGCCTGTTCGAGCGCGATTGCAGTGTGCAGCGCCGGCATCAAAAAGTGATCGAAGAAGCTCCGGCGCCGCTGATTTCGGAAAAGCTGCGCGAGGCGCTCGCCGATGCGGGGCGCAGTGCGGCGCGCGCGGTTGAGTATGTGGGCGCGGGCACCGTGGAGTTTCTGCTGGATCGCGAGGGCGGGTTGCACTTCATGGAAATGAACACGCGCCTGCAGGTGGAGCACCCGGTTACGGAGATGATCACGGGACTGGACCTGGTGGAATGGCAACTGCGCGTAGCGGCTGGAGAGCCGTTGCCGCTCAAGCAGGAGCAGATCACAATGCGCGGCCACTCCATCGAGGCGCGAATTTATGCTGAGGATCCGGCGCACGAGTTTTTGCCGTCAATCGGGAAGATCGTGCATATGCGCGCACCGGTGACTTTAGAGCACGTGCGCGTGGATGCGGGCGTGGAGGAGGGCGACACGATCACCCCTTTCTACGATCCAATGATCGCCAAGCTGATCGTGTGGGACGAGACGCGCGAGCTGGCATTGCGAAGTATGGCCGCGGCTTTGAGCGAATTCCAGATCCTCGGCGTGACGAATAACATCGAGTTTTTGCAGCGGCTGGTGACGAGCGCATCGTTTGCGGAAACCCGCCTGGATACGAGCCTCATCGAGCGCGAGCGGACATGGTTGCTAGCAGGCGCGGGCGACCCGTCACAGGAGGCGCTGGTGCTGGCGGCATTGGCCTTATTGCCCCATGAACATGACGAGGGCAAAGCGGCGAGCGCACCGGATGATTCGCCGTGGGCGGCGCGGGACGGGTGGCGCTTGGCTTCAAGGCTGGAGCAGATGCTCGATTTCGAGAGTAGCGGGATACGGGCCGCGGTCAGGGTGGCCTATCGTGCGTCCGGGTTCAGCATGACGATTGGTAATTGCGAGTTTGAAGTGTCTGCGAACGTTCACGGTCGCGAAGTGGAGGCGGTGATTGGTGGACGGCGCGTGTCTGGAACAGTGGTCAGAGAGCGCGAACGCCTTCACGTGTTCTACGAAGGCAGACATTTCATCTTGCATTACGAAGATCCGCTCGAAGAGGAAGCGCATCCTCATGCCAGGGAAGGCGGCTTGACCGCGCCCATGCCGGGCCGCGTGGTTGCGCTTGTGGCAGCGGAGGGCGAGCACGTGGAAAAAGGCGCACCGCTCATGGTGCTGGAAGCAATGAAAATGGAATGTACCATCTACGCGCCGGCCGTTGGGCGCGTGGAGGCGTTTCATTTCAGCCCCGGTGACCAGGTGACTGAAGGTGCGGAACTTTTGAAATTTGCAGAAGAGGCGGACGGAAACTGATGCCGGACACGGTGCGCATTGTCGAAGTGGGGCCGCGCGACGGACTGCAAAACGAGAAACAGATCGTTTCCGCCGAAATAAAGATCGCGCTGATCGGCATGCTGGCAGATGCGGGGTTGAAGACGATCGAGGCCACGGCATTTGTTTCGCCAAGTTGGGTGCCGCAGATGGCGGATCACGCGGAGGTGTTGCGCGCGCTCCCCGCGCGCGAGGGCGTGAGCTATCCGGTGCTGGTGCCCAACTTGAAAGGATTCGAAGCTGCGTTGGCGGCGGGAGCCACCGAGGTGGCCGTGTTTGCGGCAGCTTCCGAAACATTTTCGCGGAAGAATATAAACTGCAGCATTGCGGAAAGCCTGGAGCGATTCACGCCTGTGTTCGCCGGGGCCCGCGCGGCGAACGTCCGTGTGCGTGGATACGTGTCCTGCGTGATGGGCTGCCCGTATGAGGGCGAGGTTGCTCCGGAACGAGTGGCAGAGGTAGCGGGAATGCTGTTGGATGCAGGCTGCTACGAAATTTCGCTGGGCGACACCATCGGCGTGGGCACGCCGAACCACACCAAAGAAGTGATTGCGCGCGTGGCGCAGCGCGTACCGGTCGCATCGCTGGCCGGGCACTTTCACGACACCTACGGCCAGGCTCTCGCCAATATTTATGCGGCCATGGAGATGGGCGTGCGCGTGTTTGATGCATCCGTGAGCGGTATGGGCGGATGCCCCTTCGCGCCTGGAGCGGCAGGAAATGTGGCCACGGAAGACCTGGTGTACATGCTCAATGGCATGGGCGTGGAAACCGGAGTGGAGCTGGACCGGCTCATCGCCGCTGGGGCATTCATCTGCGAAAAGCTCGGCCAGAGACACAATCGCAGGTAGCGAAGGCGATGAAAATGCGAGTCGGCTAGTCAACGAGTTGGCGGTGTTCAGGCTAGAATCTTCGCTTCGGTCTTCGCCTGCAATTCCTCGCAGGTAACGCCGTTGGCCAGCTCAACCAGCTTGAGCCCGCCGGGCGTGATGTCCAAAACGCAAAGATCAGTGACGATGCGGCCGACAACGCCCGCGCCCGTCAGCGGCAGCGTGCATTGATGGAGGATTTTAGGCTCTCCATTTTTTGACGTGTGCTCCATGAGAGCTATGACGCGGCGCACACCGGCTACGAGGTCCATTGCGCCGCCCATGCCTTTGATCATCTTGCCGGGGATCATCCAGTTAGCCAGGTCGCCGCGCTCGGATACCTGCATGGCGCCCAGAATGGCGAGATCGATGTGGCCTCCGCGAATCATGCTGAAGGAATCCGCGCTCGAGAAAAAGCTGGCCCCGGGCAATGCAGTCACGGTCTGCTTGCCGGCATTCACAAGGTCGGCGTCAACCTCTTCTTCAGTGGGAAACGGGCCAAGGCCGAGGAGGCCATTCTCCGATTGCAGCGTGACGTGGATGCCGGCGGGAACGTAGTTGGCCACGAGCGTTGGCATGCCGATTCCGAGATTGACGTAGAAGCCGTCTTCGAGTTCCTGCGCCGCGCGCTGCGCCATTTGCTCACGGGACCATGCCATGGTTGCGCTATTCGCCCCCTTTACGCTTCGACTTACGCCTTCCGGACCGTTCGCTGCTCGATGCGCTTTTCCGGATACGGATTGTGCACAATGCGCTGCACGAAGATGCCGGGAGTATGGACCTGGTCGGGATCGAGTTCGCCCGTCTTGACCAGGATCTCCACTTCGGCAACCGTGATGCGGCCGCAGGTGGCGGCGTTGGGATTAAAGTTTCGCGCGGTCTTACGATAAATCAGGTTGCCTTCGGCATCGGCCTTCCACGCCTTTACCAGGGCAAGATCGGCGCGGATGCCGCGTTCGAGGATATGGATGTGGCCGTCAAACTCGCGCTGTTCCTTGCCTTCGGCCACCACGGTGCCGGCCCCGGTGCGCGTGTAGAAGCCAGGAATTCCTGCGCCGCCGGCGCGCATACGCTCCGCCAGCGTGCCTTGAGGGCAGAACTCAAGTTCGAGCGTGCCGGCGAGGTACTGGCGCTCGAATTCGCGATTCTCGCCCACATAGCTGGAGATCATTTTGCGGATTTGTCCGGTTTCAAGGAGCAGCCCGAGTCCCCAGCCGTCTACGCCGGCGTTGTTGCTGGCTACGGTAAAGCCCTTCTTGCCGGTGTTGCGCAAAGCCACGATCAGAGCTTCCGGAATTCCGCAGAGACCGAAACCACCGACGGCGATGGTCATGCCGTCTCCAACGATGCCGGCGAGGGCGGAATCCGCATTGGGATAAACCTTGGAACGGGCCAACGAAGCGACCTCTGGGCTGGAGTTTGCCCGCTCAGTAGTATGCGAGGCGAGCCGCATGGTTCGCAATAGGCATGGCGGGCGGGATCTAACGGAATTTGCCAGCCCATGCGGCCACCGTGAAATACTCAGGAACGGCGATTCTCCTGGTCGCCGAGCCCTCATCCTGCGGGTACTTGCCTTGGAACGAATGCTCTATACAGCGCGCCTGGAGCGCAGGATCTGCATCTCGGAATCGGCCCAGTGCTACCATTTGGAATTTGTCGTCGAGGAGTTGGAGAGCTTTCCTTATGCCGTGGGCCAGTTTATCTCTTCGGTTGCAACGGACTCGAGGGGCAAGGAACAGACCCGAGCCTACTCCATCGCCTCGGCGCCTTGCGGCAACCGGTTCGACCTTTGCGTCAACCGCGTGGAAGGCGGATTCTTTTCCAATTACCTTGCCGACCTGACGGATCTTAATCCCGGCGAGACAATCGAGTTTTACGGACCGCACGGTCATTTTTTGCTGCGCCAGCCGATGACGGATTCCCTATTCGTCTCTACTGGAACCGGCATCGCGCCCATGCGGGCTTTTGTCCAGTGGCTGTTTCCTGAAGACGGAATGGACCGCAGCGACGGCAAGGAAATCTGGTGCGTCCACGGAACGCGGTACCAGTCGGAGATTTACTATCGGGACGAAATGGAAGCAGTCGCCGCGCGCCATCCGAATTTCTACTATCTGGCCACCCTGAGCCGCGCGGACGCGAGTTGGACAGGGTTGCGCGGCTATGTGCAGGAGCACGTGGCACGCATCCTCGAGGATCGTGCTGCGAGGCTCAATCAGTCTCTTCCAATTCCGCCGGTCGATTCGGCAAGCCCCGCAACCGATCTTCGCTTTGATATACACGCGTACATCTGCGGGCTGAATAAAATGGTTTCCAGTGTGCGCCAGCAGTTGAAGGAATACGGCTGGCACCGCAAGCAGATCGTCTTTGAGCGGTACGACTGAAGCAGGGAACAAGGGACCGAGGGAACAAGAAAACATGACTCAGACCACGCGCGAAGGGCGCGCTGGCGACAGTGTGATTCCTGTGAGCTCCATGCGGTTGCCTGTGCACACGGTTGCGATTTGCCTGATTCTGGCGTGTTACGCCTGCGGCCGCGTGCTCCAGGTCGTGCACGGTCCACCGGCCATCACGGTGCTGGTTGCGATGGAAGTATTTTCCGCCTTTGCGCTGGCGCTTGTGGATGGCGCGCGCGCCTGGGGCATGCGCGGCATTCTCGTATTCGCCGCCATCTGCACAGTCATCGGCAACGTGGTTGAGAACATTGGCGTAGCCACGGGATTCCCGTTTGGTCACTATCATTTCCTCGACATTATGGGTCCGCGGATTTATGCGGTGCCGGTGTTGCTTGGCCTGGCATACATCGGCATGGCCTACGCATCGTGGACGCTGGGTTCGGTGCTGGTCGGGCGCGCTTCGCATGCAGACTCCCTGCCTCGCATGCTCGCGGTGCCGCTTGTCGCTGCCGTGTTCATGACCGCGTGGGACGTGGCCCAGGATCCGGTGTGGAGCACCATGCTTCATGCGTGGGCATGGCGAGACGGCGGCCGGTGGTTCGGTGTGCCGCTGCAAAATTACTTCGGCTGGTTCCTCAATACTTTTCTCATCTTTTTTCTGTTTTCACTCTTCGTCACCGGCGCACGGCTGAAGCGCGCCGCTTCCGCCTGGCCAGCGCTGGCGCTTTATGTTCTCTGCGCCGCCGGAAACGCGCTGCAGATTCTGACGCGGTCTTATCCGCCGATCAGCGTGGATGCATCGGGCAGGGCCTGGCGCACAGCGGACATTCTGGCGGCTTCTGCTGTGGTTTCGATCCTGCTGATGGGAGGGTTGGTTGCAATGGCCGCAGCGAAAATGCTCCGTCGCGCTAGAGGTTGAACAACTCGCGCAGCCTTTTGGTCTGTGCCCGGCTCACGGGGATTTCAGTCTGTTTCTTGTCGTTCATGCGCAGCTGGTAACTGGATTTGAACCAGGGAACCACCTCGCGGATGTGGTTAATGTTGACCACGTAGCCGCGATGGGCGCGCCAGAATGTCGCCGGGTCGAGCAGATCGAGGAGATCTTCGAGGGTGCGGCACTTGGAGTGGCCCTCAAAGTTCTGCGTCACCACCCGGATGACGCCTTCGTCGATTGACGCGTAGCAAATATCCGCCTGATCGATCAGCAGCAGTCGACTCTGCGCCTGGACGATCAGCTTGGCGGGCTGCGGGGCGGCTTGCGGCCGGTGCAGCAGCTTGAGAAGGGCATCGATCTGCGTTTCAGGCGCCCCGCCCGGACCGGCGGCAATCCGCGCCTTGACGCGCTCCACAGCCTGCTCCACGCGACTGCGGTCGAAAGGTTTAAGCAGATAATCGACGGCGTTCACATCGAACGCGCGCACCGCGTACTGGTCGTATGCGGTGGCAAACACGATTTGCGGGAGCGGTTTCCGGTCCGCTGAGGAATGCCCGCCGGGTCCGGCCTTTTCTGTCAGGCGCTTGAGAACGGCGAAACCGTCCAATCCCGGCATCTGCACGTCAAGGAAGACCAGATCGGGACGATGCTGCTCGATCAGGTCGACGGCTTCGATTCCATTGGCTCCCTGGGCAACCACATCCACTCCGCCGACGGATTCGAGCAGATACTGGAGCTCGTCGCGGGCCAGTTGTTCGTCGTCGATGATGAGCGCGGAGAGTGACATGCCAATGCTCGATTGTAGGAATCCCGGCCTGAGGCTGTCATCTTTGGGTGGAATGTCAATCGCCAACGACGTGTAGCCGCGCCGGCATATGGTCCGCGGCCAGTTCGTGCCCGCAACGGGTGCAGAACTGATCGGTTGCCCGGACCGTGCGGAAACAATTTCCGCAGCTCGCAGTCAACTGGTAATTGCACTGCGGGCAAAAATGGAAATCGCTCTGCACAAAGGTGCCGCACGCGGTGCATCGCGAAACCAGGGGCTGCCGAAGGAGAAAATACAGCACCGCGCCGATCCCGCCTGGCATGACAAAGCAGATCAGCATCCAGAAGCGAGCGCTCATTGACCGGCGCGGCGCATCCTTGCTGACGTAGCCGATCATCAGGAAGTAGAGCGATGCCAATAAACCCCAGGAGAGGTTGAAATAAATGCGGAACCCGATGGGTGGACCGGGATGGTGGCGCTGCTCGGGCAGCACGAGCCAGAAGTAATATTCGACCCCCACAAACGCGGCAACGGCAATAACGATGGACCACCACGGAATCAGCCGCGGGTCGTCATCGACGGCAATGCTCTTCAGATCTCGCATATTTTGCCCCCCGGGGGGAGGGTTTTGCTGGCGTTGGAGTGCACAATAACCATTCCTTAAAGAATGGACGGAGCCGGCGCCGGGGAAGTTGCGCCATCTCCCTTTTCGCTCCCTGATACCATGCAAGTAATTGCAGGGGATAGTCTTAGCGTCAGTCTATTGCGAGGAATTCAAGGAGCATTCTCCCCTGAAACCTGGTGCGGGGTCAGTGGCTGAAAGCGATGTATTTGCGCCCGCTGTAGAGCCGGTACCCGCCGCCCGGATCTGCACTCACCTGAAGCGGCACAGGGCGCTTCATCCCCTCATCATTGGCGGAATTGGCAGTCAGTACATCGTTGCCGCCTACGTCTGTGATCACGAACTTATCGCCGCCGACGAAGCCAAATCCGTAGACCCCGGCCGGAAGGTCCTGGCCACCGATCTTCAGCGGAACTTCGGCGATAAAGTAGCCCTGGTACTTGGCAGCGACGTCGCTCGCATACCCACTGTTGTCAACCAGGGTGGCCAGCATGTAATGGCCGTCGGAGAACTTGACTCCGCCGGAGTTCCGCGCCTGAACAGGAGCCGTCTGCCCCTTGTAATAGACCGAAGATGGCAACAGCTTCTGCGTATCCGTCCGGGTCAGAACCGTATTGCCGCTCTGGGCCTTGACCGTGACGGGCGGCGCCAGCATAAACGCAACGGCCGCGCCTGCGGCGACGAGCTTTCCTAATCCCACAAAACGCATGATTCTTCTCCCTAAACGCAGTATAGATTGCGCCCGGAGTATACCGCACCGGCTTGGGGCGCTTATTTCGGCAATTCCGCAGTCCCGTTCACCGTGAATACCCCCGTGTTTGTGCCGGATTCATTTCCGGGCTGCGCGCCGCCCAGAAAGATCTTGTATTCGCCGGGCAAAATCACCCGTTTTCCGTCTGCATCCACTTCGGAAATTGTCCGCGGATCGAGTGTGAAGTCGACCTGGGCCGATTTTCCCGGCTCGAGATGGACACGTTTGAAGCCGGCAAGGACGAGCCGCGGCGACACCCCCGTTTGGGGTTGTACCAGATACAACTCCGCCACCTCGTCCCCCGCGGCGCCTCCGGTGTTCGTCACTTCGCCCAGCACATGGATCGAATCGCCGGCCTTCACGCTGTTCGCCGCGAGCCTTGCGGCGCCGAAGCGGAAGGTGGTGTAACTGAGACCGTAGCCAAAGGGGAAGAGTGGCTTTTCCGTCATATAGCGGTAGGTGCGGCTCTTCATCGCGTAGTCGTCGAACGGAGGCAACTGCGATAGCGAACGGTAAAAGGTGACGGGCAGCCGTCCCGCGGGATTATTGTCGCCGGCGAGTGTTTCTGCGATCGCAGTACCGCCTTCCTCGCCGGGGTACCACGCTTCCAGAATGGCGGCCGCATGTTCCGCTGCGTAGTTGACCGCGAGCGCGGAGCCGTTTTCAAGCACGACAATGACAGGCTTGCCGGTTGCGACAAGGGCCTTCAGCAGGTCTTCCTGAACCGTTGGCAGAACGATATCGGTGCGATCGCCGCCGGAGAAGCCTTCGAGTTTGACCGGCATCTCTTCGCCTTCGAGTTCCGGCGACAGGCCGAGGCAGGCGATGATCACGTCCGAGCCCTTTGCCTGATTGAGAGCCTCGTCGCGCAGGGCGGTAGCGGGAGCCTGCCAGGTGAGGTCGATTCCGGCGGTGCCGGTTTTGTGCAGGTATTCGAGACGGATGGCGTGAGGCTGAGTGCTGTCAAAGCGAATATGTGAATCGAACACCTGGCCCCGCTCGCCGCTCTTCGACTCGCTTTGTGCAATCAGCTTGTCGTCGAGATAGAGCCGGAAACCCTCGGCGTTCTCGCAGGCGTAGCAGTAGTTGATGCGGACGCCTAGACGGTAATCGCCGGGAGCCGGCGGAGTGAAGGTTCCGGTCCAGCGAACGGAATAATTGTTGCGCTCGAGTCCCTTAACAGGGACGACCTTGTCCCAGTTGAAATTCACGTTTCGGTCGACACGGGTGAGCACCGGATTGCCGGTGAGGTCGCCGGATGCGAAGTATTCGCCCTTAAGGCCAAACTCGTGGCTGCCCGGCGATGGGCGCAAAGCCGTGTGCTCGATAGGCATGGCATAGCCTTCGTCGAGGCTTGAGCCCATCGCATAGGCCACGTGGGCGGACTGGAAGCGCTTCTCAATGCCGGCCAGCGGATACACCGGGTTGGGCGGCGGGCCGTTGTAGTTGCCCTGGAGCGACTGAACCAGCTCCGCGGTGGGGCCGATGACGGCAATCTTTTTAACGCTGGGCTTGAGCGGCAGTACACCATCGTTTTTGAGAAGCACCATGGATTCGCGCGCGGCCTTGAGCGAGAGCTGGCGATGCGCGGGCGTGTTGTTTTCATCCATTCCGATCCGGCCATAAACGTAGCTGGAAGGCGGATCGAACATGCCCAGCCGGAATCGAGCGCGGAACAGGCGGTGCAGGGCGCGGTTGATGTCCGCATCAGCGATCAGGTTTTCGTGGACTGCATCGACCAGGGACGGAAAAGCCTGTCCTTCCTGATAGCCGCATTCAAGGTCGGTACCGGCCAGGACCGCATCTGCTGCGGCGTGCGCCATGTCCGCTGCGTAGTGATGGCCGGTGAAGATGTCGGCCACCGCCGCGCAATCGCTCACCACGTATCCATCGAAATGCCACGCGTCGCGGAGATGGTCTTTGAGGAGCATGGTGTTGGCGCAGGCCGGCTCGCCATCAATCGAGTTATAGGCGCACATCACCGACTGGGCATGTGCCCCGGTGACCGCCACGCGAAACGCCGGCAGGTACGTGTCTTCCAGATCGTGGTTGGAGATTTCCACGTCGACACGGTGGCGCGTGCTCTCCGGCCCGCTGTGAACGTCGAAGTGCTTGGGAGTGGAAACCACCTTCAGATACTTGGGATCGTCTCCCTGCATGCCGCTGACGAACGCGACGGCCATTTGCCCGGTGAGAAACGGATCTTCGCCATAGGTCTCCTGGCCACGGCCCCATCGCGGATCGCGAAAGATGTTGATGTTGGGCGCCCAGAATGTAAGCCCGAAGAACGCTTCGTGATCGTTCTCGCGCATGGCCTGGTTGTACTTGGCGCGTGCTTCGGTGGAGATGGTTTCGGCCATGCGGTGCACCAGCGGGGTATCCCAGGTGGCTGCCATTCCAATCACTTGAGGAAAATTGGTGGCATAGCCGGAGAAGGCTACGCCGTGCAGCCCTTCGTTCCACCAGTCGTATTTGGGCACGCCCAGCCGCGTAATGGCCGGCGCGTGATCGCGCATCTGCTGGACCTTGTCTTCCAGGGTCATCTGCCCAATGAGAGCGTCGACACGTTGATCGACGGGCAGGGAGGTGTCCATCCAGGGACGCTGCGCGTCAGCGCCTTTGGCTGGTGGTGTCTGGGCGATGATGGAAGGCGCGAATCCAAGAAAGATGCCAAGGATGATGGAGTACAGACGGGTCCGATTGGTCATTGTCTTATCCAATCCGAGAAGAAATGAGCGCTGGGAAACAGATCAGTTATTCATATCGCCGCCCGAGGCGTCAACCGGGGTGCATCGCTCGACGGAGACAAAGCGTTTCCTTCAAGATTGGGCTTGAATCGCCGTGCGAACGGTTGGATTGGAGCGGCATACCGGTACTCGATCCGATACACTGCTCCCAATCATCGCATCTCCTATGCGAGAGGTTCTTGCCGCATGTCGCAGCTTTACGTGGTTGTCCTGGCGATCATTGTCGCCGTCCTGTTGTCGGTGGCCATCTACCGCACCTCGCGAGTCAAGACCAAGGCCGACTACCTGGTTGCCGGCCGCTCGCTGCCGGCACTGGTCCTGGTGCTCACACTGCTCACGTCGTGGATCGGCGCGGGCTCGCTGTTTGCCGGCGCGGAGAACGCATATCGCAACGGGTTCGCGGCCCTCTGGCTGCCCGCCGGCGGCTGGTTGGGCCTGCTGCTCATCTACTTCATTGCGCCGCGCGCGCGAAAGTTTGCTCAGTTTACTCTGCCCGATCTGTTGGAGACGCGCTACAACCAGACGGCTCGAGTCCTCGGCACGCTCGCTATCCTCTTCGCCTACGTGGGCATCACCAGCTACCAGTTCAAAGGCGGCGGCAATGTGCTGCATCTGATTTTCCCGGACCAGGTTTCGCCCAACCTCGGCACCTGGATCATCGCCGTGTTTGTCATCGTTACCACCGCTCTGGCCGGCATGTCCTCGGTCGCGTACATGGATGTTGTCATCGGTTCCCTGGTCACGGTGATTTGCATTATTGCCACTCCATGGCTTCTTCATGAAGCCGGCGGGTGGGCCGGCCTGCATGCCGTGTTGCCTGAGACGCATTTTGAAGTCCTCGGCAATCTCACATTTCTCCGCGCGATGGAGTTCCTGGTTCCTACGCTAATGCTCATGCTGGGAAACCAGGTGATGTATCAGAAGTTCTTCTCCGCGCGCTCGGAGAAGGATGCGCGCATTTCCGTGGTCGGCTGGATCGTGGGCACCGTGATGCTGGAAACGCTGATCGTCGCCATCGCGGTCATTGGTTCCGCCATGTACCGCACCGGCGAGGTCCTCAAGCAGCCCTACGAGATCATCCCCTACACAGCGCGGCACGGCTTGCCCGCGCTCATGGGCGCCGTTCTGCTGGGCGCGGTCTTCGCCAAGGTCATTTCCACCGCGTCGAATTACCTGTTCTCGCCGGCCTCCAATTTGATTGAGGACGTCTACGTGCGCTACATCTCGCGGGATGCTTCCAACAAGCAGGTCCTCATTTTTTCGCGCCTTGCGGTTGTCTTGCTGGGCGCCTGGGCGCTCTACCAGGCCCTTTACGCGCCAAGCATCCTGGAAAAGATGCTCTGGGCCTACACCATTTACTCCGCAGCGCTGACGCCCGTGGTGCTGGCCGCGTTCTACTCCCGGCGCGTTACGGCATGGGGCGCGGTGGCGGCCATTGCCGGCGGCACCGTGGTCACGCTGTCGTGGGACCTCCCCGGCATCAAGGAAATGTTTCCGCCGATCATCGCCGAACGCGATGCCATCTTTCCGGCGCTGGCGGTGAGCGTGGTGGCAATGGTTGTGGTGAGCCTGTTCACGCCGCGGCCATCCGAAGCGCAATTGGTGCAGTTTGAGTGACGGGGAACATCGGCGGACGGAATTGGAGCCGTTCCCAAGTTGGGACGATCCATCCGTGCGTGACCAAAATGAAACGCGCGCCACCATTAGCTGGCTCCGTTCCAGCATTCCGCCCTCTTTCCGCCTATCCTTCCTTCAGGTAATACTCCCCATTGCCGGACTCCCCTGCCTTCATTCGCGATCTTCTCAGCCGAGATCTTGTGTTCGCCGCCCCGGTTTACGCATCGTAACGTCCCTTCGGAAAATGGAGAGCCGACTATGCACGCCTGCATCCGGGACGAACAGCCGCCCGCCATTCTCGAATTCCAGGCTTGTTCGACGACCGGCGCACGACAAACTGGCAGAGCTCCTGTCGATCGCCATCACCGGTTGCGGTGGGTGGATCCTGGAACAGAGCGAGACTCAGGATGGATTGCTGCGCGTCCTCTTCGAATTTGAATGCGAGCGGGCCATGGAAATCTATGGAGTTCTGGTATCCCTGGGGATCCAATTGAGCCGGTACGCCCACCTCAGCCTGATCGGATTGTGGCAATGCGCGCGGCACGGCCATTGCTTTAAGCGCTTGCCGGTGACCCGCATTCGCATGACCATCCAGACGGGTTGGCTTCCTGCAACCTCTGAATTGTCGATAATGCCCTCATGAAAACGGCTGGAGGAGGCCGGATTGGAATTGACGCAATCCGCGTTACAGGACCAGCAGTCCAACCGGCAACCCTGGCGTTGCGGCGGTCCTTCCAGTGGCTATACTCGGCTCATCCCTGCCGGAGGATCGCACCCATGAAACGAGTTGCCCTTTTGCTGCTCCTGGCCACGCCCTTTGCCCTTGCCCAGAATCAGAAAAAGCCGCCAACGGATTTGCGCGGAATTCTGCTCGAGTCACTCCGCACCACGCACAACCAAGAGGATTGGTTTGTGCCGGCATCGGTAGCGATGGATGGACTGACCGCAGACCAGGCCAAGTGGAAACCGGCGGGCAAGGATGCGCACTCCGTGGGACAGCTTGCCTACCACATCTGGTACTGGGATGCGCGGGCGCTCAACGACTTCAAAGGGATCAAGAACGCAGCCTTCGACGGCAACAACAACGAAACGTTTGACGACTTCAACGCGGCTCAGTGGAACGATCTGGTGAAAAAGCTGAACCAGACGCTGGCTGATTGGGAGACGGCCGTGGAGCAGGCCGATGAAGCAACGCTCGAGAAAAATGCCTCGCTGGTTGAGCACGTGGCCATGCACAACGCCTACCACATCGGGCAGATTCTCTACGTGAGAAAGCTGGAGGGGGCTTGGAATCCGGCCAAGGGAGTGCATTAGGGACAGCGGACAGGGTTCAGGTTTCAGGGGTCAGGACGGTGTCCGGCATTCTATAATCCCCCAGGAGCGTGCCGCTTCCGGCGCTTCCCCGGAGAAGAGTCCCTCATGCCGACTGACGTTGTCATGCCCCAGCTAGGCGAATCGATCTTCGAGGGCACGATCACCAAGTGGCTCAAGCAGCCCGGCGAGGCCATTGAGAAGGACGAACCGTTGTTTGAAATCTCCACCGACAAGGTGGACGCCGAGATTCCCGCGCCGGTTTCCGGGACGCTAAGCGAAATCAGGGCTGCGGAAGGCGAGACCGTCGAAGTCAACACCGTGGTGGCAGTGATCGCGGAAGGCGTGGCAGCCAAGCCTTCAGACGAGTGGGAGAAGCCGCAGCCCGTCTCTGACCCGGCCGCCAAGCGGGCCATAGCAGCGAAGCCGCAAACTGCCGAGCCGAAACCCCAGGCGGAAGTCGCGCCGCGGCCGGAGGCAAATTCCGGCTCCACCGAAGTGGTGATGCCGCAGTTGGGCGAGTCGATCTTTGAGGGAACCATCACGCAGTGGTTCAAGAAGGCCGGCGACGCGGTTGAAAAGGACGAGCGGCTCTTCGAGGTATCCACCGACAAGGTGGATGCGGAGATTCCCGCGCCGGTATCCGGCATCCTGCGTGAAATCTGCGTTTCCGCCGGCGAAACTGTGCAGGTCAACACCGTGGTGGCGGTCATCGGCGGGTCTGAGGCGGTAGCGCAGCCAGACGGCGAACCGGCGAGTGGCGCCGCAGAGCAGCGCGGAACGGCAACCGAAGCTCGGGGCACCGCGCCGCCTTCGCCGGCAGCGATGATGCCGCCTGCAATGGACGCCACACCGGAACCCCTGTCTCCAGAGGCTGTGCGCAGCTCGCCCCTGGTGCGGCGTATTGCTCGGGAGAACAATCTGGATCTGGGCCGCATTCGCGGGACCGGCGCCAACGGGCGCATCACCAAGGAAGATGTCTTGCGCGCTTTGGAGGAAGGAGCAGCACAGCCGAACACGGAGCGCATCCCCGTCGCGCCGTCTGCGGGGGGGCGGGCGGCCGCTCCGCAACCGCTTGCAGGCCGGCTTGAGCCCATGTCGCGCATGCGCTCCATCATTGCGCAGCGCATGCTGGAGAGCCGCCGGACCATCCCCCACGCCTACATGGTGTACCGGGTGGACATGACGCGGGTGGTGCGTGCGCGGGAGCGTGCGCGAGTCGCAGTCGAGCAGCGCCATGGCGTCAAGCTCACTTTCATGCCGTTCATCGCGGCTGCGGCCATGGAAGCGATTCGGAAGCACCCCATCGTGAACGCGCGCATTGAGGGCGATGCTATCCGCTATCCCGATCACGTTCACCTGGGCATTGCAGTCGCGCTGGAGTGGGGACTCATCGTGCCGGTCATTCGCGAAGCGGAGACACGCAGCTTTGCTGACCTGGCGCGCGCCATTGCCGATGTCGCCGAGCGCGCGCGCACCAAGCGCCTGAAGCCCGATGAGGCATCGGGATCGACGTTCACGCTGACCAACTTCGGCATCTTTGGCGGCGAGTTCGGCACCCCCATCATCAATCCGCCGGAGGCGGCCATCCTGGCTATTGGCGCGCTGAAGAAGGAGCCGGTGGTGCTGACCGACGCGGACGGCAACGATACCCTGGCCATCCGGCCGATGCAACAGCATTGCCTCGGATTCGATCACCGCATCGTGGACGGCGCGGACGCGGGCCGGTACATGAGTGCGTTCAAGGATGCGCTGGAGAATTGGACCACTGAGATTGCTTGAGCCGGATCACTTTCCAGCCCAGGCGATTCCATCGGAGTTTTTCCCGTCTTCGATGGTGCGCGTGACCTTCCACGTTCCAAGATCAACCTCTGCGATCTGATGCGAGTCGACGCACGAGACGTAGGCGATCTTCCCCCCGGGTCGCATCAGCACCTCTTCGGGATCTGCGGGCATCGTGATGGTGCGGACGACCTTCATGGTCTGGATGTCTACGACCGCGACTTTGGCCACTTGGGGCAAAGTGACTAGAAGGTACCGGCCGTCGAGCGTGGGCGCGGTGCCGTATGCGATCCCTTCGAGCGGAATCCAGTGCGCGATCTTGTTGGTCGCAGTGTCGATGACGGCCAGCCGAGGCGCGGTCTCGTCGGCGGTGAAAACCCACTTGTCGTCGGGGGTGATGGAGATGCGCTGCGTGTTGTGGGAGATGGGAATGATAGCAATGACTTTTTGTGCTGGAATGTCCAGGACGGAGACAGTGCCAGGACCCACGTTTGCGGTGTAGCCGCGGCGTCCATCGTGCGAAAGAGCCAGCATGTGGCTTTCCGGCTGGCCGGTGGGAATGGCGCCGATAATCTTCAGCGTTTTGGGATCGATGATGGTCACGGTTCTGTCCAACTCCGTGGTGACGTAGAGCAAGCCGTCTCGCGGTCCAATGAGCGGCATGTGCGGGCGCACGCCATGGCCAAAATCAACGGTTCCAACGATCTTTTGCGCGGCGATATCAACGACCACAAGCTTGCTGCCGTCGGTGCCGGGACTGCCCACGCCGGAGTTGCCGTAAATGGGGGCATAGGCCAGGCTGCCATCGCGCGAGGCAATGACTTCATGCGCCGTGAATCCGCCTTCGGGGACCGAGGCGATGAGTTTGCCCGCAGCAGGATCGACGATGCCCAGCGACGCTTCTCCTTTCTGAGCAACGAGAAGCCGCGGCTGTTGGGCAAGGGAGGGAACGGCCATCGGGGCCAGAAGCAAAAGCGCAACAGGGATACGCAGCATCGGTGGGTAGCTCCTCGAGGGGAAGATCTTGAGGTCGCACTCCAGCATACGGCAGCGCGGGTTCATCGGCCGACAAAATAATCCTGCCGCAGAAACGAAAACGCAGAGGTCGGCACATCGGTGAGCGGCAAGCCGGGGCCCTCCCACAGCAGCCGCGGAGCCCCCTGGCTGATGCTGTGCAGACCCTCTACATGGAGCGCGTGCATGCCGGCGCGCAGGCCCAGCGGCCCGCGATCGTAGCGCACCGCGTTGCCGGGCGAACCGCAAACCTGCGGGAACGGCGGTCCGGTCTTCGCCACTTCGAGCCCGTCGATCACCAGGCGCGCGCCGTCGCGGCTCATCAAATGAAATGTGTAGCCCCCGTCGGCGGGAATGTCGATGAAGCCGTCCCATGCGACTGCGTAGCGCGTGAAGCCCTGCGCGTTGGCATTCAGGTTCGGCGCATTGCCCGTGATCACAGCGGTCTGCTTTGTGAGGTCCGGCAACTCGGTCCAGGATCCGGGAAAGATCTGGAATGAAAGGCCCGCTGAAATGGCGCCAACCGGACGTTGCGCGGGGAACCATTTGGACACCGCTACCACACCCTGCGCGGCCCAGTCTTCGCGCTTCTGGCTGTCGACCGCGTGCAACATCACGCGGAATCGCCCGGCGCCGTTGCGGCCGTCCAGATCGGTGCCGTCGGCGTCAGGAAACGCGTGGCTCACCTGGCGGCCGGAGGCCTCAGTGCCGTCACCGAAAATCCAGGTGAAATGGGTGTGCGCGGAAGGTCGAGCCGTGAACGTGACTTTCTCGCCGGGCGCAAAAAATGGCGGGCTTACAGTAAATTCGGCCACGGCGCCGCTATTGGCGGAGAAGCGCGCGGGCTGGGCATCGTTAACGGATAGCGGCACGCCGGCATCATTCTCGGCAACATTCTGGCCGTACTTCACGTTATCGAGCACCGTGCCGGAAACACTGCCCGACATGCTGGATCCGACCAGGGGCGGCTGGTCGAGCGCCCAAATGTTGCGAAAAGTAAAGTTGCGCAGACCAGGATCGCGCTGCTCCATCTGCAAAAGCGAGTACCAGTTGTCCATGAATACATTTTCGAAAGTGTAGTTGTTGTGATCGCCGCGCGAACCTTGCGCTCCCCAGAAACCAATTAGCCCGAACGTCTGTCCGCAAGCGCCTATCCCGGCGTGGAGCACGTCGGAATTCCTCAATGTGAAATTCCAGGAGTTGAAAATCTTTTTCGGCCACCCCGCGCGCACCACGTTGGAGATGCTGGTGGAAAGTTCACTGTTCTCCACCACGATGTCATGCACAGACTTGCCCGGCCGCACCAGGTCGGCGTCGCTGTAGCCGTCCCAGTTGCCCATCAGGGCAATCACATCGTCAGAGGCGCGAAAGAACGAGTTGCGCACCACGCCGTTAGTGGATCCGACCCAGTCCATGCCATCCTGGTTCGCATTCCCCGGATTGCCGCCGATCACGCGCAGGTCGTCGTAGGTGAGTTGGGCGGAGTCTTTCATCTGGATGGACCAGGTCCGCGAGCGAACAATGCAGGTCAGCCCGTCGATCTCGATATTGTGCGCGCTATCGCTGACGATGCAGTGCCAGTCGCGCTTGTGCATCCAGCCGTTTGCCGAAGCTGGCCTGGGTAGACGGCGGCGCGGCCACGGCCAGCCTAGCCGGTTTTCTGGCTCTGGCGCCCATCCACGAGCGCGGGACACCTGAACAAATTAACCGCTACAAGAGCCTCTCCGCGCCTCCCCAGCCCGGAGAGGACCGCAAGCCCTGGCGCGGCGCATTTGTGCTCACCGAACCCATCCCCTACGTCGGCGTTGACACCGGCATGTTAAGCGGCAAGGTGCGCGTGGCCGAGTGGAAAGACGGCGAGGAGCCCTGGCTGCAGGTAGACAAGCGTGGCCGCTTCATCACCAACATCGCCTTCGCCAACTTCGTCACCGCCGCGGTCGGCTCGGACGACCCGCGCATCAAGGGCAGTTGCATGGTGATTCTGGAAGAAACCGATGAGGGCATCTTCGACCATGGGACTCCGACCAAGAAGCTGGTTCATCAGCTCTCCTCGACTGGCGACCCGATCTTCAGCATGAAGGTCCCTGCCAGCCGCATCATTGGCGGCTACACCGTCAAGGACGGCGTCATCGTTC
>CAWBIG010000038.1:0-15005 GCA_963788435.1 uncultured Acidobacteriota bacterium | reverse complement strand
GTGTTGTGTAGCCTTAAACTTGAATTTACGTATTGCTCCTCCCACAGCGGAATTGGGTCGGATAGCCTGCCATATTGAATCGGGAGTTCCTCAGAAATAACCCGTAAAGCTCTGCCGGTTCTGTTGCCGGCTTTCGCTCCTCTGCGCGGGGTTGTACGGTCAGGCCCGAACCCTGGGGTTCGCTGCGTGATGGCACTGTACCAGACCAGCCGCAGTATCGAATATCACAATGCGATGAACCGGCCGGTGCGATATTCAGATTGGGCGGGAAATCCCGCTTCCACGTACAATCTTGACAAGGAGAAAGCCAAATGCGCCGCGTGTATATGGATGCCAACGCCACCACCCCCCTTTTACCGGAGGTTGTGGAGGCGATGCATCCGTACTGGATGGAACACTTTGGCAACGCCTCGTCCATCCATCTGGATGGCCAGCAGGCGCGCAAGGGCGTCGACCGCGCACGCGAGATCCTGGCTGAGTTCTTCAACTGCCATGACGCCGAAGTGGTCTTCAACTCCGGCGGTACCGAGGGCGATAACACCGCCATCTTCGGCCTGCTTCATCGCGGCGATCATTTCATCACCACTTCCATTGAGCACTCCGCCGTGATCCAGGCGGCGCAGCGCATGGCTGAGCGCGGCGTGGAGACCACGTTTGTGGCGCCGCAGCCGAGCGGGCTCATCGATCCGACGGATATTCTTCGCGCCATCCGCCCCCAGACGCGGCTGATCAGCGTGATGCTGGCCAACAACGAGACCGGCGTAATTCAACCTGTAGCCGAGATTGGCCGCATCGCCGCGGACACCGGCGTCTTCTTCCATATCGACGCGGTGCAGGGCGCGGGCAAGGTCCCCATCGACGTGCGCAAGATCGGCTGCCACCTGCTCTCGATCAGCGGGCACAAGATGCACGCGCCCAAGGGCGTGGGCGCCATGTTTGTGCGCAGCGGAACCCCGGTTGAGAGCCTGCTGGTGGGCGGAAGCCACGAGCGCCGCCGCCGCGCCGGAACCGAAAACGTGGCCGGCATCGTGGGCCTGGGCAAGGCGGCCGAGCTGGCCATGCACTCGCTTGAGGATGGAGCCATGGATCGGCTCTCCGGCTTGCGCCACAAGCTGGAGACTGAGTTGCTGAAGCTCCCCGGCACGGGCGTGAATGGCGGAGGCGTGCTCCGCGCGGCGAATACGACCAACATCTGGTTCGACAACCTGGAGGGCGAGGCGCTGGTCATCGCGCTCGACCTGAAAGGCGTTGCCGTGAGCGGCGGTTCGGCCTGCCACTCCGGCGCCACCGAGCCCAGCCATGTGCTGATGGCGATGGGCCTGGACAAGACTCGCGCCCGCGCCAGCCTGCGCTTCAGCATGCTGAAGACAGCCACCGAAGCGGACCTGGACTACGTGCTCCAGGTGGTGCCTGAGGCGGTGGAGCGGCTGCGGGCGGTGTCGCCGGTCGAAGCCGGGACGCTGGGATGAAGCAGCGGACCAAGTCCTGATTGTACTTATCCGCATCCTGGGGTAGAGCGATGAGGCTGATTCACCTCTCAGTTTTCGCGTTCCTTTTGATTTGCCTCCTCCCGGCAGATCCGCATAACGTCCGTGCTCAAACTCCAGGCGCCGTGGCCCAGTCCGACCTCTATGCAGTCAGCATCTCGATGGAGAAGGAGACAACTGCGGGCGCGGAAGGCCCGATTGTTGCGCTTGCCATCAAGAACATTAGCGACAAGACGATCTCTCGCGATGGTTGCTCCAGCGATCCGAGGACCTGGGTGCAAGGGGAGAAGGGGGAACCTCCCACAACCTATCGTGAGAGATTCGCCACCATGCGCTTGTTGCCTGGAGAACCTCCACTTGAATGCACTTTGAATCTGAGCTGGTCGCTCGCTCCCGGTGAGACACTCACAAAGCAGATTCTGCTGAGATACCTGTATGACCTGCACGAGCCGGGGAAGTATTCCGTGTTCGTCGAATTCCCAACCGGCGATAGCTGGCTACGCACCAACACCGTGACGTTGCACGTGGTCGTCGGAGATGTGCCGCCATGATAACCGTGGAGCGAGGGCATCCCAGAAGCGAATCGATGAGAAAATAGATAGGAAGCAGCTTCCCCATGAATCAGGCCGACACCATTGCCGTCGCCATGTCCGGAGGGGTTGACTCCTCTACGGTGGCGGCGATTCTCGCTCGCGGCTCGGATGGCGTTGCGGTGGTCGGCCTCACCCTGCAGCTCTGGGATCAGACGCGGCTGGCGGGCAAGCATGGGATACCGGAGACGCCTAAGGCCGGACGGTGCTGCTCGCTGGACGATGTTTACGACGCGCGGCGCGTGGCCGAGCACCTGGGCATTCCCTATTACGTGGTGAACCAGGAGGGGCGGTTCGAGGCCGATGTGGTGCGGCCGTTCGTCAGCGAGTACCTGGCCGGGCGCACGCCCATTCCGTGCTCGCTCTGCAATAACCACCTCAAGTTCGACCAGTTGCTCAAGACCGCGCGGTCGATCGGCGCGAGCCACATTGCGACAGGCCATTACGCGGTGAACGAGTACGATCCAGAGCGCGGGCGATGGATCCTGAAGCGGCCGGCGGACCTGTCCAAGGACCAGACTTACTTCCTCTTCGGGCTGACGCAGGAGCAGCTTGCGCACACGCTGTTCCCGCTGGGGCGCATGACCAAGCCGGAGGTGCGGGAGGTGGCGCGGCGGCAGGGGCTGGCGCTGGCCGAGAAGCCCGACTCGCAGGAGATCTGCTTCATTCCCGGCGGCGACTACAAGCAGTTCCTGACGGCGTATCTGGAAGAGCAGGGTGAGGCCATGCCGGACACTGCCGGCGAGCTGGTGACGACCGATGGCCGCGTGATCGGGCGACACGAGAGCATCTCCGCGTTTACGGTGGGCCAGCGCAAGGGGCTGAATGTTGGGTCGCCGACGCCGCTCTACGTGATCCAGATCGATGCGGCGAGCCATCGCGTGACGGTGGGCGCGGACGAGGAGCTGGCTACGCGCGAGCTGAGGGCGAACCGGGTGAACTGGGTCAGCGTCGTGGAGCTGACTGGGCCGATGCGGGTGAAGATCAAGATCCGGCACCGGCACGAGCCGGCGTGGGCGATGCTATCGCCTGCCGACGCGGGCGAGGTACGGGCGATGTTCGATGAACCGCAGCGGGCGGTGACTCCGGGACAGTCTGCCGTTTTCTATGACGGCGATGAAGTGGTTGGGGGAGGGTGGATCGTTTAAGGGCAGGGAACAGTTGGTAAATGTGCTATTAAGCTGTTTATTTTAAATAATTTATGTGGATTTTAGTTCGAGTGCGAATGTCGTGTAGGTGTTTTGGGGGGTGGTTCGCTGGAGGGCGGATTGGGGATTTTCCGGGCGAATCCACCTTTTTTGGCCTAAAAGCTGGTCAGGCGGCCTGCTCCGCCCCGGCGGGAGCCAAGTGTTCCGGAAGTTAGTCGGGTTTGAGAGCGTCCGAAATGCAGGTCCCCTTCGGCAGGCTCAGGGCAAGCTTTCGACTCCGGTCGCGGAGGCGACCTCCGCTCAGGATGACGGCGGTTACGTGGGCGGGCGGGAATGACAGAAAGAGAAACAAGGGCAAAGGCTGCGCCTGCTCATCGCGATAAAACTGCGATGAACGGGCCGCATTTTCGTGCTTGTTTCGGGGAGGTCCGGGCCAGAAGGCCTGCCACTGATCTTCAGCAGCAGGGGCCTAGAGGCCCCTGCTCTCTCCGGAAACCCTAAATCGACGTTTCCAGACACCGCTGCCAGATAGCCTCTAGCGGGGATGCGCTATACTCCTCGCGATATTCGGAGAGGATTTTTGCTCATGCATGGGAAAACGTTCGCTGGATTGGCCTTAATCGCTTTCGCTTTGTTCGGCGCGCTGGTTGGGGCGCAGCAACCGGTGACGCTTACGATTCATGCGGACCAGCCCACTACCACGGTGAGCCCGACGCTCTACGGCTTGATGACGGAGGAGATCAACTACGCGTATGAGGGCGGGCTTTACGCGGAGATGGTGCGCAACCGGACATTCCGCGGGGACTGGAGCGGGGTCAACTACTGGTACCTGCTGGAGAAGGGCGACGCGCAGGCGAAGATGGCGGACGACCGCACGGTGGGTCCGAGCGACGCGCTCAAAACGAGCCTGCGGCTGGACGTCGAGAAGGCCGATGCCGCGAACCAGGCGGGGGTGATCAATACGGGGTGGTGGGGATTCGCGCTGAAACCGAACACCGAGTACAAGGGGTCGTTTTACGCGAAGGCGGCGAGCGAAGACATGGGGCCGGTGACGGTGAGCCTGGTGGCGGACCAGACGGGGCGGGTGCTGGCCACGACAAAGGTGGATGGGGTGGGGACGGAGTGGAAACAGTATCCGTTCCCGCTGAAGACGGGCGCGATTGAGACGGGGAGTGCGAACCACCTGGAGGTGACGGTGGGGCACGCGGGGACGCTGTGGCTGCAGCTTGTATCGGTGTTTCCGCCTACGTTTAAGAACACGCCCAACGGCAATCGCATTGATCTGATGGAGAAGCTGGCGGCGATGCATCCGCAATTCTTGCGCTTTCCAGGCGGAAATTACCTGGAGGGGAACACGATTGCGCAGCGATTTGACTGGAAGAAGACGATTGGGCCGCTGGTGGACCGGCCGGGACACGAGAGCCCGTGGGGCTACTGGTCGACGGATGGGTTTGGGCTGCTGGAGTTTCTGGAGTGGTGCGAGGACCTGAAAATGCGGCCGGTGCTGGCGGTGTATGCGGGCTACTCGCTGCATGGGGAACACGTGAAGCCGGGCGACAGCCTGGATCCGTATGTGCAGGATGCGCTGGACGAGATCGAGTACGTGACGGGCGGGGCGGATACGAAGTGGGGCGCGGAGCGAATCAAGGATGGGCACGCGAAGCCGTTCGCGCTTCACTATGTGGAGATTGGAAACGAGGATTGGTTTGACCGCTCAGGCAGCTACGACGGGCGGTTCACGCAATTCTTCAGGGCGATCAAGATGAAGTATCCGGAGCTGGAATTGATTGCGACTGCGCCGGTGAAGAGCGTGAAGCCGGATGTGCTGGACGAGCATTTTTACGTGCGGGCGACGGAGAATTTTCACTCCGCGAACCACTACGACACAAGCAGCGACACCGGGCCGATGACGTGGGAGGGCGGGCGGTATAACCGGGCGGACCGCACGGGGCCGAAGATTTTTGTGGGGGAGTGGGCGACGCGCGAGGGATTGCCGACGCCGAATATGGGCGCGGCGCTGGGCGATGCGGCATGGATGACCGGCCTCGAGCGAAACTCGGACCTGATTGTGATGTCGAGCTATGCGCCGCTGCTGGTGAATGTGGATCCGGGCGGAATGCAATGGGAAACGGACCTGATTGGGTATGACGCGGCGAAGAGTTACGGATCGCCGGCGTACTATGCGCAGGTGATGTTCGCCGGGCACATCGGGGACCATACGATGGCGTCGCAGGCGGAGGGCGCGGGAGCGCGGTTCTTCTACTCGATTACGGGGAGCGCGGCGAAGAAGAAGCTCTACCTGAAACTCGTGAATGCGGATTCGACGGCGCAGGTGGTGAACATCGAGTTGGATGGGGCGAAGGTGACGGCGGCGGCGAAGGTGTGGACGCTTGCGAGCAAGAGCACGCAAGCTACGAACTCGATCGACAGTCCTACGGCGCTGGTTCCGGTGGAGAGCACGGTGGCGGCGGGGGCGAAGATGCGGCAAACGATGCCGGGGTATTCGATCCAGGTGATGGAGATCGACGAAGAGTAGCGGGCGTTTCCGCGGTAAAACGGGCGTTCGGGTTTCCCACCCTAAGCGCAAAAAACGCGCTCAGGATGGGGTACCCATATTCGTTATTGCCGGACGGCCCAGTCCATGCCGTCGGGGCCGCCGCCAGCGTCAATGTGGCCGGTGACGGTGAGGGTGTTGAGGTCAATGACGGCGACGTAGTTGTCGGGCGTACAGGCGACGAAGGCGCGAGCGCCGTCGGGCTGGACGAGGATGCCTGCGGCGCCGTGTCCGATGGGGATGCGCTTGAACGGCTGATGCGTGGCGGCGTCGACCACCAGCAGATCGCCCTGGCCGAGCATGGAGATGAGGACGCGCTTGCCGTCGGGCGTGAACTTGAGGCGGTTGGCCGATTGCACGTTGAGGGGCAGAGTGGCGGTGACGCGTTTTGCGTCGAGGTCGACGATGGAGACGGTGCCGTCGCCGGCGTTGGCCACCCACGCCTGTTTGCCGTCGGGGGAGACGTCAAAGCCCTCATCGCCGGAGCCGACGGGGACTACGGTTTCATTCCAGTCCCCGCCGGGCGGGTGGATGGGACCGCGGGGCATTCCAGGCGGTGGGCCGCCTGGACCGCCTGGGCCACCTGGCGGCGGACCGCCTGGCGATTTCTCGAAGTTGAGGATGCTCACCGTTCCGGAGTTCACGTTGGTGGTGACGATGCGCTTTGCGCCGGGGAAGACGTAGAGCATGTGGGTGCGGTTCTGGCCGATGCCCAGGATCCAGTCGACTTTGCCGGTGGCCGGATCGTAGCGGCCGATGACTTTATTGGGTTCGGCGGTGAACCAGAGCTTGCCGTCGACGAAGTCGAGGCCGTGGGCGCCGCGGAGGGGCGTGAGGTCGATGACTTTCTCCTGCTTCTGGTTCACGAGGTCGATGACGGTGATGGTGTGGAAGCGGCCGAAGCCGTAGTTGGAGACGTAGGCGGTGCGGCCGCCGGCGGAGGCGGCCACTTCATGCGGATCGTCGCCGACCGGGGCGCGGGCGACCACCTGGAGAGTGGCTGGATCGACGATGGCTACGGTGTGGTCCTGCTTGGAGAGAACCAGGAGCGCGGGGGAAGGCGTGGACTGCGCGGCGGCGAGAGCGGAGGCGGCCAGGGCGCAGAAGAACAACTGTGGACGCATGGGTTTGAACCTCAGGGTCCAGAGTAATATGCTCGTTTCCCACCCTGACCGCAAAAAACGCGGTTAGGATGGGGCACCCGCGTTGTGGCACAGCGATCTCGATCGGCTTAATCGTCGGCGTGGGCGTTCCGGGGTGTGCGGCGGCGCGGCGGAGCCGTGGAGCGCAGGGCTTCAACGATGGCTTTGACCGCGGACAACACGCCTGCGGCCTGGCGGACGGGCGTGCTGACGGCCTGGTTGACGAAGTGCCCGACGCGGTCCACGCCGTTGAGGGTGGTGGTGGTCATGTGATCCATGCGTTCGGCCTGGCGGCGAATGCGCCCGGTAATCTCGTCAGCCGATTCCTGGATTTTGCGCGTTTCTTCGCGGGCCACCTGCGCGATCTCGGCGAGGTCGGTTGCAGCTGCATCGAGGCGCGGTTCGAGACGGACAATAAGATTCTTGGAAGTCTCCATCAACTCGCGCGCGTGGTGCAGGGTGGGCGCGGCCGCGTCATGGAATTCGTCTCCAAACTCCTTGACCATTTTCAGCGCCTTGCCGCCCATGACGGAAATGGCGATGAGGAAGCCGAGCTGCAACAGGACGCCGACTCCCAAGATGATGCAAATGACGAGGAGCAGAGTATTGGTGTTCATCATTGTGGCCTCACAAGGAGCACTGAGTTTCAAGAGCGGCGCGGGCCGCCCGGCCGTTGATGCGCGTTGGCCGGGGCAAGGGCGCGAACCGATCTGCCGCTTCGCGAGGCTTGTCCCGGCCTACTGGCGTGCGAGCGCGTCCGCTGAAGACGCGCGGTTCAAGTTTCCGGCTTCCTTTACTAGGATTCGGAGGCGCCGGTTGCGGGCGCCGGAGTGCCGGAGGCGGAAGCGCCAGCAGCGGACGAGGCCGTGGAGGAAGTGACGCCGCCGCTGTTGGAGGTGCGGTAAGCCTGCCGGCCGGCATCGACTGCGGCGGCCACGCGGGTGCCTTGTTCGCCCACCAGGCTCTTGCCGCGTTCCACGAACTCTTCCCATTGCGCGCGTCCACGGTCCACGACTTCACGGCCGCGATCGACGTATTCGCCCATCTGCTCGCGGCTTTTGTCGACGATGCCGCCGACCTGCTCGGCTACCTGCTTGCCGCGGCTGCGCAGATACTCAGTGCTTTCGCGAGCCGTGTTGGCCAGGTCCTCACGAGTTTCGCGCCCGCTTTTGGGCGCATACAGCACGCCTGCCAGCGCACCGATGCCGAGTCCCGCCAGGAACCAGGCGAAACCGTTCATGCTGCTGCTTTCCTCTGCCATATCGAGAAATCTCCCTTCCCTGAGCCCGAAGAATGCCGGTGAGTCCCAAGACTCTCCATGTTACCGCAAACGGCTATGGGAGAACCATGCCGCCCGTGAAGGCAGACAGTCGCCCCGGGCTGGGAATGCGCGCTGTCTGGCCTTCTGGGGGCTTGGACGCCGCTTGGAATGGCGGAGTTGCAAGCGGTAGCGGGGCGTGAAAATCATCCCCAGTTTGACGCCGATCCTTGTTGCAGTTTTTGTCATCATTCCTATGAGCAGGCGCAGAGAGCGTGATTCTGGCACGCAGGGCTAGGCCTCAACGGGCGAGTTAGTCAGCTGTGTTGTTGCCCGTGAGAAGGCGCGACGTGGCAGGTCAGTGGTCAGCAGGTCAGCGGGTCGGGCTGTTCAATCGGCGATGAGGGATCGCGCGACGGCGTCGAGGAGACCATTAAGAAAGTTGATGGATTCCGGCGCGGAGTAGCGGCGACCGATTTCGAGCGCCTCATTGATGACGATGGGGAACGGGGTACCTTTGAACCCGATCATTTCCCCGATAGCCATGCGCAACAGGTTGCGGTCGACGGCGGGCATTCGTTCAAGGCGCCAGTGCTTGGAGTGGGCGACAATCATGCTGTCGATGCGCTCCTGGTTGAGCGTGGCCACGCGGAAGAGGTCTTCGGCAAAGCCGCGCACCTCCGGCTCGACGTCGTCCCCGGCGCGCCAGAAGGTGGCTTCGACCTGATCGGGGGACTGCTTGCCAATGTCGGCCTGGAAGAGCATCTGCATGGCCAATTCGCGCGACTTGCGCCGCGTTTTCGCGGTCACGCGCGCCTCTCTTCCAGGAGCTTGCGGCGGAGGCTCACCATCTCAATAGCCGCCAGAGCAGCTTCAAAGCCCTTGTTTCCGGACTTGATTCCGGCGCGGTCCAGTGCCTGCTCCAGGGTCTCGCATGTGAGTACGCCGAAGCTATGGGGAATGCCGGTATCCTGCTGCGATTGACCGATGCCGCGCGAAACCTCGTTGTAAATGGCCTCGTAGTGGGCAGTTTCGCCGCGCAGCAGACAGCCGAGGGTGACGATGGCGTCAGGCGCGTTGGGCGTGCTGGCGAGGGTGCGGGCTGCCGTGGGAATCTCCCATGCGCCGGGGACGCGAACGATCTTGATGTCGTCGCGCCGGGCGCCGCTGCGATGGAGGGCATCGAGCGCGCCCGCGAGCAGGCGATCGGTGATGACGGCGTTCCAGCGCGCGACGACGACGGCGAAGCGCATGCCTTCGGCGGAAAGATCGCCTTCGACGGCCACGGGCTTGCCCTTGACGGGATCGAGCCACGCCCAGAAGGAGAAACGGTGTCCCGGGGCCGGCTCAACCGTGAAGTAGTGAGACTTCCAAGGGGTTTCAGAGACGGGCGAGAGGACGGTTTGGGGATCGGTTTGGGAATTCAGGCCCTCGGCGCGGAACCATGCCGCAGCCGCCTGATGCGCGGCATCGAGGGAGGTGACCTCGATGGCGACGTCGGCAAACGGGGGCATTGCGCCGGCGATGAATTCGAGATTTCCGAGCGGGGCCAGGAAGGAGGCTCCGCGGCTGGGATGCTCGGCGCCGTCCGGAGGAGGATTCTGCTCCCATCCGCGCCCGCGCTCCAATCCGAGCGCGGCAAAGAACCGCGTCAGGCGCTCGTAGGCGTTGGAATCTGCGGCAGCGCGCAGGAAGGAGATCCCCTTGATCATGTCCCAATTTTATCGTGCGGTATCGAGGCAATGGGCGGAACGATGCGTGTGCGATCTCCCATGGGCTTCAATTGCGGGGCGTGCGAAGCAACGGTGGGGCTGGTGGCGGCGATGGCGGCCATGATTCCGGCGTGGCGCAGCACGCGAGCGCAACCGATGGCGACGCTGAGAACGGAATGAGGCACCGTGGCCGCGACTATTCGCTGCGAATGGCGGACATGGGCTCAATGCGGGCTGCGCGCAGAGCGGGCAATAGAGATGCGACGCAGGCGGTGAGGGCCAGCGCAGCCATTGATGCGGCGATCACCCATGGATCGTGCGCGGTAGTTTGGAAAAGGAAGCTGGCCAGCGCGCGGGTTGCAATGAGGGCCGCGGCCAGGCCGACGACGGTGCCGCCCATGACTACCCAGAGATTCTGACGGAAGACCATTGCGGCCACGTGGGAACGGTGCGCGCCGAGGGCCATGCGGATTCCGATTTCAGTGGTGCGGCGCGAGGTGGCGTAGGCGAGGGTGCCGTAGAGGCCGATGGCGGTGACGACGAGGGCGCAGATGGCGAAGAAGACGGCCAGCATGGTCATCATGCGCTCGGCGCCGAGGGAGTCGTCGATGGTCTGTTGCACCGATGTGACTTCCGGCGCGGGGACGGAGGGAGCCATTTGCGTGGTGAGGGCACGGACCGCACTGGCCAGCGGGCCGGGAGCCGCGGTGGTGCGCACCACGGCGGAGTAGGATGGCCCCTGCACTCCGCTATCTTGCGGCATGGCCACGTACGCGGTGGGTGGCGCGGGAGAATGGAGGTCGCTGTACTTGGCATCGCCGACGATGCCGACGACCTGGTAGACGTTGACCTTGTCTTCATCCTTATGACTGAAGGAGCGGCCGAGGGCGTTGCCGTCGGGGAATAGCTGACGCGCGGAAGACTGGTTCAGGATGACTTTCAGGCCGGAAGATGGCGTGTCGTTCCAGGTAAAGTCCCGTCCGGCAAGCAGCGGGATGCGCATAGTGCTGAAGTAAGCGGGCGCCACGGAATTGAAGTAAGTGTCGTGGATAACGCCTCGCGTATCGGAGATGTCCTCGTCCCAAACGCCGCCCGTGAAGAGGGGCACACGCTGATAGCTGACGCCGGTGACACCGGGTTGCCGGGCCAGGCGCAGGGTCATCTCATGGTAAAAGCTCATGAGGGCGTCGCCTTTGAGGCCGGCATTCTCCATGCGGAACTCGATGCTTTCAATGCCGCGCGGATCGAAGCCCTCCCCGGAGCTGTAGAGGCGCAGCAGACTGGTGGCGACAAGTCCCGCGCCGACCACGAGGATGAGAGCGAGGCCGACCTCGGTTCCGAGCAGGATGCGAGGGAAGATGGCGCGGCGCTCGGGGGTCAGGGTGGAGTGCTGGCCGTCTTTGATGCGCTCCATGAGGCTGCGCGAAGTGGCTTTCATGGCGGGCACGAGCGCGAAGATCAGCGTGGCGAGGACGGCAGCGGCGGCGGCGAAGGCGAACACGCGTACATCGAGAGAAGTATCGAGATAAGCGCCTTTCTGACCGCCGATGAGCACCGTAACGAGCAGTTGGCTGACCGCGGGCGCGATGGCGAGGCCGGCGGCGGTGCCGGCGATTCCGAGCAGCAGGCCTTCCACCAGCAACTGCTGAATGAGGCGGCGACGGGAAGCACCAAGAGCCATGCGGGTGGCCAGCTCTCGCTGGCGGGCGGTGCCGCGCGCCATCAGGAGGCTAGCGAGGTTGAGGCAGGCGAGGAGCAGAATTCCGCCGCACATGGAGAAGATTGCGACCAGCGGTTTACGGAAGCGAAGCCGGATGTAGGTGAAGCCGTTCGAGCCTTGCTCGGCAGAGAGGCTGAAGTGTCCCTTTTCCATGCCTGCGACCCACTTGGCATCGGGCACGGCTTCATGCAGGATGGCGCTGGAAGCGGTGGAGACTTGAGAGTTGGCCTGCTCCAGAGTGGCGCCGGGAGCGAGCCGGCCCATCACGTTGAGCCACCATGCGTACTCGGCAAACTTGATCATGCTGCGATCGCCGGCGAGCACTTCTTCGTCGGCAAGCGGCACGAAAATCTGCGGGCGCTGAAGGGGGTCAGCGCCGAAAAAGCGGCGCGGCATGACGCCAACTACAGTGAAGGCGACTTTGTCCAGCACGATGCGGCGGCCGAGGATAGCGGGGTCGCGATGGAAGCGATTGGTCCAGAGGGTCTCGCTGATGACGGTGGCGAAGCCGGCAGGATCGCCGCCTTTGCGGTCATCTTGCGCGGTGAGGGTGCGGCCGAGGAGCGGCGGAGCTTGGAGCGCACTAAAGAAGGTGCCGCTGACGTATTGGCCAAAGATCATTTCGTTGGAAGCGCCACTCTTCACCAGAAAGGGCGAGCGGTCGAATGCGAAGACGGTACTCAATGCGCCGTGGCGGCGCTCCAGCGCGCGAAAGATGGGTTCCGGAAAGCTGTATGCGGGCTGCGGACCACCGAGATTCATGCCGAGAACGGCGAGCCGGTCGCTCTGGGGAACCGGCAGCGGGCGCAGCAGCAGACCGTTGATCATGGAGAACACTGTGGTGTTGGCGCCGACGCCGAGAGCCAGCGTGAGGATCGCGGTCAGCGTAAATCCGGGCGACTTCCAGAGCTGATGCAGACCGAAGCGGACGTCGCGGCGGACCTGTTCGAGCAGCGGCAGGCCGCGCTGGGCGCGATAGGCCTCGCGAGTCTGGGTCATGCCGCCGAATTCGCGCAGGGCAAGACGGCGGGCTTCGGCTCTCAGGAATTGCCGCGGCGGATGTGGTCTTCGACGGCCATGTCGATGTGCGCGCTGAGTTCCTCATCGAGGGATGCGTCGAGGCGGCGCGCGCCGAAGATGGCGGCGATGCGGCTGAGCATGGTGCGAACCAGGTCCATGAGCGACTCCTATTTCGACTCGGCGAGGAAGAGCGCCATGGTGGCGGCGATGCGCTCCCAGTTGCGGGTTTCCTCGGCGATGCGGCTTTTACCGGTGCGGGTGAGCGAGTAAAAACGGGCGCGGCGATTCGATTCCGAAGTGCCCCATTCGGCCTTGATCCAGCCTCGCTGCTCCAGGCGCAGGAGCGCGGGATAGATGGTGCCCTGGTTGAGGATGAGGGTGTTTCCGCTCACCTGCTCAATGCGCCGCGCGATGCCGTAGCCGTGCAGCGGGCCCATGGATTCAAGGGTCTTCAGCACCATCAGATCGAGTGTGCCCTGGAGAATGTCCGGCTTGGTTTCGCCCATTGATTTGCTCCTGTTGAAGTTCTACATATAAATAGTCAGATTGTCAACAGGAAATTGCAGCGGATACTTTTGCGCGAAAAAGTGAAAGGCCGGAGCAGAGTGCTCCGGCCTTTTTTTGTTGACTCGCCGACTTGCTGACCAGCCGACCTGCTGCTTCTATCCCTGGATGTCGAACTGCTCGGGATGCAGCGTTGCATCGCTCTTGACCAGGATGTTCTTGCCCGTGAGCTCCTCGAAGTCGGTGAGCCAGCGCGCGTTGTTGCCCTTGAGCACTTTCACGGTTTCAGGGTGCACGCGGAGCAGCACATCGGTGCCTTCAAAGTGCCGCCGCATCTTGCGCAGCTCCACCCAGATCTCGTTGCACACGGTTGCCGGGCTCTTCACCATGCCGGTTGCCTGGCAGGTATAGCAGGGCACGCTGAGGGTGCGTTCGAGCGACTGCTTGACCCGCTTGCGGGTGATGGCGACGAGGCCGAAATCGTTGAACTGGAGAACCTTGGTTGGAGCGCGATCATGCTTCAGCGCATCTTCCAGCGCGGCCATCACCCGGAAGCGATTCTTGCGCTCGTCCATGTCGATGAAGTCGATGATGATGATGCCGCCCAGGTCGCGCAGGCGAATCTGGCGCACGATCTCGGGGATCGCGTCCAGGTTGGTCTTGACGATGGTATCCTCAAGCCGCGCAGTTTTGCCCACGTACTTGCCGGTGTTGATATCGATGGCCACCAGTGCTTCCGTCTGGTTGATGACGATGGAGCCGCCGGACTTGAGCCACACCTTGGAGCGGAGCGCCTTGGAGATCTCGTCCTGGATGCCGAAGTGCTCGAAGAGCGGCGTCTCCTTGGTGTAGAGCTTGACCCGGCGCATCATGCCGGGCGCAAAGCGGTTGAGGAAACGCACGATGCGCTCGTAGTCGTCCTGCGAGTCGACCCAGATGGAGGAGAAGTCGGCGCTGACCTGGTCGCGCAGGATGCGTTCCACCAGCGAGAGATCGTGATAGATGAGCGCCGGCGCTTTCGATTTCTCCGAGCGGTCGCGAATTTCTTCCCACAGATGAATGAGGAAGCGCAGGTCGGCGCGGAGTTCTTCTTCCGATGCGCCCTCGGCCGCGGTGCGGACAATGAAGCCGCCGGAGGCGTCGCCGCGTTCGTTGGTCAGGATCCGCTTCAGCCGCTGGCGCTCCTCGTCGGAGCCGATCTTGCGGCTGACGCCGACATGGGTCACGGTGGGCATGAACACAAGGAAGCGGCCGGGCAGCGCGATGTGGCTGGTGATGCGCGCACCTTTCTTGGCAATGGGTTCCTTGGCGATCTGCACCAGGACTTCCTGGCCCGGCTTGAGCAGGTCGCTGATGGTGGGCAGGTCAGTGGTCTGCATGGAGCGGCGCGTGGGACCGCGCCGGCTGCCCGGACGGCCGCGATCGCCACGGTCGGTTCGTTCAGGGCGACGCCCCCGTCCACCGCGGTCGCGGCGTTCGCGTCCCGGAACCGGCGCCGTTCCCGCTACCGCCGGCTCTTCGCCTTCTTCGTCCTCGTCTTCGATCTCGATGTCTTCATCGCCGCTCTTGTCGTCGAAGTTGAGCTGGATTTTGTGATCGAGGTGCGCTTCCTGCAGCATCTCGCCGAGCTCGCCGGAGCGAATCTGCGAGCGCAGCTTTTCCTCTTCCTCGAGATCGTCGAAGTCTTGATCGCCGTGGCGGGGGTGATGATGGCGCGGCAGCTCGGACTCCTCGCCCTCGATCAACTCCTCTTCCACCACGCCGGCACCAGGCGGAAAAGGACGAAACCGATCTGGCCCCGCCGCCTGCGGCCGAGGTCTCCGGCGTCTTCACCGGCGCGGGATACGCCGGCGCTTCATCCTTTTTCTTT
>CAWBIG010000037.1:0-4155 GCA_963788435.1 uncultured Acidobacteriota bacterium | reverse complement strand
AAACGATTGCCAAAGTGGTATTCGGCGTTGGCGTTGCCCGCATTCAGATGATGCGATCCGGGATCCGCAATGCCATTTGCCGCGCTTCCTACCAGTGCGGCGTTCTCTCGGACGTAGGTGGCGCGCACTGAGAGAACATCCTTGCCGAAGGTCCGGTCATATTGAATGTCCGGGCCAAAGTCCGTGTAGCTGTCTTCCGCCCCGGTCACCGCCCCCGGCGTCGATTTCATATGCATGCCATACGCGCCAACTTCGAGACTTGCAGTTCGCCCATTCTGCTGATATGCCAGCCGCCAGTAGGGAGCTACACCCTGGATGTTGTAAGAGCAGCAGGTTCCGGTTGTCGGCTGGGCGTCCCCAACATGGTCGGAGCGGTACAGGGTTCCGGCAAAGTACACGTGCTGATCCCACATGGTGTAGGCGCCCAATCCCGCCACATCTTGAGCCAGTGCCCCGTTGATGATTGGCGAGGCGGCTGGGCCTGGAGAACCGTTCGCAGCGATGAATGGATAGCCCCAAGCCGGCGTGCTGTTCCACAAGTCTTCCAACGTCGGGTTGTTGTTCAGAGTCAGGCCATAGTCCAGTTCCTTGCCTGACACCGTCGCCTTGTTGGCATAGCGGATATCGGTGTTGTCCATTGTGAAGTGGTCATCTTGCACTTCGTAGGTCACCTGCAAGAAACTGCCCACGTGATCGGTCCAGGCTCCGGCCAGAAAGAGCGAGATGTCCTGCGGAAACTGGAAGTTCCAGTTCTGGGTGCCGGGTTGAGGAACTTTGGTGCCGGTCATCGAAGTTTCAAAGAAGGCGCTCAGCGGTAGCGTCTGAAGCATATTCAGGGGTGAGCGGCGCTTGTCTTGTTCAGCCGTGATGCTCGTGTTCTGAGTGCGGTCAATGTACGCCATCAGCTTGAACAGTCTCCCGGCGTTGTTTAGTTCCGGCGGCGTGGTGTGGCAGCCGCTGCATGGCAACCCGGTTTGGCGAGCGTAACTGGGAAGCGCCCGAGCATTGGGGACAATTCCCCCAACGCCAGCAACAAATGCAGCCGCGCAAATAAAGAAGAAACGTCGCATGAAACCTCCAATGACCAACCATCAACGAGGGAATTGAGCCCGTATAGCATTCGGGGATGAGATCGTTGCGCAATTCACAATCTCAGATCTCGGCAGATAAGATTGTGATTTGGATCACCTAACTCCAGATGTGATGGCTGTCACAGAAGCTCTTTCTTGGATGACGATGCGAAGGGAATGGAATTTGCCCTTAATTGCGATCTTCTTTCCATCTTGCGGATTCAGCCTTTTTCCGGCTTTTGTGGTCTGTTCCGACAAAACAACCTAGATTGTCATCGATTGCATGTCATCAGCGATCTCCAAACCCACACCGCTAAAGCTGCCACTGATCTCTCGCGCCCGGCGCAATGCCGCATCCACGTTCGGTAGGATGTTCTCTCGTCCAATGTCCCCCACTACGTTGGCTTGGGACAGCAATTCGGCCGGTTGATCCCTGGCACCGCATAGTAGAAGCGTGCGCCCCGTCTTCCGCATTCGCTCGGCAAATACTTCGAGAGCATGAAGCCCGGTGGCGTCGAGAGCAGTCATGTTCCAAGCCGCAAGATCACGATGGTTGGAAATACGCCGAGGTCTTCGGTAGCTTCCTCGAGCTTCTGAATGGTGCCAAAAAGAAATGGGCCGTGAATTCGGAGGATCGCCACGTTCGGGGGAATCTCCTTGTCCTGAAGGACATGAGCCTTCCCGTCGCGCAGGTATTCCTCAGTGACTGGCGCAACTGTGGTCGTCTCGGCGATTCGGTAGATGTAAAGCAGGGCGGCCAGAGCCATTCCCACTCCAACGGCCACGGTAAGATCGGCAGTGACGGTGAGAGCGAACGTTACCGCCCACACGGCGATATCGGCCTTTGCCAGCCGCAATACCCCGCCAATCTCACGCCATTCGCCCATGTTCCAGGCCACGACAAAGAGAACTGCCGCGAGCGTGGCCAGAGGAATGAACCGCGCCAGGGGAGCGGCGGCCAGCAGAATCACGAGAAGAGTCAGCGAATGGATTATCCCAGAGACAGGAGTCAGCGCACCGGAACGGATGTTCGTTGCAGTTCGCGCAATTGCCCCCGTCGCAGGAATACCGCCAAATAGAGGTGAGACAATGTTCGCCAATCCTTGCGCAACAAGCTCGACGTTGGAATTGTGATGGTCCCCGGCCATGCTGTCGGCAACCACGGCCGAGAGCAGGCTCTCAATCGCTCCAAGCAATGCCACTGTAAACGCCGAGGGCAGGAGCGGTTCGATGTGCTCCAGATGCAGGTGAGGCAAGGTGAATGGCGGCAACCCCTGCGGGAGCCCGCCAAACTTGGTCCCAATGGTCTCAACGGGCAAATGGAGGAGCGCCGCGGTTGACGTACAGATCAGTACAGCGAGAATTGAGCCGGGTATCCGGCGATTGATGCGCGGCCAGACAAGAATGATCGCCAGCGTTGAGACGGCAATTGCAACGGTCTGCCATTGCACAGTCTCAATGCTCTCTGCCAACACCTTCACGCGCGGCAGAAAGCTGCTGGGCACCGGCCCTGTTCTCAATCCCAGGAAGTCCTTGATCTGTGTCGATGCGATTAGCAGCGCGATACCATTGGTGAATCCTATAATCACCGGCCGCGGGATGAACTTGACAGCCGCTCCCAGCCCCGTGATGCCCATAATTACGAGCAGCACACCGGCCATCAACGTAACGAGTGCTAACCCCTCCAGCCCGAACCGGGACACAATCCCTGCAACGATGACCACAAAGGCCCCCGTGGGTCCTCCGATCTGGACACGCGAGCCGCCCAGTGCAGAGATCAGGAATCCTGCAACCACCGCTGTATACAACCCCGCCTGCGGCGTAACACCGCTGGCGATCCCGAAGGCCATCGCGAGCGGCAGAGCCACCAGCCCAACGGTTATTCCTGAGGCCAGGTCATGGCTAAACTGACGTGGCGAGTAGTTGCGAAGAGCAGTGATTGATCGGGGAAGCCATTGATCCGGAAAATGCACTAGCGACGCACCTCAGCCTTCTCGAGTTCCTCGAGCAAGGCCATTGATTCGCCCACCTGCTTCTGGAAATAGCGTCGCATCAGGTCGAGCATTTTAAAAATGAGAGGATCCCGTACCGAATAGAACACCTGGTTCCCGGCTTTACGCGTTACGACGATCTGACGTGCGCGCAGTACCGCAAGATGCTGGGACAGATTCGCTTGTTCGAGATCAAGTCTCTCCACAAATGTTCCCACTGTGAGTTCACCCTCCCGCAGCTGGTCAAGAATAGCGATGCGTGTCGAATGCGCGAGGGCCTGGAAGATTTCGGCTTTGAATTGGCGAAGTGAATCGGGCATACTATCTATTATATTCGATATTACGAATATTATAGACCAGGAACAGAGGTTTCTGTTGGTACCTGAGACTTCTCATTGGCCGTCGAGAACGGGTTGCGCGCGTCACGATGATGGGCTTTCACGCTGCGGGGGTCAATTTCCGTGTGTTCTGTGTCACATATTCTCGCGATGATGAGGTGACAAAATCAGTTTGCGGTAGCCCCCGTCATCCCTGTCTATCAGTCGAAACGATCAAAAGTGAAAGAGGATTTGGTGAGAGTAAACTCGTTCGCCTTTCTTGCTGACGATGAGCTACTCGAAGCGCTCGTAGCCGGCTCCAATCTGGTCCCTTGCATTGAAGACTGCGTTCTTTTCAATCAAGGGGATGAAGCTGTGGGAGTCTATGTGATCCAAAGCGGAGAGATTGCTCTCGTTATGAAATCTGAATTGGGCGGCGTGGTGATGTGCATTCAGGTCGGCCCTGGTTCACTCATTGGCTTGCCGGGAGCCATCGCGAACCAACCATACAGCTTGACCGCGTTGGCTAGGCGCGGTTCGGTGATTCGATTCACTACCAGCAAAGCACTCAGAGAACTCTTAGCGGTCAATCCAGCACTCTATCCATCGATGTTGAAAATTCTTGCAACGGAAGTCAGGGAAGCGCGCCGAGCGATTTTGGATTCCACCGGAAGCGGTCCAGGCGGGCCCGGCCCCGTCTGAGTTACCTTGACCACTCCGTACGGGATAGCCAGTCTATTCGCCTGGATGACATATGAGCGAGCGACGGAGTTTTCG
>CAWBIG010000036.1:0-5832 GCA_963788435.1 uncultured Acidobacteriota bacterium | reverse complement strand
TTGGCACCAAAGAACGTGCCCGTACTCGGGCCCGGCCAGCACGCTCAGCCTGAAGTCGCTTCCGTAGAGCCTATCCTCAACGGCACGGTTCCGATCCTCGAAGATGCGCAGTACACACCTTCAGCCAAGGAAGCCGCCACCGGCGCGTATTCCGCGCAAACGCCCTCGGCTGCGCAACCGAACTCGGGACAGGCCGCCTCCACGCAGGCGGCGCCTCCGCCTTCCTCAATCAGGCGTCATCGCAAAAAGAAATCTACGGCGCCGGTCGCCCCTGCCACGGAAACTGTCCCCACGCTGGTCACTGCTCCCTCTGAGCAGAATCCCGCTGAGTCTCCGGTTCAGGAAGCACAGCCGGCCGGGGAGACCCCTGCACAGGAGAATGCCCCCGGCGCGACCGACGAAGATCTCCAGCAACAGAATCTGCCTCCGTTGCGTGGCCCCTGGGTTCGCGTGCAGCGCTCCCCACGCCCCATTGACCCGCGCCAGGAAGCCGAACAGCAATTGCAGGCCTTGGAAAGCGGATACAGCGGCTGGCTGGGCGGCGCCGGCATCGTCAATTACCGCAGCGGCAGCCCCGGATATGACCAGCTCGCAGCCCTGGAAGCACCATTTGAGGCGTCAGCCCCGCTGGGCGCTCACGCTCGCGTCGCCGTAGTAGCCACGCCTGTCTTTCTCGACTCCGGCCAGGCCGACGGCAGCAGCACCATCAGCGTCGAGGAATTCACCTCCACCGGCCGATCGCTGGTATCCATCCCTCAGCCGCTGGGGACGGCAACCAATACCGGCCCCTCCGCTTCCACCACCACGTTTTCGCCTCCGCCGCAGCAGAACGCCGCCGGTGTTGCCCTTGAAGGCCAACTCATAACTCCCACGTTCGCGGCTTCATTCGGCTACACGCCGCTGGAATTCCTGGTGTCCAACTGGACCGCGCGCGCCTCGTTCCGTCCCGCCAATGGCCCTTTCACTTTCGCCTTCAGCCGCGACTCCATCAAGGATTCGCAGCTCTCCTACTCTGGCCTGCGCGACCCCGGCACCGCTTCGTTGAGTTTTCCCGGATTTGCCTGGGGTGGCGTGGTCGCCAATCAGGGTACCGTTGAATTCTCCCGCGGCGACGCCCTGTCCGGTTACTACGTCGGCGTCGGCGCTCAAGGGGACGAGGGCTACAACGTCAAAGACAACTACCGCATCGACGGCAATGCCGGCGCTTACTGGCGCGTCAAGTCCTACCCCGAATACGGCACTTTGAGCCTGGGCGGCAACTTCTTCGGCATGCACTACAACAGGAACGAGGAAGCCTTCACCTTCGGTAATGGCGGATACTTCAGCCCGCAGTTCTACTTCCTGGCCAATGTGCCCCTCACCTGGGAGGGCCACTATCAGACCCATTGGCACTATGAGGTCGTAGGCGGCCTCGGCATCCAGGCGTTCCAGCAGGATGCCACACCGCTGTTCCCGCTTGCGGACGAGAAGGCCATCGAGATCGCGCTGAACAATGTGGAACTGCCCGCGCTCACTAGCGTCAGCGCCAACTGGGATATCCGCGCCCGGGGAGCTTACCAGATCACTCCACACTGGTTCGCGGGCTTCTTCGTCTCCGGCAACGACACCCGCAATTACAACTTCGTCTCCGCCGGGTTCTCCATTCACTACATGTTCCGCTCGCAGCCTTCCGCTGTGACCGCGCCTACGGGCCTGTTCCCTGAAGACGGCCTGCGTCCGTTCACCGTCCCATAAACTCCTCGGTTCTCACCATCGAATCGGGGGTGAGGGGGCGGCAAATGTTTGCGAGGCACCGCCTTCGCCCCGCCGCGCTTTTTCGCTGATTCGGCTGCGCTGTTTTGCCGTAACCCTATCATCTTGCGCAGTTTCTTCTTGTGTTGTCGTTCTCACTCTTCCCAGAGAAGCGAAATTTCGTAGCTCTATCTTCCGGGAAACTAATAAAAATCAATAAAATATATTGACAAACTTAATAAATTGAATCATAGTTGTCCTTAGATTGATGGAAGACGAATCCAAACCCGTTTCCGATTGGCAGGAACTGCTCCGCATCGCACAGGGGACCGGCCTAGTGGTAGAGCGCGTTCGCCTGCCGGAGAAGGGAATCGCCGTGGAAGGCGCGTTCGCCCTGCCGCAACTGGCGCGGCTCAGCCTTGAAGATCAGATCTTCGTGACAGCGTTTATCCGCTCCCACGGTTCCATCAAGGAGATGGAGCAGACCTTCGGAGTGAGCTATCCAACGGTAAAGGCTAGGCTTAATCGAATCGGGGGCCTGCTTGAGTTCATTGAAACCAACCCATCGCCTTCGCGGGCGGAGGTGCTGGAGCGGCTGAACCAGGGTGAGATTTCGGCGGATGAGGCTATCAAGGAACTCGAATCGCTGAAGTGACAGGGAATAGGGGACTTAGGGACAAAGCTGAGGGCTGAAGAGCAAAGCAGGGAGGCAGGTAATGATTCCGAATCTGGCGGTGATTCGCATTCAGGCGGCGCGCGGATGGTATCCGCCGATACCTGTTCCGTTGTTTCTCCTGTGGATTATTGCCATCCTGCTGTCGCCGTTGATCCTGGCCGCGCTACTGGTGTTGTGGGCAGTCTGCATCGGCGCCGGATACCAAATGTGGCGGCTGCTGGCGGCGTTCTGGAGAGTTCTTTGCGCGCTGCCGGGAACCGAGGTTCGGGTGACGGCGGAAGGCAAGCATATTTATGTGCGGATTCTGTGACGCTGGAGGGATGTCATGAGACAGGAACGGCGCATGATTTTATCGCTGCTTGCCAGCGGCCGCATTACCGCCGGCGAGGCGGAGCGGCTGATGGCGACCTGGACCGGGGACCACGAGGTGCTTTGGATCGCTGCGGGGCTTGCCGGCCTTTGGCTGGGGCAGGGGTTCCTGCAATGGCTTGGTCCTGGAATCGGCCACCTGGCGCATGCGCTGGCGATGGGATGGGGCGCGGCGCTGCACCATGGGGCGATCGAGATTTTGAAGCAAACGGGAGGCTTGAGATGAACGAGAATCGGAGACAAATCCTGGAGATGCTGGCCAAAGGCAAGCTCACGGCCGATGAGGCGGAACGGCTGTTGGCCGCTCTCGATCCGGGGCCGGGCACGGCGGCCGGAGAGTTTGCGGGGGCTACTCGCGGTGACAATGGCTCGCCAGTGAAGACGCGAGCCAAGTACTTGCGCGTGATGGTGGAAGCCGACGAATCTTCGACCGGAATGAAAGGCACCACCACCGTGAACGTGCGCGTTCCCATGCAGTTGCTGCGCGCGGGCGTGCGCCTGGCTGCGCTGATCCCGCAGCAGGCCCACGGGCAGTTCGACGAGGCGCTGAACAAGCACGGGGTGCCCATCACGCTGTCGCAGATCAAGCCGGAGAACCTGGAGGAGATTATCGATCAACTCGAGGACCTGATGGTGGACGTGGACGGCAAGGACGGGAACCAGACCAAGGTGCGGGTGTTCTGCGAGTGAGACGGGGACCGAGGGAACAAGGGAGCAAGGGACCGAGGGAACAAGCGTGCATGAGCCTGCAATTCGTTACGTATAAACATTACTTAAGTAATGTTACCGGTGAGTAGGGGGGGGGGATTCTGCGGCGCTTCTTCTAGTGGGGAGGACGGTGCTTTTCCAGCAGCATGGTTACCTTTGGAGGGGAGGACTTCCTACCCTTTGTCAAGTGTTAGGCAGTAGGGACCCGGCCGCCGGTCGGGGGGCCGAGGAGCCGCAGCATCAAGCGGCCCTTCGTTGGGGATCGAAGAGAGTTCTGTTTGAGAGCATGGAGGTGAGTACTTTGAGCCACCGATCCGCCATGCTGCGCAAGGCTCTGCCGTGGGAGTGGCCGCGAGCCCGGAGTTGCGCACAGGCATTCTTGCTTGCCGGATGCCAGACGTTGGATAGGGGGTATGGTTTTCTTCCTCCCCTAAACGGCGGAATCCGCCCGGAAAGGCGGATCCAAGAGCTATGTTCCCACGAAAGAAGGGGGGCTTCTGTGCCGGGGATCACGAGAGACAGGGAACAGAGAACAGGGAACAGGAACAGGGAAAACGAGTGATCCGCCGGGGCGGAGGACAGAGGGACTCGGATGGCCTGAGTGGTTCAGGCGCGACCATGGGCAGTTTGGGAGGAAATCGAATTGTCCCTGCACTGCCGGTGAGCTCAAAACTCGCACAAATTCAAGAAGAAGCAGTGAGAGGGTTCGACTGCTTTTATCAGGCCATGAGACTAGATATCAAATTCTTCCTTGCCGATACTTTCAGCGATGTTATCAGTGTCTCGCTGGAAACCGTTCTCGATACGCGCTGGGAGCAATTCCGAAGGACCGCTCAAAGGCGCGCCGGAAGTTATCGCCGTCGCTGAATCCCACCGAGCACGCTACGCGTTCCACCGTACACTCCGGCGCGGAAAGGCGGCGCCGCGCCTCATCCAACCGCAGCCGCCGCACAAACGATGCCGGGCTACTCCCAAATTCCTGGGTAAAGCGCCGCGAAAACTGCCGTGGGCACAATGAAACTTGCGTTGCCAGTGCCTCGACCGAAAGATCCTGATCCAGGTGTGCCAGCATCCACGGCAAAAGATCCGCAAAGCGACCACGCGATTGCACTTGAAACTTGAGCGGCTCTGAATACTGCTCCTGCCCTCCAGATCTCTTCATGTATACGACCAGTTCGCGCGCGACCGAAAGCGCCACCTCCGAGCCGAAGTCCTCCTCGATCAGAGCCAACGAAAGATCGATGCCCGCCGTCACTCCCGCGGCGGTCCAGAACTTCCCATCTCTTACGTAAAGCGATTCGGAATTCACCTTCAGCGAGGGATAGCGCTTCGCCACATCCGCAGCGAACTTCCAGTGCGTCGCCACCTTTCGGCCGTTCAACAATCCCGACGGCGCCAGGCCGTAGATTCCCGTGCAAATCGACCCAATCCGCCGAATCGAGCCCGCGTTCTTCTGCAACCAGGCGGTGAGCCTGGGGTGGCCATTCCGCTTTCGCAAGCCGCTGCCGCCGGGAATCAGGAATGTGTCCACATCGCGAAGGTCGAAGAGGCTCTTTTCCGCCGTTATCGTAAGCCCGAATTGGGAGCGAAATGTTTTCTCCTCCAGCGCGGCTATGGTTAGCCGATAACAAGCTTCCCTGCCTGCCTTTGGCGAGTTCAGGTGCGCGCTTGCAAACGCCTCCATCGGCCCCACCAGGTCCAGGCCGGTGAGATCGTCATATCCCAGGATCGCGATGTGTCTTGGTTTCATTTGTGTGCCTGGACGGAGCCGTAGATGGATGAGATGCACGCCATCTTCGAAATGTCTTAAAAAGCCGGATCATTGTCATTTAAGACATTCCAGTTTAGCCATAAGCTGGTTCTGTTCGCAAACTCTTCCCGCAGGAGGTCCACCAATGACTAAAGGAATCCGCATGGTTTCCGCTCTCATCGCGCTGTGCGTCGGGCTCGCCGCGATTGGCCACATCCACGAGGCAAATGCGCAATCCAGCTCTGCCCAGCTGCAAACCCTAAAGCCGCCGGCCAAGGGTGCGATCGCCATCGCTTTCATCATTTCCGATAACACTGCCCTGATCGATCTCGCCGGACCCTGGGAAGTATTTTCCGATACCATGCTCACTCACGATGGCCGGCCATGGCGCGGGGCCGTGGACGACATGGTCATGCCCTTCAACGTGTACACCGTTTCCGACTCGCAGAAGGCGATCTCGGCCGAGGGTCTTCAGATTGTTCCCAACTACACCTTCGAGAATGCTCCCAAACCCCAGGTGATCGTGGTTCCTGCGCAGGACGGCCGAACCGAGGCGCAGAAGAAATGGCTGCTGGAAAACGCGAAGACGGCGGACTTA
>CAWBIG010000035.1:0-5663 GCA_963788435.1 uncultured Acidobacteriota bacterium | reverse complement strand
CCTCTGAATATTTCAGCGGTCTTTGGCCTTTCGGCTGGACTTGGTGGCAGCGGTCAGGAGGGTGGACGGGAGAGCGCGGCTTGCCAGGCAATTACTCGTCGATTCCCAGCAAAATGGCAGCAGAAAGCACCGTGGTCCAGAGACCGCGCTTGTCACCGATCGCCGACTGTGTCTCACATTTTCTTCATCGTGCGGACGATCTGTTGTGTATCCACCAACATGGTGTGGTCGCGGGTGCTGACGCGGACGGAGCGGCCGGAAAGCCTGGCATTTTTTTCAGGAGTGGTCACGGCGGCCGTGGGGTTCGCTTGGACGGGGGTGTGGTACGCCGAGCCGGTTACGGGGCAGCAACTTGCAGGGATGGCTGCCATGGGACTGTTCTGCGCGCTGGGAACACTTTGCTTTTACGTCGCAGTAAAACATACGTCGGCAGCGAACGTGTCGCAGTACCACTACACGCAACTGGTAACAGGGATGGTGGTGAGCTACCTGGTGTGGCGAGTGGTACCGGGATGGTATGTGTTGGCGGGGGGAGCGATGATTCTCGGGTCGGGGTTGTACATGGCGATGATGGCGCGTGACCATGTGCCGCTGACTGAAGGAAATTGAGGCAGGGCCGCGGAGAATCAGAGGCGGCCTCCGATCGTTCGCAGCTTGCCGTCCAGCCATGTGCCGGCTGAACTTGCATTTTCCGGTACACCAGCCTCTAATTCTGTCCGATGAACACGGCCAATAAAGGGTCATCGCCAGGCGGCGCAGCGGTGCCGGCGCCGGATGCGCGCGCTGCGCTGGCGCTTTGCGGCTTTACTGCCGTGGTGGGCCAGATCGTGCTCATGCGCGAGTTGATCCAGGTTTTTAGCGGCAACGAGATCGCACTGGGGATCTTGCTTGCAACCTGGCTTTTGTGGACCGCGGTTGGAAGTGCACTGGCGGGCGCAGCGCGATTGGGGCAAAGGAGACCGCGGCTCGCTGTTGCCATTCTTGAGAGCCTAATTGCGGCTAGCCTGCCGGCAACAATTTGGGCGGTGCGCAATGCCAAAGCGATGTTTCAGGCAGTTCCCGGCGAGCTCGTGGGGATGGTCCCCGTGTTCGTCACCTCGCTTGTATGCATGAGCGTGTTTTGCGTGGCGTCGGGCGCGCTGTTTGCGGCGGCAGCGGGCATGGCGGAAAAGGAATGCTCACTTTCGCCGCGCGCAGCCGCGAGCACTGCTTATCTGCTGGAAGCAGCGGGCTCCGCCCTGGGCGGAATCATCGCCAGCGTCGTGCTGGTCCGCTGGTGCGATGCTTTTCAGATTGCGATGGTTGGGGGTTTACTGAACCTCTGCATCGCGGCTTCGCTCCTGCTGCGGCTCACGCGGGCGCAGGTTGCAGTGCTGGGCGGCGCAGCACTGATTGCGGCAGTGCCTCTGCTCTTCTGGATTGCTCCGCGATGGGATCGAGAGGCCCGCGCGCAATTGTGGCGCGGGTTCCACGTGGTTGGCACGCGCGAGTCGATCTATGGCAACTTGACGGTGACGGAAACTGGAAACGAAGCCGGCGCAATCCGTAGCCTGTATGAGAATGGCGCAATTCTGGCTAATGCGCCAGATCCCGCCGCAGCCGAAGAAGCCGTGCACTACGCGCTGCTGGAGCATCCGGCGCCGCGCCGCGTGCTTCTCATCGGCGGCGGACTGAATGGCGGAGTAGCCGAAGTCCTTAAACATCCATCCATAACAAGCCTGGATTATGTGGAGCTCGATCCGGCGTTGATCGCGATGGCGCGCGAGTATCTTCCGGGACAGGCGGCCGGCACCGATTCGCGCGTACATATGCATTTCCTCGACGGGCGACGGTTCCTGGCCCAAACCCGCGAGAAGTTTGACGTGATCATCGTCGGAGTGCCTGACCCTCAGACGGCCCAGCTAAACCGGTTCTACACGGCAGAGTTTTTCCAGCTGGCGCGACAACATCTAGAGCCCGGCGGATTGGTGGCCATCCAACTTCGCTCGTCGGAAGAAGCGATCAGCCCCGACCTGGCTGCTTTCCTGCGGTCCATTAGGCGCACGCTCGGCGAAGTTTTTCCTAACCAGGTGGTGATTCCTGGTGAAACCATCCATATCTTCGGCGCTCTCGATCCGGGCACGCTCACCAGCGACCCCCAGGTGCTGCTCGCCAGGTTGCGTGAGCGCAAACTCGCCACCCAGTATGTCCGCGAGTACTTCATCCCTTATCGGATCGCGCCCGATCGAATGCAACAGGTAGCGGCGGACCTCGCACCCACGCCCGCCACTCCAGTCAATCGAGACTTCACCCCAATCGCTTACGCATTCGATGTGGTGTTGTGGGGTGCACAGTTCAAGGCAAGCTACGTGGAGTGGTTTCGCGGGGCCGAGCACATCGAATTTGGTCGAGTTGTGAGTGCCGCGTTGATCGGGCTCCTGACCGGCATTGCAGTGCTCGCGCTTCTGCCAGGGATCAAACTCCGCAGGCGGGCCGCTGCGGGTTCCTGCGTGGCAGCGACGGGATTCACCTTGATGGCGTTGCAGATCTTTCTGCTGCTCGGATTCCAGACAGTGTACGGGTATGTTTACACAGAGCTGTCGATTCTCATCGGCTTGTTCATGGCGGGTATCGCACTGGGAGCGTGGTTGGCGATCCGCCGTGCAGCCGAATCAACCGTTCGGCGTCTTGCGGCGATTCAGCTTGTCCTCACGCTCGCTGCTCCGATGCTGCTGCTGGTGGTGACGTTCGCCGGCCATTTCTCCTCCGGCCCGGGAACCTGGATCGCCGTGCAAATCGCATTTCCCGCGTTAGCCACTGTGTCCGGAATGCTGGGCGGGTACCAATTTGCCATTGGAGCGGGAGTGTTCCTGGAGAGGGAAACCGGGCGCTCAGGGGTGGGAATGCTCTACGCCATCGATCAGCTCGGCGGATGCGCTGGGGCGCTCGCGCTGACCACGATCCTTATTCCGGTCTTTGGCTTTTGGAGAACGGCATGGTTGGTGGCCATGGTCAACGGAGCCGCTCTAGTGCAAGCAACGCTGACGGGTTTCATTAGTCGCACCGCCGCTGGCTGACTGGTGCTGCCTATGGCTTCTCTTTCTTTACGGCTTCCCTGAATACCACTGCGGTGAAACTGAAGATGTCGGTGTTCTCGTCTTTCCAGCAGCTCCGGTCCATGCCGGCCTTGGCGCATGTCTGTTCGAGGAATGTTTCGCGGTTCCACTTCTGCTCCACGGGAACCTGCGGCAACAGCAAGCCCTGGTCGTCGCCATTTTTCATCAGGAGGCCGTCGCGTCCCACGTTGATTTGTTCCACATCGGTGACGCGCCGCAGCGGCGAGAGCACGGAGATCTCATAGGCCAGCTGGGGTAGTTCCGCGGCGGTTACGGGCGCGAAGCGCGGATCGCGCAACGCAGCCAGGGTCGCCGTGTCGCGCACCGTTACATAGAGCGGCTTGGCGGGCGACGTGTAGCCGATGCAGCCGCGAAGGGCTCCGGCCTCAGTGAGGGTGGTGAACGCGCCATATTCGCGGTTGAGCGTTTCGCTCGCGGGGATGGGGGGCGAGAATAGCTGATTGTTCTGGATCATCGATTCTACGGATCGCCGCGCAAGCGCGAGCAACTCCGCCTTTTCCTGATCACTGAGCGAGAAGGGGGGCTCCGCGGCGGCGCCCTGGGTGGACTTTACAAAGAGATCGGCGCTATAACCCACCACTCGCGACTTGTCGCCGGTGACGTCGCCGGAGTTCGCGTACCGGAGCACTTCAGCCTTATTTGCGCCCATGCGCTCGGCATAGATCATGGCGGCGACAATGGGCGCGCCGCCGCACGCCTCCCAAATTCCCGGCTCGCTGGGGCCGCGCCACCGGAAGTTCCGCGACATGCTGAAGTAGTCGTACGCTTCAAGCGCGTGGAGCGTCTTGTGATCGGTGCTTTCCGCATCGGCGTAAGGATGGTAGTGCGAAAGATCGGAACTGGCCAGCACCAGCGTGCCGGGATCGTTGTGCAGCATTGTTGCCAGGGCCACGCCCAATGCACGGCTGCTTTCGTAACTCTGGTCGCCCATAACAATCGGGACCAGCTCGAAGTTGCCCAGGATCTTCTGGAGCCAGGGCAATTGAACCTCGACGGAATGCTCGGGGGCTTCGGCAGTGGCCTGGTGTCCTTTTTCTGAGAGCTGAAATGTCGGGCTCATCTTCACCAGCCGCAGGGCGAACTCCTTGTCCACGGGCACCTGCCCGAGCGGCGTGGTGTAGGCATCGCCGTCGTACACCGAAGTGAAGTCGAATCCGACATAGTGCGAAGGCGCAATCACGACCACGCGCGAGTATTTGTGCCCCTTGAGAGCGGCGTAGGTCCAAGCGGCCACCGGCCCGGAGAAGGGATATCCCGCATGCGGCGCGACTGCCGCGAGAATCTCGCCATCCACCGGAGCGGGCGTGGCTTTTGCCAACATGTCGTCCATCATTTGCGAAAGCGCTTGTGGATCGGCGGGATAGAACGCGCCGGCTACGGCAGCCGGCCTGATCTTCTGCTCTCCTGCGCCGTCCGATGCGCGCACATGCAGGATCGGCACGCGTGACCGCGAGTGCGATGCATTGCGTCATCAACCAGGCCATAGTGAAACTCCTTCGATTCTTCATGGCTCATGACCTCTCAGGCACGATCAGGCGTGCCATATTCCCGGGATGTGGCGCTTGCAGAAGGGACATGTGGAGTCCTTTCGAATCAGGACCTGGCTGGCCGTAAATCCCACGCGCTCCACCAGCATTTTGCGGCACTGCGGGCAGTAGGTATTCTGGGCGGGATGACCGGGAACATTGCCGATGTAGACGTAGTGCAGGCCCTCGGCATCGGCAATCGCCTTTGGCCCGTTCCAATGTGGCCACCGGCGTGATGGGCAGATTCTTGAGCAGATACTCGGGGTGAAACTGGGTAAAATGCAGCGGCACATCGAGGCCGAGATCGGCCTTGATCCATGCGGCGAGACCTCGGAACCCGGCGTCATCGTCGTTGAGCGTGGGAATCACGAGGTAAACAATCTCGGTCCACTTGCCCATCTTGCGCAGAGTCACAAGCGATTCGAGCACGGGCTTCAGCTGACCGGTGACCACCTTGGCGTAGAAAGAATCGCTGTAGGCTTTCAGGTCGATTTTTACCGCGTCCATTTTGCCGTAAGCCTGCACCAGCGAATCGTGCTGCATGTAGCCGTTGGAAACCACGATGCTGCGCACGCCCGCGGCGTGGCCGGCATCGGCCGTGTCCATCAGGTACTCAGAAAAAACCACCGGCTCGCTGTAGGTATAGGCGATGGTGGGGCAGTTGTACTGGCGCGCGATTGCCGCCGCCCGGTCGGGTGGGATGTACTCCGCGGGAATCTCCTCCGGGCGCGACTGCGAGATGTCCCAGTTCTGGCAGAACTTGCAGTTCACATTGCATCCGGCGGTTGCAATGGAGAAGGCAGTGGTTCCCGGCAGGTAATGAAAGAGAGGTTTCTTCTCAACGGGATCGATATGCGCGGCGCAAACCCGCGAGTGAACCAGCGTGTAATATGTCCCGCCGCGATTCTCGCGGACCCCGCAGTATCCCCGCTCCTTGTCGCCGACGATGCATTCACGCGGGCAGAGCTTGCAGCGGATCTTGCGGCTCTCCAGCTTCTCGTAGAAGCGCGCCTCGACGGTG
>CAWBIG010000034.1:0-3070 GCA_963788435.1 uncultured Acidobacteriota bacterium | reverse complement strand
TGGCATTCGCAGAACCTGCCTGAACGGCAAAAGCAGAACAAGTAATCGAGGCGTCGCAGGGTGCGAAGTGGTAGAACGTTAGTTGCGTTGAAAACGGGGAGAAGCGGATGGTGTGTGAGGCGGACGGGGGCGCGGACTTGCTGGCGGGGATTTTAGTGGCGGCGGTGCTGGGCGGGGCGGCGACGTGCGGCGCCCAAACGGCGGATCAGGGGTGGCTTCGCTATGGGAGTCGCTCAGAACGCGTGATGATGCCGATCAAGATTCGGGTGCTGGGTGGTGGGGCGCTGGAGCAGTCAGCAGTTGCGGAGCTGAAGCGGAGCGTTGCGGATGTTGCGACTGGTAATTTGACGGCGCGGGCCACGGCAGCGGTTGCGGGCGAGACGGTGGTGGGAACGGCGGAGGAGGTGCGCAAGGCGTTTCCCAAGGTGCGGGTTCCGGCGGACCTGGGGCCTGATGAGTACTGGATTTATTGGAACGAGACGGGACGGCCGGAGCATCATCTGCTGGTGATTGCGGGCGGCGATGAGCGAGGGGCGCTCTTTGGAGCATTTGCATTGCTGCGGCTTCCGGCGACGACGGAGTTGGGCAAGGCGCGGAATCTCGGCGAGCATCCGCTGCGCGGCGGGCCGGCCATGCGGATTTGCGTGGGCATGCCCTTTCAAGACAACAGCAGGAAAGGAGTTCTCACGCAGACACTTTAGCCCCTGGAGGATTCCGCTTGCCACTTTCATTGGCTTCCTCGCAAAATGTTCCACCGGTACACGCCCAGAAAATTCGGATTTCCGGCCACTGGCCGCCAGCGCGCGTCTGGGTGCTGCATCAACTCCGCAATCCGCACCCGTCGCAATTCGCCCGCCTTACCGTGGTCCGGTCCCGTGTCGTAAACCACCTCTTCGCCCGCAAGCACGATCATCGAGTGCCACGGCGACGATTGCCCGAATTGCCGCCAGAACAGCAGATCTCCCGGCAGCGCCGCGCGCACATCCCGGCTGACGAGGTACGCGTTCCGTTCTACCAGAGTCTTGGCGTCGGCAAACTGGGCAAACGCCCCGTTGGTTGCGTCGGCCGCTGCAAGCGGTCCCGGCGCCACTCGGAAAAGTTCCAGGCCCAACGGAGTGTCAGGGTAATGCCATGCGCCGATCTCGCCTGGGGGCGCCGCAATCTCCATTCCCGTCACCGCAAACCATTGTCCGTCGTGACGCCTCAACGCCTCGCGAAAGGCGTAGCGCAGCAGGCTGGCGCAGTCCACAATCTCCCGGGGAACTTCGGCTCGCGGCCGCGCAGCCTGGAACTCCGCAATGGCCGTGAACCAGCGTCGAAACGCAGCCTGGTCGGCGGGATCCGTCAGACGCAGGAAATCCGGCGTTCCATCGCCGAAGCGATCGGTCCAGGCCGGGGATTGGCGCCTCAACACACGCGCAACCGCAGGCTTCGGGGGCAACAAAAGATGGCGCAGGCTCCGCTCGGCCGCGGGCAATGCCGCCAGAAGCGCGGCAACCGCTGCTGCGCCCGCAACAAGCCACAGCCGCTCAGCGCGCAGGCCGGCGCGTTCCCTCATCGGTCGAACTTCCACAAACCGGCTGCTGTTGGTCACCGTGCGTCTCAGATAAGAATCGTACTCGATCCTACCCCCAATCCGCGCGGTAAATTATGCAATCCCTATGAATAATCTGCGGCGGGTGCGCAGATCCCCCGCGCAGCATACTGGAGTCCTCCACAGTCCATTTCCGCTATCCCTCAGAACTTTTTCCCGTCTCATCCGTAATTCTCTGCATCCGCGGCCGCGTCTCTTTGCGGAATAGAGAGTAGAAGCGAGACTCATGGCTCGTAATTGGCAACCGGATTTCGAATTTCTGGTGGACGAGCATCAGGCTATGGTGTACTCGCTCGCATTTCGTATGACCGGAGACCGCGGACTCGCCGAGGAGATTGCCCAGGATGTATTCCTGGAGCTTGACCGGAACCTGCCGCGAATCGAAGGTCCGGAGCACGCCTGCGCGTGGTTGCGGAGGGTGGCCATGAGCCGGTCCACTGACGCTCTTCGCCGCCGGCGGGTGCGGGGAACAAATCTCTGGGTGGAGCTGGAGGAGCAGCACGGCCTGGCAGCCGAGGAACGCGCTTCGCCCCTGGCCGCGCGCCTGGAGCATCTGCTCACCACGCTTCCTGAAGCGCAGCGATCGGCGATTATTCTGCGCTACCAGGAAGACATGCTGCCGGAGGAGATTGCCCTCACGCTCGAAACGCCGGTGGCAACGGTGAAAAGCCAGCTTCAGCGCGGGCTCAAGCTGCTGCGCGCCAAGGCGACCAGCCAGTTGAAGGAGTTTATTCGTGGAGCATGAACCGATGCACGGGGAAGACCAGTTCGAGCGGGAGCTGAAGGAGGCTTTCGAGCGCCGTCCGGCTCCGCCCGGGCTCAAAACCAGGATTATGGCGGCGCGCCGCGAGCGGCGGCAGGTCGCGCGGCATTCGCATTCGCTGCTGTGGATGCGGTTGGCCGCGATGCTGCTGATCGTCGCGATCATCGGCGGCGCAGTTCGCTGGGACTACGAACGCATCCAGGAGCGCCGCCGCGGCGAGGCAGCCCGGCAGCAGGTGCTGACGGCTTTGCGCATTACCGGGCACGCGCTGCAACTGGTGCAGCAACGGCTGTCGGCGCGGAACCGCGGAAACGGAGAGGATGAAAGATGAATCGCTATAAGGTTGCAATGCGTATCGGTGCTCTGGCTTTGACTGTCCTGGGCTTCGCGCTTCTGGCCCGCGCCCAGGATGGCCTGCCGCTGCCCTCGCCCGTTGAGAAGGAACTGGCCGCGCGCGCCGTCGACGTCACGGAAGTGACGCTCGACAAGAACATGCTCGGTTTTGCGAGCAAGTTTCTCAACGACAAGGACGACGATGCTCACGTACGCAAACTGATCTCCGGCCTCCAGGGCGTTTACGTTCGCGATTATGAGTTCGACAAGGAAGGGCAGTACTCGCTGGAAGACCTGGCCAAGCTGCGCGCCCAATTTGAAACCGCCGAGTGGTCCCCGGTGGTTCGCGAACGCGAGCGCAGAGCACAATGAAACCGCCG
>CAWBIG010000033.1:0-44261 GCA_963788435.1 uncultured Acidobacteriota bacterium | reverse complement strand
TGTATTGGCCACACCTTCAACAACTTCATTGCTGGGGAAACAGCGACGTCGAACCCGACTGCTCGTTCTGAATCCGCATGCCCACTGTCGAGAATCCGGAGGGCCCGCGCAGCCGGCCATCCTTGAAGAGAAAGACTGCCACTTCGCCAGGCTGTGCAGAAGCCTGCAGGACGACCGCGCGCAACTGGCTCAGCGGCCGCACCAGGTCCGAGGCCAGCGCCCGCACCGCCTCTGCCTTCAGCACCTGCGCATGCGCGGCCGCCGCTTGCTCGAACTCGAGAATTGCCGAAGCTTCATCCCGCTGCGCCCGCAAATGCACCAGCCTGCTCTCGCCGCGCGTGGCCAGGAAGCGTTCCACGCCCGCGGCTTCCTCGGCGTAGCGCTCGTCGGTGCAGCCCTGGTAGCAGGGCGCCAGGCACATCTTCATCTCTGAGTAAACGCAGCCGGGATGGCTGGGGTTGGGATCGAGATCTTCCACGCACCGGCGCAGCAGGAACAGCTTGAGCGTCTCTTCGGCAAACCGTTCCGCGGCCGCGCGCGAGGCAAACGGCCCGTAGGCCCAATCGGCTTCGCGCAGGCTGGGCCGATTGGTGACCACCACGCGTGGATACCGGTTCGACCCCAGGAAGCGCACGAACGAGGGCGCGCCCAGGTGCATCCGCTCCAGGCACTTCGTGCCGTATTCCTTTTGGAGAAGATCGAATTGGAGGAGCAGCGACTCGAACTCCGAACCCGTCAACCGCCACTCGATGCGCCGCACCCGCCCGGCCAGCTGCAACCGTTTAGGATGCTTTGCCGAGGGCATGAGCAGCCGCTCCAGACGACCGCGCAGGTTTGGGGTTCGGCCGATGTAAGGCTCCGCATGGGCAGCTTCGCCGTAGAGAGCAAACACCGCGCTCCGCTCCGGAAGCTGTTTCAGCGCCGCCCGCGCGTCCGCAGGGTCAAACGGAACGGATTGAAACTCGGCAGACAGGCGGGCTCACCTCGGCTGAACTCCGCGCCACACGTGGGAATCCAGGGACTACACCGAGCATAGAACACCAACTGCTTCCCTTTAGCGCTGCGTCGTGCGTATGCGACTGTACCTGGCGCGAAGGCGTGCTCCAAGCTCGCCACTCATCGACGATGCAATGGCCAGCCCTACGATTAAAATACTGACATGCAACTCGCTCCAGGAGCGCGTATCGGCCCCTACGAAGTCCTGGCTCGGATTGGCGCGGGTGGCATGGGCGAAGTGTGGAAGGCGCGGGACACGCGTCTCAATCGCATCGTGGCAATCAAGCGGCTCTCCAGCGAGCACGCGGCAAGGTTCGAACGCGAAGCGCGCGCCATTGCCGCCTTGAGCCACCCTCACATCTGCCAGATATTCGATATCGGCAACGACTATCTAGTGCTGGAATTCATCGCCGGCAGGCCTCTCCAGGGACCGATCGCGCCCGCGGATGCTCTGCGGCTCTCGGTTCAGGTGGCCGCTGCGTTGGAAGCTGCCCATGAATGCGGCGTGCTCCATCGCGATCTGAAGCCCGACAACATACTCGTCACCAAGGCCGGAGTCAAACTGTTGGATTTCGGCCTCGCCCGCTTGAGCGCCGAAGCAGCGCCGGATTTGACGGCATCCATCACCGGATCCGTTATTGGGACTCCGGCATTTATGTCACCGGAGCAGGCGCAAGGCCAGCCGGTCGACGCCCGCTCGGATGTGTTCAGCTTTGGCGCGGTTTTGTACGAGCTGATGGGTGGCAGACAAGCCTTCCACGGGGACACGATGCTGGCCACCCTGACCGCGGTGGTCCACCATGAACCTGAGCCGCTGGACTCGCCAGCGTGGCCGGTGGTGAAGCGGTGCCTGGCCAAGGATCCGGCAAAGCGCTTCCAGACCGCATGCGAGTTGCGTCAGACGCTCGAAGCCGTGCTCGCACAGATTTCGTCTGCGGCTGCCGTCCCAGGCCCCGCTTCCATCGTTGCCTCGATCGCCGTTCTTCCTTTTGCCAATATGAGCCGCGATCCCGACGATGAATATTTTTCCGACGGGCTCGCCGAAGAAATCCTAAACATCCTCGCCCATGTACCCGGGCTCAAGGTGGCGGCGCGCACTTCTTCGTTCGCCTTTCGCGGAAAGGAGCAGGACATACGCGGCATCGCGGAAGCGCTCGGCGTCAAAACTGTTCTGGAGGGCAGCGTGCGTCGCGCGGGCAATCGCATTCGCGTGACGGCGCAGCTCGTCAACGCCGCCGACGGGTATCACATCTGGTCCGAACGCTATGATCGCGAAATGACTGACGTCTTCGCGGTACAGGATGAGATCGCAGCCGCTATCGCCGGCGCGCTGCGGCCCAGCCTGGCGCCGCAGTCCGGGGCAAAGCCACGTTATACGCCCAACTTTCCCGCGTATGAGGCCCTCCTGAAGGCAAGGCATCTGCATTGGAAAGTCACAGCGGAATCCATGGCGCTGGCCGGCAATTATTACAAGAAAGCCATTGAGCTCGATCCCCAGTACGCTCTCGCTCAGGCGGCCTATGCCGACTATCTCAGCGGCTGCGCGGTGATTGGCCTGAGCCCGGCGCACGAAGCCCTCCCCGAAGCCCGCAAGCAGGCCCTGCAAGCTCTGGCCATGGATCCAACGCTCCCTGAGGCGCAGGTAATCCTGTGCTTTTGTGCAGCCGCGATGGATCATGACTGGAAAGAGGCCGGACGCCGCTACCAACTGGCACTGGAGACCGGTTCCGTATCGCCGTGGTATTACATGATCGCCGCGTGGGGTTATTTGTTGGCTTCGGGACGAAGGAATGAAGCCGTGCGGGACCTTGAGCACGCCATTCAGGCCGATCCACTCAACCTGACCTGCCGGTGTGTCCTGGCGTGGTGTTTGGCGGCGGTGGGCGGCGATGCCGAAGCCGAAGAGCACTTCCGCCAGGTTATCGATCTGGATGACGGCTTTTTCTGGGGCTGGTGCGGCTCCGCCGAGCTTCATGCTGCGCGTGGCAGATTTCTTGAAGCGCTTCCGTTTGCTGAAAAAGGATATTCCCTTGCTCCGTGGTACATGCCGGCCATTGGCATGTACGCAGGACTGCTTGCTCGCACGGGTTCCGCGGACCGCGCCGGCGAACTCATCCAGAAGCTCGGGGAGGCGAAAGCTTATGGCGCCTCCACGGCGTTGGCGCTCTACCATCTTTGTCTGGGCGAAATCGATGCGGCCGCGGGATGGTTTGAGAAAGCGATCGAGGAACGTTACTGCCTCGTGGTGACCTATCTGCAGGGCGCTCTCGGAGAGCCAATACGCGCCAGCGCGCACTGGGCGAAGTTGTCGGCAATGATGAATCTTGCCGCGGCGTGATCGCCCGAATCGGCCCTATAAGCCGGCCAGCATCATTCCGTCCACCCGGATTGTCGGCGAGGCTGCGGCCCCGCGGAACACCAGGTCGTTGCCCACCGCGCTCACGTTTTGCAGCATCTCCACCAGGTTGCCGGCGATGGTCACTTCATCCACCGCGTGGGTCAGCTCGCCGTTCTCGATCCACAGGCCGGTAGCTCCGCGCGAATAATCGCCCGTGACCAGGTTCACGCCGAATCCGATGAGGCTGGTGACGTAGAGACCTTTATCCACGCCATTGATGATCTCCTCCGGCAATTGCGTGCCGGGCTCGAGATACAGATTTCCCGGGCCGATTCCGGGCGCGCCGGCGAGGCCTCGCGAGGCGTTGTGGGTTGACTTCATGCCCAGCTTGCGCGCCGCGTAGGTGTTGAGCATGTAATTTTTGAGCACACCGCGCTCGACGAGAACGGTGCGCAGCGAGGGCAGCCCTTCGCCGTCGAAAGGCGAGCTGCCGAAGCCGCCGGTTCCGTTGGGCAGCAGCATGATGTTGTCGTCCACGATGGTGAGCCGCCGACGCGGCAATCTCCTCGCCCAGCTTGCCGGCGAGGAAAGATGCGCTGCGCCAGATGGCATTGCCGGATGCGGCGTCGAAGACGGCGCCGATGATCGAGCGCGCGGTTTCCGGCGCAAACACCACGGGAATCTGCTGGGTGGGCATGCGGCGAGCGCCCAGACCGGCGCAGGGTGCGGCGCGCGGCTTCGCGGCCTACGGATTCCGGTGACTCGAGATCGTGGATGCGGCGAGCGCTCGAATCCCAGTAATCGCGCTGCATCTGGCCATTTTCGTCAGTGGCCAGCGGCGCCGCCGCAACTCCCGCATAACTGGTACGGTAACTGCCGGTAAATCCGCGCGAGTTCGCTAACACCTGGCATCCCGTGGCTGCATCAAAGCTGGCGCCGCGGGAGTTAGTGATGTGCGCATCAGCAGCAAGTGCCGCCGCTTCGGCCCGCTTTGCCCACTCAATCCGTTCCGCCGCGGGCAAAGAGTACACATCCTCAAAGTAAAGGTGCAGGTCGCCGGGGTACGCGCCAAACGCGCCCCGGTCCGGCAGTCCGCTGAAGGGATCTTCCTCCGTAATGTGCGCCAAGGCGAGCGCGCCGTCGACGAGTTGGCGGATGCCATCCGGCGTCAGATCGCTGGTGCTGGTGGATGCGGATCGCTGCCCGACAAAAACCCTCAGGCCCAGTGCGCGCGATCCCGACTCCACGAGCTTCTCCACTTCGCCCATGCGCACGGTAACGGAGAACTCGTCGCCCTCGCGCGCCACGGCCTCGGCGTCGCTCGAGCCCGCCTTCATCGCCATCGCCACCACGTCTGCCGCCAGCGACTCGAGATCTGTGTCTTCGATTTCCTGCCGATTCACTTCAACTGCCATGACTTGAAGCTACCAAAGCCGGCGCCGCTGCTGTTCCGCCGGGACTACGGCGCGGAGGTGTTTTGAAAGGAAAGCGGATTTCGGCGAGAATGGACGCAGGGCCTTCCCCATGATCGTCCGCAGCCTCTATCTCTCGCCGGGACACAACTACTTTGGCCGCCACGGCCAGGAGCCCGGTGCGCACCCGGTTCACGAGGTGGAGGAGATGGAGTGCGTCGCCGGCCACGGCATCCGCGGTGACCGCTTCTTTGACTACAAGCCGGACTACAAGGGTCAGATCACGCTTTTCTCGGGCGAAGTTTTCGCCGAGGTCTGCCGCACTCTCGCCACCGGCCCCAGGTCGCCCGGCGTCACGCGCCGCAATGTCATAACCGAGGGCGTCGATTTGAACACGCTCATCGGGCGGCGCTTCACCATTCAGGGAATTGAGTTCGAGGGCGTGTGCGAGTGCAGTCCGTGCTACTGGATGGATCGCGCCATTGCGCCCGGAGCCGAGGAGGCGCTCAAAGGCCGCGGCGGTTTGCGCGCGCGGATTCTTACCAGCGGCGTGCTTCGCGCCGGGCGGTGATTTATGCGCGGCTACCTTCCCGTGCCGCCCACCGTCATGCGGTCGAGCTTGATGGTGGGAATTCCCACGCCCACGGGCACGCTTTGCCCATCTTTGCCGCAGATGCCGATCCCCTCGTCGAGCTTCAGGTCGTGGCCCACCATCGAGACGTGCTTCAGCGCCTCCGGGCCGTTGCCGATGAGGGTCGCGTCGCGCACCGGCGCCGTGATTTTTCCATCCTCGATCAGGTACGCCTCGGACGCGGAAAACACGAATTTTCCGCTGGTGATATCCACCTGGCCGCCGCCGAAGTTTGGCGCGTACAGCCCTCGCTTCACACTGCGGATGATGTCTTCAGGCTCATCCTGCCCGGCCAGCATGTAGGTGTTGGTCATGCGCGGCATGGGGATCGATTGGTAGCTTTCGCGCCGGCCCGATCCGGTGTTCGCCGTGCCCATCAGCCGTGCCGAGAGCTTGTCGGTCAAATAGCCTTTCAGCACGCCGTTTTCGATCAGCACCGTTTCGTGCGTGGGTGTGCCTTCGTCGTCCACATTCAGCGATCCGCGGCGCCCCTCCATGGTGCCGTTGTCCACCACCGTGACCAGCGGGCTCGCCACCGGCCGGCCGATCAGGCCCGTGAACGCCGACGTACCCTTGCGGTTGAAGTCCGCCTCGAGGCCGTGGCCCACCGCCTCATGCAGCAGGATTCCGGGCCAGCCCGGCCCCAGCACTACTTCCATTTCGCCCGCCGGCGCCGGAACCGCGCTGAGCTGCAGGATTGCGCCGCGCGCCGCCTCCTGCGCCAAGTGCTCCGGACCCTTGCTCCCCGCAAATTGCCCCAGGCCCGCGCGGCCGCCCGCGCCCGCCGAACCGCTTGTGGTTGTTTTGCCGTCGGTGTCTCTGGCGATGACGAACACACTCAACCGCGCCAGCGGCTGGATGTCGCTTGCAAACGACCCGTCCGATCCGGCCACCAAAATTCGCCGCACCTCTTCTGAGTAGTTCGCCCGCACCTGCGTAATGCGCGCATCGCTGGCCCGCGCGGCGCGATCCGCGCGCAGGATCAACTCGAGACGCGCTGCCAGGTCGAGGTCGAATCCGCCCAGCGGCACCGGATACAGATCGGCCGCGGGCGCCTCGGTGAATCCCTGCACCGGCTGCTTCGCGGGCCCTGAAGCGATGAGCGCCGCCGTTTTGGCCGCGTGCAGAAGACGGTCCGCGTTCAGGTTGTCGGTGTACGCGTATCCGGTGCGCTCGCCGCTGATCACGCGGATACCGCAACCCGCGCTGGTCCCCTGGCTGGCCGACTTCACAATCTGCTCGTCCACGCCCAGCGAGATCGCCGTCACCGATTCAAAGTACAAATCTGCGTAGTCGCCGCCCGCAGACAAAGCCTCGCCCAGGCACCGCTCCAGCAGGCGCTCCGTGATGCCGAACTTGTCGAAGAAATATCGCTTGTGACTGGGAATTGGGGAAGCCGAAGAATAGACCATCGCAGTTACAAGTTTACGCCCCAGTGTTAATTCCCGCCGAGACGCTCCACGTCAGCCAGATCGACCTTCACGCCACGCTCGTTTCCATCGTCATTCTCCGCTCTCGCACGTCGCGTATCGGCGGCTGGCCGAAGAAGCGCCGGTATTCCCGGCTGAACTGGCTTGCGCTTTCATACCCCACTTCGAACGCCGCGCTGGCCGCATCCAGCCCTTCGGTCATCATGCGCACCCGCGCCGCGTGCAGCCGCATCCGCTTCTGATACTGCAGCGGGCTCATCTGCGTGAGCGACCGGAAGTGATGATGGAACGTGGACACGCCCATCTGCGCCACCCGTGCCAGCTCTTCCACTCGCAGCGGCCTGGCGTAGTTCGCCTTCAGCCACGCCACCGCCTTGGCAGTCCGGTTGCCCTGCTCGCCATGCGTGGCAATGCCGCGCAGGTTGCGGCCCAGCGGACCGCGCAGCACCCGATAGAGGATCTCCCGATGCATCAGCCCGCTCAAAAATGGAATATCCCTTGGCGTGTCCAGCAGAGCCAGCAACCGGCAGCATGCGCTCAGCAAATCCGCCGGAGTCTCCCCTATGGCCATGCCCTGCGCTTCAAACGCCGGCTCCGGGGTCAGGAACTCCTCCTGGCTCAGGATTTCCCGCACCGCCGGCATGTCAACCTTCAAAACCAACCCCAGCAGAGGCTCTTCCGTCGAGGCTCGCGTTACCTCGCTGATGGCGGGCAGATCGACCGAAGTCAGGCGGAAATGCCCGCCGTCGCAGACATAGGCCGTATCCCCGATAAGCACCCGCTTTTCGCCCTGCGCATAGAGAATGATGCAGGGCTCGAGAACCGCTGACGTGCAGCTCGTACATTCGGTACGCCGATAAAGCGTCAGGCCGGGAATCGACGTAACTACTTCGCCCTCAATCTGGTTATGAGCGGCAATGAGGCGCGCCAGTCCCACGCGCAGCGCTTCTACCTCCGCGCTCAATTCCCCGTTCGCCGGCACCGGCTGCGCACTGTTCACCTCTCTGCTCCTTCACACACGAGCTTATCCTCGTTCCTGCGGCCGGTGCACAGAAAAATGCAAGGCGCTAGAGGATTAGGCAATCAATAGGAAGGATCGGGATACCGCTGGCAATCCGATTCTCTCTAACATCGGATCACGGTCAACGGCCAGCGCGATTCAGCCGAGCAGAGATGAAGACGCCGCGGCAGACGAGAGTACGGATGACGCCAAAACATCTTAAGAAGGTCCTGATTACCGTTATGTTTTTTGGATTCAACGGTCCATGGTCCCTGAAGCAGATCAACGGCCAGACCCCCGACACTGGCGCCGCGACCGACCGAGAAGTCGAGACGCGCTCCATTGAGGACCTGAACCTGATTGGAGCCGAGACCGCCATGCCTCCCTTCGTGGAGAGCCCCATCGAAATCCATTCCGACTTTCGCCAAGGACTTTTAAGCAGGGGGCTTGCGCTGCGCGGCCTGGTGCAGAACCAGTACGCTCAAAACCTGCTGGATGCGCCGGTGGCGGCAGACCAGCAGCTGTATGTAGGAGAACGCGAATTCGCCGGCGCCATGACCAACTGGACCTTGACTTGGGATATGCGCCAGCTCCAGGCACATCGCGCACAGTTCTACATTTGTGGCGTGTGGGACTGGGTGAGCTGGGAGCCCGCCGGCCCCAAAGCGCTGCAGGTTTATGGCGCCTACCTCTTCAAGTCCCTTGGTAACGGGCTGGTTGAATTGAAGGCCGGCTACGTCGGCAACAACCTGGAAGTGATCGGTTTGACCGTGGGAGGCTCCACGGCGACCGGGGCGCAGGGCGTCTATGCCGTGCTGCCATACGAACTGGGCCTGTCGTACTTTCCCATGACCGCGCCGTCAGTGAACTTACGCCTGCGGACGCCGAAACACACCTATGTAAAGGTGCTGGCGCAGCGCAGCTTGGATGCGGCGGGTGGCCCCGCGGCGGTACACCGCAATCCAACGGGATTCCGCTTTGACCCTGTCGGCGACAAACTTCTCTCGTTTGGCGAAGCGGGATACCAGCGCACGGCGACCGAGGGCGTACACGACCGATGGTTTCGCGCCGGCTATATGCGCAACTCAACCGCCTACACCAACCTGACCACCGGCAAGCTCAACTCCGGCAACTCCTCAGCCTTCGTTCTCATGGACTATCAGTTGCGCAAGCCCGATCCGCTCAACCCAGGCCACCGCCTCTACCTGGGAGGCACTGCCATGACCGCCGATTCTCACTTCAATCCTTACGACCGGTACTACGAGGCCCGACTCTACCAGAAGGCGCCCTTCCGCTCCCGTCCTGCCGATATGGCCTCCCTGGTCGCGTCCAACACTGGCCACAGCCGCTATCTGACCGATGCGCTGGTGGCCAGTGGCGAGACCGTGTGGCGGAATTCTCCCGCGGTAACTTTCAGTTATGCCTATCGCGTCGCCCCGGGCCAGTATTTGAATGTGGGCCTGAGCTATATTCGAGGGGCGGCCATCACTCCGCGTTTGGACGACGCAATGACATTCTCAGCCATCTACTCGGTGTTCTTCTAGCCATCGACTCAGCCGAATGAAATGAAGGAGACTCCATGTACAACGCCAAAGCATACGCCGCCTCCAGCCCAACATCGGGCTTTGCTTCCGCCTCGATTCCCCGCCGCGACCCGGGTGAGACAGACGTGCAGATTGAGATCCTCTTCTGCGGCATCTGCCACTCCGATCTGCACCAGGCCCGCGATGAGTGGCACGAGGTGATGCCCACCGTCTATCCCTGCGTGCCGGGGCACGAGATCGTGGGCCGCGTCACCAAGGTGGGCTCCGGAGTGAAGAAATTCAAACCCGGTGATCTGGCCGCAGTGGGCTGCATGGTTGACTCCGACCGCACCTGTCCCGAATGCAAGGCCGGCCTGGAGCAGTTCTGCAACAACCTCACCCTCACCTATAACTTCCCCGACAAAGGCACCGGCAAAGTGACTTACGGCGGCTATTCCAACTCCATTGTTGTCGACGAGCATTTTGCTTTGCGCGTCCCGGGGAATCTGGATCTCGCCGGCACCGCGCCGTTGCTCTGCGCCGGCATCACCACTTACTCGCCTATGCGCCACTGGGGCGTCACTAAAGGCAGGAAGGTTGGCGTGGCTGGACTTGGAGGTCTCGGCCACATGGCCGTCAAGTTTTCGCATGCCCTCGGCGCCCACACCGTTGTTTTCACCAAGTCGCCAAGCAAGGCTGACGACGCCAAGCGCCTCGGCGCCGATGAAGTTGTTATCTCAAAAGACGCCAACGAAATGCAGAAGCACGCCGGCAGCTTCGACTTCATCCTCGATGCCATCGCTGCACCGCACGACGTGAACGCGCTGATCGGGTTGCTGGCCCGCGACGGCAATCTCACCATGGTGGGCGCGCCGCCGGAGCCGCTGCCCATCGCCGTCTTCGGCCTGCTCATGCGCCGCCGCAGCTTTTCCGGCTCGCTCATCGGCGGCATCGCGGAGACCCAGGAGATGCTCGACTTCTGTGGCAAGCACGATATTACCTGCGATGTCGAAGTGATCCCAATCCAAAAACTCAACGAGGCCTACGAGCGCCTGGTCCGCTCCGACGTGAAGTATCGCTTTTCCATCGATATGGCTTCGCTCAAATCCGAATGACTGAGGGAGTGAAAAAGTGAAAGAGTGAACAAACCCGGGCTTTGACTCTTCACTTATTCACTTCTTCATTTTTTTCACTTCTTCACTAATTCACTTACTCACTTTTTCACTCTTTCACTGATCCACCAGGAGTACTCAATGCAAACTCGCACGTTAGGCAAAAGCAATCTCCAGGTTTCCGCCCTCGGCCTCGGCTGCATGGGCATGAGCTTCAGCTACGGGCCGCCCAAGGATAAGCAGGAGATGACCACCCTGCTGCACGCCGCCGTCGATCGCGGCATCACTTTCTTTGACACCGCCGAAGTCTACGGCCCTTTCATCAACGAAGAACTTCTCGGCGAAGCGCTCGCGCCCTTCAAAGGCAAGGTCGTCATCGCCACCAAGTTCGGCTTCAACCTCGGCCCCGATTCCAAGCTCCGGGCCTGCACCCGCCAAACAGCCACCCGGAGCAAATTCGGCGGGCAATCGAAGGCTCACTGAAGCGCCTCCGCGTCGATGTCATCGACCTCTTCTACCAGCATCGCGTCGACCCGGCCGTCCCTATTGAGGACGTCGCCGGCACGGTGAAGGACCTTATCGCTGAGGGCAAAGTAAAATACTTCGGGATGTCGGAAGCCGGCGCTCAGACCATCCGCCGCGCTCACGCCGTTCAGCCCGTCACCGCGCTCCAGAACGAGTACTCCCTCTGGTTCCGGCGGCCGGAAGCCGAAATCATTCCGCTGCTCGAAGAACTGGGCATCGGCATGGTCCCCTACAGCCCGCTGGGCAAGGGCTATCTCACCGGCAAAATCAGCTCAACCGACGATATTGGCAAGAGCGACTTCCGCAGCACGCTGCCGCGCTTCCAGGCCGAAGCCCTCAGCGCCAACCAGGCCGTGGTCGATCTGCTCGCCCGCATCGCCGCGGACAAGAACGCCACGCCCGGCCCAGATTGCGCTGGCCTGGCTGCTGGCGCAGAAGCCGTGGATCGTGCCCATCCCCGGCACCACGAAACTGCATCGGCTGGAAGAGAACCTTGGCGCGGTCAACGTCGAATTGACGCCCGAAGACCTGCGCGAGATCGACGAATCCGCGGCCAGGATCCAGATCCAGGGTGACCGATATCCCGAGCACGTGGAAAAAATGACCGGGCTGTGATCGGTAGAAAACGCGGGACCTGGCCACAACGCCGGTTCTCGCATCTCAAGGAGCATCCGAATGAACCGCTGGCCGCAAGATGAACTCGAAGAGATCGTCGCGGCCGATGACCTGCACATCGCGCCCTTCCGCGACGACGGCAGAACCTACGGCACTCCCACCTGGATCTGGTCCGTCGCGGTCGATGGCGAACTCTATGTCCGCGCTTACAGTGGTAAGAACTCAAGCTGGTATCGGGCAGCGGTGCGCCAACGGGGCGGCCGTATCATCGCCGCCGGCATGACCCTCGACGTCGCATTCGAACCGGCCGAAGCAGCCATGAACGATCGCATCGACTCGGCCTACCGCTCCAAGTACGCAAGCAGCCCGTATCTGCGCCCCATGATCAGCGCCGCGGCCCGCTCGGCAACCGTAAGGATCACGCCGCGTGAGCCGCTAAATCAATGATTCACCACTAAAGAGTGACAAAATGACCACGTACTCCATGACCGCATTCTCCGATTGGCAAAACTTCTACGTGATCACCGGCTCCGCGGCCGGTGCGCTCATCGGCTTGCAGTTCGTGGTCCTCACCCTGCTCTCCGGCCTGCAGCGCAGAGTCTCCATGCAGGGAGCCAACGTCTACAGCACCCCCACCATCGTCCACTTCACCACGGTTCTGTTGCTCTCCGCAGTGATGGTTGCGCCTGTCCGCGGTCTCGCCGCGTCTTACTCTATCGCCGCGCTTGTCGCCCTCGCGGGCGTTGCCGGCGTCGCATATTCCGTTCACAACGCGCGCCACATGCGCCACGCCGGTTACAAGCCGCAGCTCGAAGACTGGCTCTTCTACGCCGTCCTTCCGCTCGCCGCTTATGCACTCATGGCCGCTGCTTCCGCCGCCGGATTCTCTCGCCAACTCGCCGACGCCGGCTCATACGGTATAGCGCTCGCGACCATCTTGTTGCTCGTCATTGGGATCCACAACGCCTGGGACACCGTCACCTACCACGTATTCGACCGCAACGATGCCAACCCTCATGAGTGATCCTCACTGTTTCACTCCTTCACTCGTTCACTTCTTCACTCATTCACTGATCCCTTATCCCTGGAGCGTCCCATGCAAATCACCCATCCCTGCGCCAACCCATCCGGCAAAGGTCCCGCTGACTGGTTCACCGGCACGGTCCGCGTCGATCCGCTCTTTACCGCGCCGGACCCAGCCCGCGTCGGCGGCGCTCATGTCACCTTCGAGCCCGGAGCCCGCACCGCGTGGCACACCCACCCGCTGGGCCAGACTCTCATTGTCACCTCCGGCTGCGGCCGCGCGCAGAGCTGGGGGCAACCGATCCAGGAACTGCGCCCCGGCGACGTGGTTTGGTTTGCTCCCGGCGAAAATCATTGGCACGGCGCAGCTCCAGCCAACGCCATGACGCACATCGCGATTCAGGAACGGCTCGACGGCAAATCCGTCGACTGGCTGGAGCACGTCAGCGACGAGCAATACCAGGGCTGAGCAGATTCCGCGCATTCATCCCGGCAGATTCAGGATGTTCGCCAGCACCGGTGCCGCGCTCACCGGATTCTCCAACTCCATTAGCTTCGTCGTCCGCAAGCGCGCCGCCTCCATCCACGCGGGATCGGTGACGATGTAAAACCGCTCATTCCGGATGGCCTCGAACACGCTTTCAGCCACCCGATCTGGCGGCATGCTCCGGGCAATCAACGCCTCAAACGCTGCTCGTCCCGCCTGCATCTCCGGCGACATCTCAACTGGCGCATTTCTGAGCTCCGCTGGTCGATTGCGTTCGCCGTTGCCAATATTGGTCCGCACCAGGCAAGGGCACAGCACTGACACTTTCACCAACGCATTTCGCTGCTGAAGCGAGAGGAAAAGGCTCTCCGATAAAGCCACCACCGCATGCTTGGCAACGGAATACGGAGCTGTAATGCCGCCGGCCATCAGGCCGGCCATGGAGGCGGTATTGACGATGTGGCACTCCGTATTCTGCGAAAGCATCAGCGGCGTAAAGATCTTGACCCCGTGGATCACGCCCCACAGGTCCACCCCGATCACCCACTCCCAGTCATTCCACGTCGCCTCCCACGGCGAACCACCGGCGGCGACGCCGGCGTTGTTGAACAGCAGATGCACCTGGCCGAAATTGTCGAACGCCCGCAGTGCCAGCTCTTCCACGTCGCCCCTTTTCGATACGTCCGTCCTGACGCAAAGCACCGTGCCGCCCATCGCCGTCAATTCCGCCCCGGCAGCCCGTAGGCGGCTCTCCTCGATGTCGGCAAGCACCACCCTGACACCGGCACGAACACACCACTCGGCAATCCCGCGTCCTATGCCGCTCGCTGCTCCCGTGATCACGGCAACCTTATCCGCAAATTCCTTCATCGCATCCTCCCAGTTCTTTCGCTCAACGCTGTTCGGCTTGTTGACAGTAGCCCATGGCGCGCAAAAATACAGTCTGTTTTTGTGGTCGCGAAAACGCTATTCTGAAAGCAGAGGGACTGCGCCATCGCACCCGTCGTCCGGCCCATGGAATCGACATGACCATCCAATCCTGGGGGCTTTCCCTTCAACAGGATCTCCGCTACGCGGCCCGCCAGTTTCGCCGCGCTCCCGGCTACGCGGTGTTTGCTGCCCTGGTCCTGGCCCTCGGCATCGGCACCGTCACCGCGATGTTCACGGTTTCCTACGCGGTGCTGCTCAAGCCGCTTCCCTTCGCCGCGGACCGCCTGCTCTTCCAGCCCATCCTGAAAACCCCGCAGGGCCTGGACGACGTCAGCGTTCCCTACGACGAAATCAAGGAGTGGCAACGCGCCGAAATGGGAACCGCTGAGGTGGCGTTCAACGGCGGCGGCCTCAACATCGCCGACGGCCCCGCCGGCGCCGTCCTCATCAATGAAGCCAGTATCAGTTCCAACATGCTCTCCGTCCTGGGCGTCCATCCCATCATCGGCCGCGCGTTTACTTCGTCAGAAGAACAAACCGAAAGCCCCAACGATGTCCTCCTCAGCGACTCCCTATGGCGCCAGCAATTCGCCGGCGACCCCAGCGTCGTCGGCAAAACTCTCTACATCGGCCCCACTCTTTACACCGTCGTCGGGGTCATGCCGCCGCAGTTCCGCTTTCCATTGTATGTAGACCGCCCGCAGGCGTTTGTTCCGATTGAACGCGCCTTACTCGCTCCGGGAAACAGAGATAGTTACCAGTACTTCCGGCCCGTGGTACGAGTCCATCCCGGCACGCCACTCGACACCGTCCTGGACCGTCTCGCCCAGGCCCACCGGCCGTTCGCATCGCCGGGAGAATCCCAGCTTCGCCTCGCCGGCATGCGCGAACTCCTCCTCTCCGTCTCCGACGTGCGCCCGGCGCTCGTCGCGCTCGAATTTGCCGTCGCCCTGGTCTGGCTCATCGCATGCGCCAACGTCGCCGGCCTCCTTTTGGCGCGCATCGCCGCCCGCCGCAACGAAATCGCCGTGCGTTCCGCGCTCGGAGCTGGACGAAGACGTATCGTGGCCCAATTCCTCACCGAAAGCCTCCTCCTGAGCTGCGCCGGCGCGCTCGGCGGCCTGGCGTTGGCTGCCGCGTTTCTCCGCATTTTCCGCCACATGCTCGCCCTCATGCTGCCGCTCGGCGCTGCCGACATTCACCTGAACTGGACGGTCTGGTCCGCGCTTCTCCTCCTCACTTTTGTGACGGCCCTCGCCTTCGGCGTGTTTCCCGCGCTGATCGCCGCCCATGCCGACGGCGCCGGCGCGCTCAACGGCGGCCGCACCCAGTCGAGCGATCGCGGCCAGAATCGTGCTCGCGCCACGCTGCTTGTCTCCCAGGTCGCGCTCTCCGTCATGCTTTTGATCGGCGCAGGCCTGATGCTGCGCACCCTCTACGCGCTGCGCCACGTGCCCCTCGGCTTCCGCACCGATCATCTGCTGCTGACCACCCTCACCGTTCCCACCGATCGTTACAAGGACCGCAACCTCGCCACCGAAGTCTGGCAACCGCTCCTCGACCAGATTCAGACCACACCCGGCGTGCGCGCCGCCGCGCTCTCCACGGTGCTGCCAATCGACCATCCGGTCGAACTCCTCACCGTCATCTACAACACCGAGCGCACCCACAAGGACGAAAGCGCCACCGTCCGTGCCGCCACTCCAGGCTTGATGAACGTGCTCGGCGTGCGCATGCTTGCCGGCCGGTTCTTCAATCAGCAGGACACCGCCTCAAGCCTTCCCGTAACTGTCGTCAATCAAACCCACGTCAACCGCTACTTCGGAGGCGAAAACCCCATCGGCCGCCAGATTCGCTACGGCCACGTGCCGCACTCCGCCACCATCGTCGGCGTCATTGAAGACATCCGCCAGGAAAACCCTAATACGCCCAGCGCACCCGAGTTCTATCTCTCCATGGCGCAACTTGACCCCTCCAACGCGGTCTATCGCACGCTGCTCGGCCGATACATGGAAGTGGCCGTGCGCACCCAGGCCGCGCCCGGCGCCCTCATCCCCCAGCTCCAGCGCGCTATTCACCAGGCCAATCCGCATCTTGCCATCGGCAAGTTCTCCACCATGGCCGAGGCGGTCGAAGACTCTATCTCCGCGCAAAAGCTCGCGGCCGGCGTTATTGGCTCCTTCAGCGCGCTCGTCCTGCTGATTACCATGGCCGGCCTCTACGGGCTGCTCAGTTTCCTGGTGGCCCGCAGATCCCGGGAGATTGGCATTCGCATGGCCCTGGGCGCGGATCGAGGCCGCGTCGTCGCCATGGTCATGCGCCAGACCCTTCTGCTGCTCGGCGCCGGCACCATCGCGGGAATCGGCCTTGCCCTTGCCGCGGGCCGCCTGCTGCAGCGGTTCCTCTTCGGCGTCCATGCCGCAGACCCCTGGACCATCGCTCTCGCGCCCCTCGCACTGCTCGCCTGTGGCATCCTGGCTGCCATGATCCCGGCCCGCCGCGCCGCCGCCGTAAACCCCATTGAAGCCCTACGCGCCGAGTAATTCCGCCACCCGCCAGGCCCGGATGTTTCCTCTCTTGATGCAAATTGGTAATCACTCCTTGCGGTTTTCCTCGCGCGAGCCACAAGCCCGGTGCTACATTCTTCGCATGAGAAGGGTTCTCCTCGCTGCCGCGCTCCTGCTGTTAGCGGTAGCGCCTGCCTTTGCCGGGGCCAAGCGCCACCATCGTCGCCACCACCACCACTCCCATTACTCTCACCCAGCAACCAAGCACCCCACTTCACACCACTAACCCAACCGGCCGGCTGCCCCGGGCAGCCGGCCGCGTCTTTGCACGCTGCGCTCCCGCGCCGCCTGTGATACCGTTCCTGCCATGGATGCCCCGGACGGAATTCGCTACCCCATTGGCCGTTTTGACGCTGCTTCAGAAGGCTCGCGCGCCGATCAGATCGAAACTCTTCGCCGCCTCCCCGCAAACCTGCGCCGGGCCGTCGCCGGCCTCGATGACGCCCAGCTCGACACTCCCTATCGCGAGGGCGGCTGGACCGTCCGCCAGGTCGTTCATCACTATGCCGACAGCCACGCTAACTCCTACATCCGCTTCAAGCTAGCTCTCACTGAGGACGCACCCGCGATCGCCGCCTATGACGAGGCCGCGTGGGCTCTTCTGCCGGACAGCCGCCTGCCGGTCGAAGTCTCACTTCCCTTCGTTGAGGCCATCCACGCCCGTCTCGTCGCGCTCCTGGAATCCATGACCGAGGCGGATTATCAGCGCACCTTCGTCCACCCCGAGCGCGGAACCGTGACCCTGGCCAACAACCTTGCCATCTACGCCTGGCATTCGCGCCATCACGTCGCTCACATCACCCGGCTGCGGGATCGGATGGGCTGGTAATGCCCAAGACTCCGGGAGCGCGAGCCGGAACGCAGCCCGACGCGCTCCCGCCGAATGCCGCCAGCCTGGCCCGCGCCATTGAGGACTACCTCGCTGCCAATCCCGCGCCCCACATCCTCGAGGATGGCCGCATACTCTTTGACCTGCGCACCGCCCGCTGCTCCGTCACCGAGTCGCATGGCCGCTGCCAGCTCCAGCTTTGGAGGGTGGACCGCAACCTCGCGCGAACCGTGGTCGGAGTGGAGCCGCGCGCCGCTCGCTCCGTCTGATCACTCGCCGAATGGGCACAACCAGGACGCAGGCGCTCGAACTGGTAGCTGCCGGCGACAACCGCACCCCGTCCGCCCGCGAAAATACCCGCCGCCTTTACCTGCGCATGCTCGAGCGTATACTGACCCGCAACTTCATTGGATTCAAGACGGACGGCATGCGCTCCGCCATGGACCTTGAACACAGCTTCGGTCCCGCCTATGTCCGCGGTCATCTGCCGCGCGGCACTGCCGCCGAGGCCGTTATCGGCGTCAGTCAGGCTGAATCCGGCGCCATTGTCGGCGGCATCCTTACCCTCGGCGTGCTCCGGCTGGACTACTGCCGCCAGCACGGCGATGTCCGCCGCCACTTCGGGGGGCTCAATGTGGTGGTGCCGGTTGGGGCGCGGCGGACGACGGCCGAGCGCATTGCCTGGTTGAATCACGCCGCCGCCAAGTTTGAGATTTATACGCTCGATGAGCGGAGCGAGGAGCTTACCGCGATCGACTTCCGCGACACTGGAAACATGGCCTCGCGGCTAGTTCACGCTTTTTCGCCCCAGGGCGCCATGGACCGTTGCCGTGCCGGCCTTGACCGCCTCCTCGCCCTGGTTCCGGCTGAGGCGCGCGATCGCGTCGAGCTTTATCCCCGTTCCGCCACTGAAGTTGCCCTGCTGCTGCACGGCCTCGAGCTCGCTCGCGTCCGCCATGGCGCCGCCGCCGACTCTTTCGCCCGAAGAGATGAAATCACCTTCGGCGCCGGCGCCAGCGAAACCCCGTTGGACGATGACTCGGAGCCTACGGCAAAAGAGCTCTTTGCGCGGTTATTTGCGAGCCGCCAAGCCGATGGCGTCCAGACCGATCCGCTTTTCCGGCTGCAGCCGGAACGCTGGCTGGAGTCGCGATTGAGGGCCGCCATTCCCGAACTGCTGCCCGGACTTCGTGCGGAACTTATGGTCTCGCAGGTACCGGCGCTGTCGAGCGGCGAACGCGGCATGCTGGACCTGCTCACCCTGGACCGCAACGGCCGGCTGGTGGTGCTGGAACTGAAGGCCGGCGAGGACCTGCACCTGCCCGTCCAGGCGCTGGACTATTGGATCCGCGTCCGCGCCCTTAACGACGACCGCAAGCCAGGTCCCGGCGGCCGCATGCTGTCGGCCTTCGAACGGCATGGCTACTTTGCCGGAGCGGAGGTGCCGGCGCTGCCGCCGCGGCTGGTACTTATCGGCCCGGCGCTGCGCATTCATCCCGCCACAGAGACCGTGCTGCGCTATTTCTCGCCGGAGATCCAATGGGAACTGATCGCGCTGAGCGAACACTGGCGCCGCGAGTTGAAGGTGGTCTTCCGCAAGCGCGGGCGCCAGCGCCTGATTCCTAGCGCGATTGCACCACCAGGTACTTTCCGGCGGGAATCGAATACGGCGACCCCGCCGCCTCCGTCGCGCCACTCGACGTCACAGTGTACACATGCAGCCAACCTCCGTTGGTGGTTCCCGGCCCTCCCGGGACCAGGGCGTACAGGTGGTTCGCATTGTCCCAGGCACACGCGATGATGTCCTGCGAAGTTAGCAGGCCCGTTAATCTCGATGCCTGGCCGGATGGATTGAAATTGAATAGCTGAAGCCCATCCCAGCCGGCCGCCGCGAGCACTTTGCCCGAAGGCGACATTGACATCCACCGGATGGCACCCACATCGACCGACGGCATGTTGGAGTAACTGCTGTTCGTGATGACGTTGCCGTTGGAGGTGTTGATCGCGTATGTTGCGATCTGCGCCGGGTAGGTGCCCTCGCCCACCCAATTCACCGCGGCGGCAACATGATTTGTGGGATCCGCGGTTGCAAAGCCCAGGCACGGTGTATAAGTACCAGAACTGGATGGCTGGCCGGACGGCGCCTGCGCGCTCATTGCAGTCAGGTCCAACAGGTTTCCGTTGCTCTGTATCTTGTAGCCGTTTCCCGCTGTTTCGCTGTTCTCGCCGCAGGTGGACGCGTAGGCGTACTTGTTATCCGCGGCAATCGTAAGCGGGTAGATATTGGTGGAGGCTTCATTGGGCGTGGATGTGCCCAGGTAATTCAAAAGCCCGGTGCTCTTGTTCACGCTCCATGACTCGTACGCGGAGCCATTGCCGGCGCAATTGACGAACGCCACCTGCTGGTAAAGGTAGGAGCCGGTGTGATCCAGAGTGAGAAACTGCCCGTCGTTGCAGACGTTTCCGCTTCCCTTGTCCTGGATGTCGGTGGCGCCAAGGTATTTTAGCGCGCCGTTCGACTCAATCCCGTAAGAAAAGATGTATTGGATTTTGTCGTTTGCAATGTTATCGGCCCCGAACAGGAAGTTGTTGGTCGCGGCCATCCAACTAATCTGATCGGCCCACGGCGAGCCCGGAACCACCGTCAGCTTTCCGTCAGAATTGGCCGAATAGCCAACCACTTTGTCACCGAGTCCGGTCGATTGGCTGACGGTAGCGACGTAAACAAATGCTACGGGAGTGGAGGACTGCGCAGCGGCGCTTGCGGCATATGCCATTCCGGCGCACACGAAGAGGGCGAGGCAGGTGAGCCTGCCGAATCGCAACGTCATTGGGGGAACGCTCCTGGAGAAAGGATTGGCTTTACGAACTCCGCCCGGTCGCTCTGATGCGCACCCTTTCGCAAAGGGTGGCTTTCAGGCTCGGATCAAATGCCGGGTTACTCTCCGCCGAAGGCCGAAGGCGCCATTCATGCCGTTGAATGCCGCATCATAGCGGCCCACCTTCTCCGCGTCGCGCGCTCCTTCATCCGCTCCACGCAGATCTCCTGCCGCCGGACCCGGAAAACATCGGGGGATTTGCCCTGAAATGAAGACGCCCGCCGGAAAGGCGGGCGTCTCATTTGCTGATCCAGGACGAATCCTGGTGGTTATTTTAGAACTCCAGCCGCAGCGAGCCCTGCAATACGCGAGCAGAGAGATCGCTGCCGGTGGGGGTTACGGTGCCCGGAATGGTGCCAAACTCGTTGGGCGGGCTGGTCAGGTCCATATTGTTCTGGAAACTTGGGCGCTGAAAATTCGGATGATTGAAGGCGTTGAAGGCATCGCAGCGGAACTTGAGGGTGACTCCCTCCTTGTAAATCGGGAAGGTCTTGCCCAACCCAAGATCCGTGTCGAAGAAGCCGGGACCGCGCAGGTTGTTGCGCGAACCCATCTGAAAGCCCACAGGACCGGTCCACTGGTTGAAGGCCGTCACAGGATTCTTGAAGGTGCTGACCACTCCGTCCGACCCCACGGTCACATGGGCCCTCGTCAAACCCGAGAGGCTGCCGGTCAGAATCGCAGGGTCTTCATTGGAGTAGCTCATCAGGAAGGCAATGGAGTTGGCCATGTAGGGCTGGCCGGTGTGGTAAATCGGCAAAGCGCTCAGCTCCCATCCGCCAATGGCCTCGTCGGCCCAAAGCGGAATATTAGCTGCAAATTCCTTGCCGCGGCCGAACGGTAACGTGTAGAGGACGTTGCCGTTCAGATATTGGGTCACATCGAAGTCCGAGTTGCCGCGGCACAGACGCGGCCGCAGGACATCGCAGATGAACCCATAGCCACCGTAGGCGTATGAGTTCGCGATAAACGATGTATTGTCGATCGAATGCGACCAGGTGTAGTTCAGGTCGAACTGCAGACCGTAGCTGGTGTTCTTGTGCAGCGTAGCCAGCACCCCGTTGTACGAGGAGAAGCCCAAGTCGGTGAAGAAGGTATTCTCCGAAAGCTGCGCGGCCATGCCCACGTTGTCAGGCAGCAAACCGTAACCGGACATCAGGTCGACGCTGTCTGCCACGTCGCCGCGTGCCGGATAGGGGGCCATGGTTTGCGCAATGAAGCCCGTATTGGTTTCTGGGTGCCCGTTTTTAAGCGTGACACCGTTCGGGTACAGCACGTGCTCAAAAAATGGCTGCGGTGTAGCGGTTGTGGGATCGGCATTCGGATTTTGCCGCAGCCACGTGGTCAGGTTTGCCATGGCCGTGCTCAGTTCCTGCCCGGAAGCCTTGTCCGGGAAATCGATGAGCTGTTCGGCGTCGGCCTGGGCCAGCAAACGGCGTCCCAGACGGCCCACGTAACCCAGCTTGGCGATGAACCCGCCCTTCAGTTCCTGCTGGAAGCCGAGGTTATACATGATGCTGTAAGGCGTGGGCAGGTTGTGGTCAACGGAGATATTGAATGCGCCGCCATTGGCCAGGCCGCAAGGCCCGGGCGTCGGACACTCCGGAGATTCGGGGCCTACAAACGGAACGAAGGGCTTGCTGACGGCCGGTATGCCGGGGCCGGGCGGCGGGTTGCCATAAGCCGTAAAGCGCGTATTCTCCAGCAACGAATTATAGGCCGCGCTATGGGCTGAAGTGGCAGGCACGCCATAATCCCTGGTCCCGGAACTCTGAAACAGGTAGGAATAGGACGCTTCCTCCTGGAGAAACGCATTGACGACCGACTCGTCATAGACGATTCCGCCGCCACCATTCACCACGAGTTTGCGGTTCATAACGGGAGGTGTCCAGGCAAAGGCCACGCGCGGAGCAAAGTCCTTGTAGTCCGGTTGATAGTAACCTGGGGCATGGTTGGCTTTGCCGGCGAGATTGTATTCGATGTACGGGACCGTGTCGCCTCCGCCGCCACCCGGCAGAGACGCATTGCCGCTGACTCCATCTTTGCTTTGCGCGATACGGGCGTTCATGAAGTCCCAGAAGCTCAAGTTCTGGTTCGATTCGATGCCGTGGATCTCATAGGGCACCGTGAAGTTCTGGTAGCGCAGGCCGTAGGTAAGCGTAAGCGACGGCGTCAACTTCCAGGTATCCCCGAAGTAGAACTCGGCCTCGTAATAATGGAACGTGGTCTGCAATCCGGTGCCCTGCGGCACCGCGGTCCCCGAAGCGTTGTAGTTCCAGGTGTCGTTGGTGTCTTCAAAACGGCCCAACGCAAGCACCAGCGCGGACTGGTAGACAGTGAGGCTGGTCTGGCTGTTGTCCAGATTGGTCGGATCGAAGTTAAAGTCCGAGGTTGGGCTATTCACGGGCAGTCCGGTAACGAAGCCGCCCAATCCGACGATCGGACCGTTGTAATCACCGTAGGTGGCGTAATGCGGGCTGGGGTATTTGAAATCGCCGCCGAAGGTCAGACTGTGACGCCCCTTATCCCAATGGAAGTCGTCACGCACTACGGGAATCGGAAAATAGCGCGACGACCCGCCGGCATTGGCGTAAGGGCCGGACAGGAAGTAGCCGCCGGTGGGATCTCCATCGAAGTTGTACTGGTTCGCGCCTTGCGGGTTATAGGTATCGAGCGTGCTGATTTTGGCGATGGTGCTGCCCCAGATCACGCTGTTTGTCTTGGTGTTGCCGATCGTCCAATCCCAGCCCGCCACCCACGCGTGGCTGGTGTCCAGATTCGGCCAGGTCTCAGGATCGCCCGGGAATTGCACCGGCGCGTTCACCGAATTGATGTTGTTGTAGGTGACGCGGCCAAAGAAGTGGTGGCTGGGGAACGGGGCGAGATCGAGCCTGCCCACGTAGTTCTTTTCAATGTAGGGTTCGGGAGCATTGAAACGGAAACCGGCCGTGTTCACCAGGTCGCCCGCGTCACCGGTAAAGTCGTTCGGCGCGGGATACCGAGCGGCAAGAGCCGTCATCATCGGTTGATCGAAACCGACGCCTTGCGGATCGAAGCCTTTCACCTGCGCCGCGCTGATGCTGTCCTTCGCTCCCGTAGCAATATTGGTGTAGTAGCTGATGGAATCGTTCTTCAGAAAGCTGGTCATCGGCACGGTGCGCGTGGCGATGGTTGAAAGCGAGTCATGGCGGCCGTTGAAATCGAAGAAGAAGAATGCCTTATCTTTCCAGATTGGACCGCCAACGGCGCCACCGTACTGGTTGCGGACCAGTGGGGCGCGCGGGACACCGTCGAAGTTGTTAAACCACTCGTTGGCCTCGAGATCGGTGTCGCGGTGGTATTCGTTGAGATCGCCGTGGAAGTGGTTGGTGCCGGACTTGGTGACCATATCGAACTGGCCGCCGCCACCGGCGCCGTTGCTGGAGAGCATACCGGCTGTTGTGCCGCGGAACTCCTGCACCGAGTCCACCGGAGCGCCGGCGACGACAGCGCCGAAGGAGCCGTAGGCCTCATCGTTGACGTCCAGGCCATCGAGCGTGACGCGGGACTGGTCGGTGCGCGCGCCCGTCGCCGAGCCATCATTGGTCATGCCCGGCTGTTGCGTCAGCAGTTCCAGAGGCGTGTCGCGGACCATGATCGGCAGATCCTGCACATACTGGACCTGGAAGTTGTTGCCCACCGTGGCATCCGTCGTATCCAGGGTCACGGTCTGGTTCTCGGCCGATACCGCGATGGTCGCGGACACTGCACCAATCGACAGTTTCACATTCTGTGTACGGGTTGAACCGACGTTCAAATAAAGACCGCTCAGGACTGTCGTCTCAAAGCCGGCGTGCGAGACAGTCTCTTTGTAACCAGGACCGGGGGCAATGTTGGCGATGGTATAGGAACCCACCTGATTGGCAACAGCTCTGTAGGTCTGGCCGGTGCTCGGATCTGTCAGTTCAATGGTTGCGCCAGGAATCACAGCGCCGGTCGGATCGGTAACTGTACCGGTTATCGATGCGGTCGATGTTCCCTGGGACGATAGCTCCACGGGTAATGCGAATGCAAGAAGAACAACGATCACCAGAGGAAAGAGGCGACACACAGAATGCAGTCTCGTCATGTCATGCTCCTTAGCGGAAATACAGTTCAACCGAAGCAAGAGATCGCGCCAACGGGGCTTGCGTTCACTTGCACTTCATACGAGAAAAACGGAAGTATGACCGGATCGGAAATCCTGTAGCTGGTTACGTCCCTGCAGGTTTCGACCACCATTGCGGTCTGGATAAGACTGGCGAACAACGCGGACGAACGCCGGGATAAATGAGGAACCCGAGGAATGAATATGGTTTCTCTTTATAGTCCTTTTGCAATTTGTTTTCCATAAAAGAAATCAAGAAAATGCGCCAAATCGCAGAGGGACGGTGCACGGCCTACAGGAATTCATAAATTGACGCGTTGCCGATATTAGTTTCCACCGTGGAATCCCGTAAAAGTCTTACCCTGGAGGCTGGGAATTGAATCGCACTCAAACTTTGAGATTACGGGCGAACAGGCATTTCGAGCGTTCCCGAGCGGGCGGTGTTCCAGTCGTAAACGGCGGTAACGAGCTGGGCGGGGGTGTTGGCGGGCAGGTCGAGATCGAGAGTGACGGGGATGCCGGACTTCAGGATGGATTGGTACTGGGCTGAGGAGAGATCGACGGCTTCCCGCGTAGCCTGCCAGTTGAGCGCAGCGCCGTTTGCGCCGAAGGCCTTGACGCCGAGGAGAAGTTTGGCGATGTGCTCGCCGCTGGGCGCCTGGCCGAAGGAGACGTCCTGGGCACGGACGGTGAAGGAGACGGTGTAGCGGGTGAGCGGGCCATTGAGCTGGGGGTTCTGGCCGGCGGGTGTCGTTTCAGAGGCGGCATCCGTCCCGGGATTCTGATTTGCTTTCTCAACGTTGGCGCCGTAATAGATGCCGGTGGCGTTGGGAATGCCGAGCTGAAGCAGCGGCGCGATGGGATTTTCGGTAGGAGCAGCGCCGGGTTCTGATGCGTTGTAGCCCTGCCGATACTCAAGCTTGTACATGCCGCCGGAGACTTTCACGTCGATGCGGCGGAAGCTGCCATCCTCGGCCGAATCTGTAGGCGCATAGCCGACGGTGTAGTAGAGGTCGCTGTCATGGTCGATCTTGCGAAGTGCGTCGTCAATGTCGTTGGTGGTGAAGGCGCGGCCGCCGGTGGATCTGGCCAGCTGTTCCATGCCGGTAAGCGCCGAAGCGTCGTTTAGAGCTTCGGCGGAGAACGCACCGGGGCTATTGCTGCCGCCTGCGCGGCCGGAGCCTGCCGAGTCAGCCACGCCGATGTTCGAATTCATGACACCCGCGCCGCTGACCGGGTAAACCGCGATTTTGGACACCATGAGCAGATCGGCGGTCTGCTTCACGTGTTTCTCGTAGCCGGTCAGGCTGGGATTCTTCCTGATCTCATCCATTAGCTTCGGCGAGGGGAAGAAGACGACGGGAAACGCGCTCGAAAACCAAATCAGGTTCTTGCGTCCGGGAATGCCTTCGAGGTAGCGGGCGAGGGCGTTGAGGGCTTCAAATGTCATGCTGGCGCGGGCGCCAAAGCTGTAGCCCTGGGGAGATTCGCCGTGGCCGTATTGTGCTAAGGCCGGGGCGGCAGAGCGCATGGCCGAGAGATGGGCCGTGCTTTCGGCATCGTCGGCACTGTCACTGCGGTTGTAGGCCATGGCGCCGCGCTCGGCTTCCTTGCCCCTTACGGCAGCGAGGAGCGCGGCGGGATCCGAGGTGAATCCGTGGAGCAGGCGAAGGCTGGAGCCGAGCGAAAAGACCGCGACCTGGGTTCCCGGATCCATCTTGTGCAGGTACTGAAGCACCTGTCCGCGCACGTAAACCTGGTCTTGCGGCTCGGTGTTGAGCGAGTCGAGAAGGAACACGTCCAGGGCTTTGGATGGCGCCGCAGTGGTGACGTTGGTAACAGCTCCGGGCGGGAGCTGGGGCATGGCGGGAGCGGCAGCCGCGGCGGTTGCGCCGGTCGAGTGTTCCTCAAAGAAATCGATAGTCTGCGGCTTGCCGTTTTCCTCAATGGAGAAGTCAGACTTGGGCACGTCGGGGACGGGGTCGCCGTTTTTCTTGTCGACGACAACGTCTACGAGCACCTGGCGGGCAGTGGTGCGGAAGACGGGGACGTTGGGGTTGAAGGAGCCGATGGTGCTGATAGGACTGGCGGTTTGGGGGGTATTTGCGGGTTCGGGTTGAGGCGCACTGGATTGCCCGACCGCAGGTTGCGATTGGGCGATTGGCGCAGGAGTCGCTGCAGGCGCGCGTTGAGTCTCGATCGCCGGAGGTCCGGGCTCTGGCGCAGGTTTTACCGGCTGCGACGCCTCGGCGGTCGCGGAAGGTGTTGCGGGTTCTGGCTCGGCGGGCTGGCCGGTCATCTGCGCCGCTTCGGCGTCGGTCAGGATGCGGGATTCGCCACGGTAAATGTGGTAGTGAGTGAAAGTGACTTCATTGAGGCGGGTCAGGATCGGGCCCTGACTGATGGCTGTGGTAGGAATCGTGCCCTCACGATTCTGGGATTTGTGTTTTTGGGCAATGGCTTCGCTGCGGATGGGGCAGACGTAGGTCTTGCCGCCGATGTCTACGGGGCCGTACTGCACGGCGATGGAGGCGGTGATGAGCGGGTCGCCTGGCCCGAGGTCAGCGATGACGGTGATGCGGTGGATGGCGCCGGTGGAGGGGTCGACGGCCATCTCGCCATGGTAGGGCGCCTGCTTTTGATAAAGATGCCCGCTCGTGGGATCCGTAACCAGTTGACCGGGGTCCCAGTCGGATATGCAGCAGAACTGGATCTGGTAGTGGGAGTTTTTGACGGGGACGGCATAGCGGAAGACGGCGACCGGTCCGCTCGCGTCCTGCTCCCAGCGGCTCCAGGCAATCTGGCTCTTGGCGGCGTCGAGGAGGACGGTGGTGAGGATGGGGCCGAACTCGCCCCAGGAGACGAGCCCGGCAGCGCCGATATCGATCTTCTTGCCTTTGGAGTTGGTGTCATGCTCCTGGCCCTCGCGGTAGACGACGTTGGCGGATGTTTCGGCGGTGAAATGCAGCGGGAGATAGCTGTAGGCGCCGGCGGGGCGGTCCTCAAAGGTTCGTGTGTCGCGGGTGGCGATAAGGTCGGGTAGCTTGCGCGTGGTCTGAGTGACGTAGTTGACGACCGCAGCCATAATCTGGCGCTGGTCCGCAACGGCTGGAGGGGGCGTGGCGGGGAGCTCGACCGGGGGCAGGTCAAGGAACGAGGACTGCGCCGCAAGGATGGAGAGCTCCTGCTGGGATTGCGGGCCGGGGAGCCGCGACTGAAGGCGGGCGAGGGTGGCGCCGCTGAGGCGCTGGGTGAGTTCAAGGGCGGAGAGTTCGTCGGCGAGTTTGTCGTCGGGCAGACTGCGGGCGGCCGCGAGGGTCTGTTCGAGCTGATCAACTGTGACCGGCGTGGAGGCGCGGGCAGGGACGGCGAGGGCGAAAAGCACGAGCGTGGCGACGAGGGGTTTCATGGCGGCGGGAAGTGGCCAGTGATCAGTGTACGGCGTACGGGGCCATTCAGGGTCCGCAGGGACTAAGTGCTGTAGGTTAGTCGCTGTGGCCGTCGTACGGTTATGTCCGGCTCGTCCCGCGATGAAGCGGGTCTCGGGTAGAGCGAGCTTCCCACCCGTTTCGCAAAAGGGCGAAATGGATGGGGCACGCATCGTTATTGACACCCGAGCGGTCCACTGTCGCGGGCTATTCGTCGCGAAGGAGGATGAGAGGGTCGACGGCGAGGGCGCGGCGGGCAGGCAGTAATGCGGCCATCATGCCCAGCACGAGCATGGTTAGCGTAACCCCTCCGAGGACAAGAGGATCGCGCGGCGTGGCCTGGTACACGATGAAGGCGAGGACCTTGGTGGCCATGAGGCCGAGGACGATGCCGGCGACAGAGCCGTAGGCGAGCAGGCGGAAGGCGCGGCCGAGCGCGGCGGAGAGGATCTGCCCCCGGCCGGCGCCGAGGGCCATGCGGATACCGAGCTCGCGCAGGCGCCTGGAGACGACATATGAGGCCATACCGAAGATGCCGGTGACGGCGAGCATGGCGCCGAGCAGGCCAAGGATGCCGAGCGCGATGCTTGCGACGTGGGCGGGAAAGAGGGCCCAGTCCAATTCCATGCTCCAGGGGTGGATGGCGACCGGCAGCGAGGGATCGAGCGCGCTGAGAGTGCGCTGGAGGACCGGTGCTAGATCTTGCGGGTCCCGCGTGGAGCGGATCACGAAAGTGGCGTCGTTCTGGGTGTGCTGAAGGAAGCTGAAGAACATGGCTGGCATCTGAACCTCGGTAAGCGCGCGGTATTTGCCGTCCTCCACCACGCCGACAACTTGAGCGCGTTTGCCGTCCCAGAATTTGAAGTGGCCGCCGATGGCCCTTGGTACGGAGCCGAAGACCTTGATGGCGAAGGTGCGGTTGACCAAGGCGACGGTGGGGGCGTTCTTGTCGTCGCTGAAGGCGAGATCGCGGCCCAGGAGCAGGTGCGTGCCCGCGGCCTGGATATAGCCGGGAGAGACGTTGTAGTTCATGGCGTCCGCAGCAGCGTTGGTGGGGCGGAAGTCGTTGGTGGTATCCGTGAAGACGGCGGAGTCACCGGCGCCGACGCTAAGCGGAGGCCGCATGATGTATCCAGCGGTGGAGACGCCGGGGATTGCGGTAATGGCATCGAGCATGCGGCGCTGCATCTGCGGAATGCGGCTATCCTCATAGCCGCCCATGTGCAGATCGGACGCGACGATAATGACATTCCGCGGGTTGAATCCGAAGTTGGAATGAAGTGAGCGGGACATTCCGCGCACGGCAACCAGCGACGAGGTGACGAGAACGGCGCAGATGGCGATTTGGAGAACCAGAAGCACGTCACGCATGCTGAAGCGCTTGAGGGAGTCAGAGCTCATGCCGGTGCGGATGGTTTGCCAGGGGTCGACGCGGAGGACCTGGCGCACGGGCACCATGCCGAAGAGGAATCCACTGAAGAGGGAGAGCACGAGGGCAACCACACAGGTGCGCAGGTCAGGATTCACAGGAATATTGATGGGGACGCCGGGGATGGGCTGCCAGGCACTGAGGAGGCGGAGGATCAGGACTCCACCGCCGAGGCCGACTGTGCCGCCGGCAAGCGAAACGAGGATGGCTTCAGTAAGAAGCTGGCGGAGGATGAGCGAGCGGCGGGAGCCGAGGGCGAGGCGGAGAGCGACTTCCTTGGCGCGGTCAGAGGCGCGGGAGGCGAAGAGGCTGCCGAGATTGGCGCAGGCGGCCAGCAGGATGAGGCCGGCCAGGAGCATGAGGCCGGCCATGAAGGCGCGGGCAGTGCTGGCCAGCATGTCGCCCATGAGGCCGGGGCGGGCGAGGGAAAACTTGATGCCGTCATCGTTGCCGGGATAGGCCTTGGCGAGCCAGGAGCCGATGGCATTCACGTCTGCAGTGGCTACGGCGGGAGTGACGCCGGGACGGAGGCGGCCGATGACCACGGGAGAGTGGTCGCCGCGGTGCTTTAGGAAATCACCGATGAAGGTGGGGTCTTCGACGATGGGGATCCACAAGTCGGGGGCGAAGAAGAGCTCGGTTCCGCGGAAAGCGGGAGGAGCGACGCCGAGAATGGTGAACGGGTGCCGATTGACGGCGACGGTGCGACCGACAACGTGGGAGTCGCCATGGAAGTAGGTGTGCCAGTAGTCGTAATTCAGGACGACAAAGGGCGCGCTGTTTTCGCCCTTCTCGTCGGAGGCGTGGAAAAAGCGGCCGAGGTAGGGCTGCACCTGGAGGACGTCAAAGTAGTTGCCGCTGACCATGTATGGCCAGGCCGTGGAGGGATGCGCGCCGGTGTCGACGCCAACCGGGCCGAGGATCTGGAAGGCGAGCATGCTCTCAAAGGTGCGATTGCGATCGCGCAGGTCAACATAATCGAGGTAGGACTGCGATGGGTAGGAGAAGCGCTGCACGATGTGGAGATTCTCCGCGCCGGGCAGGTTCAGCGGCTTGAGCACAACGGAATTGAGGATGCTGAAGACGATGGCATTGGCGCCTATGCCGAGGGCCAGGGTGATGATGGCGGTGAGAGCGAAGCCCGGGGACTTGGCTAATTGTAGAAGCGCGAGTTTCAGGTCGCCGAGCATGATGCCTGGAGTTACGCGGGCTCATCACGGGTTGTTCCTCGTTGTTATCACAGTTGTGTGTGATAAGTCTGCGGCGTGAAGCACGCGCAATCGCACCCAGGCCGCCGAGGAATCACTCGTCGCGGAGGAGAATGAGCGGGTCCACGGAAAGCGCGCGGCGCGCGGGGACAAGCGCAGCAAGCATGCCCAGCACGAGCATGGTTAGCGTAACCCCGCCGAGTACAAATGGATCGCGCGGCGTGGCCTGGTAAACGATGAAGGCCAGAACCTTGGTGGCCATAAGGCCGAGGACGATGCCGGCGACCGAACCATATGCGAGCAGGCGAAAGGCGCGGCCCAGCGATGCCGACAGAATCTGCCGCCGTCCGGCGCCGAGAGCAAGACGGATGCCGAGCTCGCGCATGCGTTTGGATACCACGTAGGAGGCCATTCCGAAAATACCAGTGATGGCGAGCATGGCGCCGAGCAGTCCGAGGACGCCGAGAGCGACGGTGGCGACGCGCGCGGCAAAGAGGGCGGAGTCCATCTCCGAGGTCCAGGGCTGAATGGTGAGGGGCAGAGTGGCGTCAAGCCCGCGGATGGCGCTCTCAAGAGCCGGCCCCATCTCCTGGAGATCGCGGGTGGAACGGACCACGAGGGTGGTTCCGCTATCGGGCTGTTGCTGAAAGTCAAAGAACATGGCCGGCTTCTGATCTTCCGTCAGGGTGCGGTACCGGCCGTCTTCCAACACGCCGACGATCTCTGCGCGCTTGCCGCCCCAGTATTTGAAGTGGCCGCCGATGGCGTTGCGGACCGATCCGAAGATTTTGATGGCGAACTCGCGATTCACGAGGGCGACGGTCGGCGATTTCTTGTCGTCGTTGAAGGTTAGATCGCGGCCGGCGATGAGGCGGGTTCCGGCGGCCTGGATGTAGCCCGGCGAGATGGTGTAATTCATGGCATCGGCCGCCATATTAGTGGGGCGGAAGTCAGTCGTGGTGTCGGTGTAGACGAAGGAATCGCCTCCACCAAGGCCGAGCGGGATGTTGGTAATGGTGCCCACTGAGGTGACGCCGGGGATGGCAGCGACGGCGTCTATCATGCGGCGCTGTATCTGGGGCGAATCGTCGTCAGAGTAGCTGGACATGTGCAGATCCGATTCGACGAGGATGACGTTTTGCGGGTTGAAGCCGAAGTCCGAGTGCAGCGATCGCAGCAGGCCGCGCACGGCGACAAGCGAGGAAGTGACAAGCACGGCGCAAATTGCGATCTGGAGGACGAGGAGGACGTCGCGAAGGCTGAAGCGGCGCAGGCTGTCTGTGCTCATGCCGGTGCGGATGATCTGCCAGGGGTCGGCGCGGAGAACCTGGCGCACGGGGACCATGCCGAAGAGAAATCCGCTGACGAGGGCGAGCAGGAGGGCGACCAGGTAGGTGCGGAGATCGGGATTGACGGGGACGTTGATGGGGATATCGGGGATGGGCTGCCAGGCGCTGAGGAAGCGCAGCAGGAGGACGCCGCCGGCGAGGCCGATGACGCCGCCGGCAAGGGAGACGAGCACGGCTTCTGTGAGCAGTTGGCGCACGATCAAGCGACGCCGCGAGCCGAGGGCCATGCGCAGCGCGATTTCCTTGGCGCGATCGGAGGCGCGTGCGGCAAAGAGGCTGCCGAGATTGGCGCAGGCCGCCAGCAGGATGAGTCCTGCAAGAAGCATGAGGCCCGCCACAAAGGCGCGGGCCGGCCCGCCGAGAAAATCTCCCACCAGGCCGGGCTTGGCCAGGGAGAACTTCACGCCATCGTCGTCGTGGGGATAGGCTTTGGCCAGCGCGGCGCCGATGGTGTTGAGGTCGGCGGTAGCTTGATCCGGCGTGACGCCCGGCCGCAGGCGTCCGATGACCCAGGGACCGTGATTGCCGCGCTCTTCGAGCTGGTTGAAGCCCATGACGGTGGGCTGTTCCATGATGGGGAACCACATGGCGGGCGCGAAGAATAATTCAGTGCCGCGGAATCCCGGCTGTGCGACTCCGATGATGGTTAACGGGTGTTTGTTGATGGAGATCGCTCGGCCGATGACTCCGCGGTCGCCGTGGAAGTAACTGTGCCACCAGGCATAGCTGAGGACCACATAGGGAGCGCTGCCCGGGCCCTTTTCGTCGGAGGCATGAAAGAAGCGGCCGAGGTAGGGCTGCTCGCCGAGCGCGTCAAAATAGTTGCCGCTGGCAAGGAACGGCCATGCCGTTGTGGGATGCGAGCCCGTATCCACGCCGACGGCGCCGACGATCTGAAACAGGACCAGATTCTGAAAGGTGTGGTTGCGGTCGCGCAGGTCCTTGTAGTCGGGATAGGACTGCGAGGGGTACTGGAAGCGCTGGACGCTGTAAAGGTTGGCGGCGTCGGGCAGGTTCAGCGGCTTGAGCACCAGGGCATTCATCACGCTGAACACGATGGCGTTGGCGCCGATGCCAAGCGCGAGGGTAATGACCGCGGTGATGGCGAAGCCGGGAGACTTGGCCAATTGGCGAAAGGCGAGCTTCAGGTCGCTCAACATGAGGGTTACTACGCGGGCTGGGCGGCAGGGGTTCCCGATTCAGACAGAAAACAGTATCAATTAACAGCTGGATATCCTGGACGACGTAGCTGTTCCATAGTTCCCCTGTTTCCTGTTTTTCGTTTCCCGTTTACTGTTTCCTGTTTTCCGTTTTCTGTTTTTGCGGTACGATATCTGTACCCGCCGGTCCATCCGGCTACGGAGGAGAACAATGTTCCAGCCCGTCATCGTCCGAGTTCGACCTACTCGCTGAACATTGCCTCGGGTTTTCCTTTCTGTTCGTCCCGAGGATGACGTCAGCCCCGGGTAATTCGACTGCACAACTGAATTGAACTGCAGAACGAGCCCCCTCGTCTGCGCCCTGGCGTATTCGCCTGCGGCGCTTGAAGGAGCTTTCCCCATGTCGCTTTTGGAGACAACGACGCCGCAGCCGGCGGATGGCCGCGCGGCGAGCTTGTGGAGTTCGGTACGCGAAGCCCTGAGCGGCTCGCACCAGGATTTCACCCAGGGAAACTTGAATCGCTCCATTCTCCTTCTGGCCATCCCCATGGTTCTGGAGATGGTGCTGGAGTCTTTGTTTGCAGTGGTGGACGTGTTCTGGGTGGGCCGGCTGGGCGCCAATGCTGTGGCCACGGTCGGCCTTACCGAGTCGATGCTGGCTTTGGTTTTCGCTATCGGGCTCGGCGTGTCGCTGTCCACAACGGCAATGGTGGCGCGGCGCATCGGCGAAAAGGACCCGGAAGACGCGGCCATCGCCGGCGTTCAGGCCATCGTGCTGGGGCTGGCGATTTCGCTGATGCTGGGCGTGCCGGCGGGAATCTTCGCGCCGAAACTCCTGCAACTGATGGGCGCGTCGCCGGCCATCGTGGCCACGGGCTCAGGGTACGCGCGCATCGCGCTGGGCGGGTGCGGCGCCATCGTCATGCTGTTCTTGAACAACGCCATCTTCCACGGTGCAGGCGATGCGGCCGTCGCGATGCGCCTGTTGTGGGTGTCGAACATCATCAACCTCATCCTCGATCCGTGCCTGATTTTCGGCCTCAGAATCGGACCGGTCGCGTTCCCGCGCATGGGAGTCACCGGCGCGGCCCTGGCCACGTTCACCGGCCGCAGCATCGGTGTGCTCTACCAGTTCTGGCGGCTGGCGCGTGGCACCGAGCGGCTGCGCGCGCTCGCGTACCACTTGCGGCTGAACCTCGCCGTCATGGCGCGGCTGCTGCGTGTGTCGCTGATAGGCATGCTGCAGTTCGCCATCGCCAACGCCAGCTGGATCGTGCTGGTGCGCATCGTGTCCCTTTTCGGCGCGGACTCGGTGGCCGGCTACACGGTGGGGATTCGCATCGTGGTGTTCTTCGTTCTGCCCGCATGGGGCCTGAGTAATGCCGCCGCCACGCTGGTGGGGCAGAACCTGGGAGCGGGCAAGCCGGAGCGCGCGGCACAAGCGGTATGGCGCACCGGGCTTTATAACATGCTCTTCCTGGGCGCAATCGGAGTGTTCTTCGTGGTGTTCGCGCGGCCGGTCGTGAGCCTGTTCGTCAACGACGCCGCGGTCGTCCCCATCGCAGCCGTGGCGCTGCGCACATTTGCTTGCGGCAACATCGGCTACGCCTACGGAATGGTGATGCTCCAGGCCTTCAACGGCGCCGGCGACACCTGGACGCCGACGGTGGTGAACTTTTTCGGCTTTTGGGTGCTGGAGCTGCCGCTGGCGTGGCTGCTGGCACGCCCGCTGAGCCTGCACGCGGAGGGCGCGTTCCTGTCCATCGTAATTGCGGAGTGCTCCATGGCGGTTGCAGGTGTGGTGCTGTTCCGACAGGGACGGTGGAAAAGGAAGAGAATCTAACGCGGGCCTGCGGGCGTAAGGAGTCAATAGCAAGCCGGCGCCAGGTTGGATGGCTTCGATCGCTCGCGCGACCGCTTAAGGGAGGGTAAGAACCAGCATTGGACGCAATGCCTTCATAACTCTAGCTATCTCCAGGGTCAAGGTTATCCCTTGGTAACTGGCAATCCCAAAATGAAGCACCTTCCCGCATCGGTTTCTACACAAGAGAACCGATGGGTATCTAGGAAAACTGCGCACAGAATCAACCGATAATCGTTGTCGGAAATATGCGGAACACGAGTTTCACCGGAAGACTCAGTGAACTCGCTGCAGTTTCTGCCGGGTTACGCGAGTAGGCGCTGGGGCTGTTTCTTTGACGCTTAGGTTGTTTCTGCTTCCTTCTCGTTTCCCGGCATTTCCAGGCGAGAGGGCTCTATGTACGACCTAATCATTGGACTCATCTACGTCGGCATTCTTTTGGTACCGGCTATCGTGGCCACATTCAGCATCGATCATGCTCAGAGCAATCAGTAAGTTTCTGACGCACCCGATTGCTTTACCTCAATTCATGAGTTGCTGTGACACCTCGGTTTGTGTCCAGGGTTGCATCGCCTCAAGACCCAACCCCGGCGACTGCGGTTCTGTGAGGAGCCCGTCGACCGGGACACCCAATTCCGTGCTATGCTCCTCGCTGCGAGGCCGGATTCATGACAGTGAACCCGGCCTTGCGTCTCTGGAGACGCAGGTACCGCCATCCCCGTCTGCGCTGGATCACGATGTGGGATAATCCGGTTGTCTGTTTCGTAAGACTGATTCTCGGCGCCGATCATTCCCCTCGAGCGGTAAAGCGAAATTCACGCATGTTCCCGAGCAATTCGAATCGCGAAGACAGCGTGCGACATCTGAGACAATGATGCAAGTGAACGGATTGGGATCAGCTTGCTGGGTGTCTGAACGCAGGGCTACGTGGGAGTGTCCGAATCCCACCCAATTGCTGGCGTGCCTTGCGCTTGCCTGCGCCGCGCTGCTGACAACGCCTGCGCGCGCGCAGATGAATCCATCTTCGGCGCAGAATCCCTATTACGGCAGCGTGACAGTGACGCCGGTGACGGATGAGCCGTTGCGGCTCTCGCTCGACGACGCCATCCAGATGGGGCTCAAGAACAACCTGGGGTTGAAGGAAGCCCAGAACGCGGAGCGCGGAATTCATGCCGAGCAGTCGCAGGCGCTGCAGGAGTTTTTGCCCGCCATCAGCCTGGCGGGCGACTCCGGCTTTTACCAGCACAACCTGGTGGCGCTGGGATTCGGGCCTTCGGTCGTAGGCAAGTTCAAGGCCATCCTTCCGCCCGGAGTGACGATTCCCTTGATCACGCGCGACACCCTGACCGAAGGAACGCTCCATTACGACCAGACCCTCTTTTCCGGTCCGGTGATTGCCGGCTGGAAGGCTGCGGGAGCCGCAGTGCGGGCCCAGCACTTTGCCACCCAGACGGCGCGCGGCGACGTTGTGCAGGATGTGGCGGGAGCATACCTGCATTGCCTGGCGGCCGAGAGCGAGGTGGACAACGCGCGCGCGCTGGAACAGGCGGACATGGTGGAATGGAGCCATGCACACGAAGCCCACGTGGCTGGAACCATGGCCAACCTGGACGAACTGCGCGCGCGGGTGCAGTACCAGGCGCAAGAGCAGGCGCGGATTGCGGCTGAGAACGAGGCCGAAAAGGATCTGATTCTGCTCAAGCGGGAGATAGGGGTGGATCCTGGCCAGGAGGTGACGCTGACGGACAAAACGCCTTACGGCTACCTGGCCACGCAAACGCCCGAAGAAGTGCGGGCGCTCGCCTACCGCTACCGCAACGATTACCAGAACCTGCAGAATCAGGTGGTGGAGCTGAAGGCGGCGCATGCAGCGTATCGCAGCCAGCGCTGGCCGACGCTGAGCTTCAGTGGGAACTATGGCGTGATGGACATCGGCGGGATCGGCTCGCACGGAACCTGGGCGGCGATTGGAACGCTGAGCATGCCGCTGTTCCGCGAAGGCAGGTTGCGCGGCGACATTGACGCCTCGCAGGCGCAACTGGACGCGGTCGAGGCACAGTTGGCGGATCTGCGAGTGAGAATCGACCAGCAGGTGCGGACGGCGCTGATGGACGTGGAGACTGCGCGCAAGCTGGTGGATGTGGCGCGTTCCAACGTGGACCTTGCCACCCACGAGCTGAGCGACGAAACCGAGCGCGTGGAAGCCGGCGTGGATAACACGCTGCCGCTGGTGGAGGCGCAAGCGAGTACGGCGGCGGCGCAGAGCAACCTGATCGAGAGCCTTTACCAGTACGGCCTGACCAAGCTGGCTGTGGCCCGGGCCGCGGGCGTGCTGGAACTGCAATACCGGGATTACCTGGGGAGATAGCATGAGCAGAACGGCGACGTTCGACGCCTGAGGTAGTCTGGGTCTACGCTCCTGGGACGGTTTGCTTTGAACGGGAGCGAGAATCAGCCGACCCGGATCGAGCATCATTCAACCAATGTAAGGGAATTTCTACAGCAATCGGCAGCCTGGCACATGCAAGTCGCTTACGCTGCCCGGCAGGGCCGATCCGACCCGCGCGCTGAACCCACATCCTCAAAAGGAGCGGAAGATGTCTCGGAAGCTGCGGATCAACTACTACGTGGAGGCGGACGCGGATGCGCTTGCCCGACGGACTGCGCAGTATTTTGTGGAGATGGCGGCGGAAGCGGTAGGTGCGGCGGGCCAGGCGCGAATCGCCATCAGCGGAGGATCGACGCCCAGGGCGGTATTTGAGCTGCTGGCCGATCGGCACCAGAAATGGCGCGGCGCCATGCCGTGGGACCGGCTGGATCTCTACTGGGTGGATGAGCGCACCGTGCCGCCGGACCATCCGGACTCAAACTACCGCATGGCGCGGGAAGCCATGCTGAACCACGTTCCGCTTCCGGCAGACCAGATTCATCGCATGGAAGGCGAGCTTGATCCGGAAGCAGCGGCATCGCGTTACGAGTCGGAGCTGCGCAACAGCTTTCGCCTGGAGGGTGCGGAGAGCCCGCGCTTCGACTTGGTGCAACTGGGAATGGGACCGGATGGACACACGGCATCGCTGTTCCCGCACAGCGCGGCCCTCCACGAGATGAGCCGGCTGGTGACGGCCAACCATGTGCCGCAACTGGACACCTGGCGCATCACCTTGACCTGGCCGGTGATCAACCACGCCAGCTCGGTGTTTTTTCTTATTGCCGGCGCGGACAAGGCCGAGCGCGTACACGAAGTCTTCATGGGACCGCGCGACCCGGAGCGGCTGCCCAGTCAACTGATCTGGCCCTCAAGCGGTATACTCACTCTGTTCCTGGATAAGGCCGCTGCTGCGCTTCTGCCCGCAACCAACGGAGAAGGCTGCGGGGTTCTGGAGAGAGAGCGATGATTCTTGCCGGCGACGTAGGCGGCACAAAGGTACATTTGGCGTTGTACGACTTTGCCAACGGTAAGCTGGATTACCGGCGCGAGGAGCGCTTTCCGGCCAAAGAGTATTCTGGACTGGAAACCATCGTGGCCGAGTTCCTGGGCGGCGAAAAGGCAACGGCAGCGTGCTTTGGCGTGCCCGGACCGGTGCGCGACGGGCGGCTGCGCCTGACCAACCTGCCCTGGACGCTGGACGCGCGCGAGCTCTCCCTGCATCTGAACATCGATCACGTGTTTCTGATCAACGATCTTGAGGCGAACGGCTACGGCATCGCCGAGCTCCAGCCGGACCAGATCTTCACCCTGGGCGAGGGCGATCCCAGCCAGATCGGGAACCGCGCTTTGATCGCGGCTGGGACCGGGCTGGGCGAAGGACTGCTCACCTGGAACGGCCGCATCCATGTTCCCTACCCTTCTGAAGGCGGGCACGCCGATTACGCGCCCCGCAGCGAGGAAGAAATCGAGCTGTTCCGATTTCTGAGGCAGAAGTACCAGGGACGGATCAGCTGGGAACGCGTGGTGAGCGGGATGGGGATGACCAACATCTTCGAGTTCCTGCGCGACGTACGCGGCATGGATGTTGAGCCGGATCTGGCCGAAGAAGTGGCTGAAGCCGATGACCTGAACGCCATCATCACCCAACGAGGCCTGACCGGAGGAAGCGAAATCTGCGCGCGAACGCTGGATATGTTCGTTTCCGCGTATGGCGCCGAGGCCGGCAACCTGGCGCTGAAAGTGCTCTCAGTAGGCGGGATGTACATCGGCGGCGGTATCGCGCCGCGAATCCTGGAAAAGCTGAAGGACGGCGCCTTTATCAAGGCGTTCACCGACAAGGGACGGCTAAGCCAGTTACTCATCAACATGCCGGTTCGGGTGATTCTGGAAAGCCGTGCGGCAGTGCTGGGCGCGGCGGCCTACGCCGAGGCGCGGGCCGCGGAGTTGAGTGGAATTTCGCCGCGTGCGGCATCGGTGCAGACGGTGCAGAGCTGATCAGATATAAGACGACAGCGATGATGCCTCCCGGTTCGCTCCGGAGTTTATAACGCCGGAGATCGCCGTTCGCGCGGTGAGGAGTTCTCAATGACCGATAAGCCCGCTTACCTGCTTCTCTCGTCCCGCTTTACCCAGGCAATTGATTATGCGCGTCATCTTCACATCGAAACGCGCAAGGCGACAAACATCCCCTACATGGCGCATCTCCTCGGCGTCGCTTCGCTCGTTATGGGGGAAAACGGCCATGCGCCGATTCCCGTGACAGAAGACATGGCAATCGCGGCTATCCTCCACGATGCAGTGGAAGACCATGGCGGCATGCCGCGCCTGCATGATATCGAGCACAATTTCGGGGCCGAAGTCGCGCGGTTGGTAAGGGGCCTCACCGACAGCTTTGCCGAGGAACCAAGCGAGAGGGCTCCGTGGGAAGAGCGCAAGCGTGCCTACGTCGAGCGATTAGGGCGCGAGCCGCTCGATGTTCAGCTAATCTCCGCGGCGGACAAGCTCTATAACGCGCGCACCATTCTGATCGACCATCGTGACATTGGGAACAGGGTGTTTGAACGCTTCAAGCGGAGAGGCGACGAGCAACTTTGGTATTTCCAAGAACTGCTGCGAGTCTTCCGGGAGCATCCAGCAAACCGCATCGTGGACGAATTCGCGCGCGCAGTCGAACAGTTAGCGGACATGATCGCGAAGGACAAGGCAAGCTAGCGCCGGTGTGCGGAATCCCACGCAACGATGCGGCCGGCCGGAGCGATTTGCGGCTATTCTTGTAGACATCCGGATTCCCAGATGAGCTTCACGCACAAAATAGACGGGATTGGCTACACATTCGCCGACCTGAAGGACCTGCTGGCCAAGGCGACGCCACTGCGCAGCGGCGACTTGCTGGCCGGCGTTGCGGCGAACTCGGCCCGCGAGCGGGTGGCGGCGCAGTTCGCGCTGGCCGATGTGCCGCTGGCACATTTCCTCGAGGAGCAGGTGGTACCCTACGAAATCGACGAAGTGACGCGGCTGATCGTGGACTCGCACGATGCCGAGGCCTTCGCTGTGGTGCGCTCGTTTACGGTGGGCGACCTGCGCGACTGGCTGCTTTCCGACGAAGCCACAGGCGAGCGGATTGCCGCGCTGGCGCCGGGCCTGACGCCGGAGATGGCGGCGGCCGTGAGCAAGCTCATGCGGGTGCAGGACCTGATTGCCGCGGGGTGCAAAATCCGCGTGGTCACTCGCTTCCGCACCACCGTCGGATTGCCGGGACGGCTGAGCACGCGCTTGCAACCGAATCATCCGACGGACGATCCGGCCGGCATTCTGGCGTCGATCCTGGACGGCCTTCTGCTTGGCTCCGGCGATGCGGTCATCGGAATCAATCCCGCGGGCGACAGCGCTGCCACGACAGCGCGCCTGCTGTGGATGGTGGACGCGCTAAGGCAACGTTTCGCTATTGCCACCCAAAGCTGCGTGCTGGCGCATATCACCACGCAGATGGCCGCACTCGAAGCCGGCGCACCCGTGGATCTGCTCTTCCAGTCGATCGCCGGGACCGAGGCGGCCAACCGCAGCTTCGGCGTGAGCCTCTCGCTGCTTGGTGAAGCGCACGATGCCGGACAGGAGCTGCAGCGTGGCGGAATCTGCGCCGATGGAGCCGTGGGCGATAACATAATGTACTTCGAAACCGGGCAGGGATCTGCGCTTTCCGCCGGCGCCCATCACGGCGTGGACCAGCAAACGCTGGAGGCGCGCGCTTACGGCGTGGCGCGGGCATTCCGCCCCATGCTGGTGAACACGGTGGTGGGGTTCATCGGGCCGGAGTATCTGTACGACGGCAAGCAAATTACACGCGCCGGCCTGGAGGACCATTTCTGCGGCAAGCTGCTGGGGCTTCCCATGGGCTGCGACGTGTGCTACACCAACCACGCCGAAGCCGACCAGGACGACATGGACGCGCTGCTCACTTTGCTGGGCGCGGCCGGCGTAAATTACATCATGGGCGTACCCGGTGCCGACGACGTGATGCTCCACTACCAATCGACCAGCTTCCACGACGCGCTTTACCTGCGCCGCGTCCTCGGCCTCAGGCCCGCGCCGGAGTTTGAAACTTGGCTCGCCGGCGACGGCCTGCGCCGCCTCCGCTTGGAATCCGCCAACCCGGAAAGGCTCCTTTCGGCATGAGCGACGGCGCCCCCGACTGCCTCGCGCAGCGCCTGCGCGCGCTTACTCCGGCGCGTGTAGGCCTGGCCCGCACCGGCGTCAGCCAGCAGTTGCGCGACGTGCTCGCGTTCCAGCAGGCGCACGCCATGGCCCGCGATGCGGTGCACGCCGTACTGGACGCGCGGGGACTTGCTGCGGAAATCGAAAGTGGTATCCGCCTCGAAGTTCTGCGGCTCCATTCGGCAGCCGTGAACAGAGCAGAGTATTTGCAGCGGCCTGACCTGGGGCGCAAACTGAATGAGGCCAGCCGCGCGCTTCTCGCCGACGAGCGTGGGGATGAGTTGGACTTGGTGTTAGTGATCGCAGACGGGCTGTCCGCGCTGGCCGTTGAGCGGCATCTCGCTCCATTGTTGAGAGAACTTCTGCCACGGTTGGCATGTTGGCGGCTGGCGCCGATTGCGATGGTCGAGCAGGGCCGGGTAGCCATCGGCGACGAGATCGGCGAAGCCCTGGGCGCCCAGACTGCAGCCGTGTTCATCGGCGAACGCCCGGGTCTGAGTTCTTCCGACTCCCTCGGCGCCTACATCACCTGGATGCCGCGCTGCGGCCGCACCGATGCTGAGCGCGTCTGCATCTCTAACATCCGCGCCGAGGGCTTGCGATACGATGAAGCTGCGGTGCAGATCGTGCATGCGCTGGACAGCGCGCGCCGGCTGCGCATGACCGGCGTTCCCGTGCGCAACCAGTTCCAACCCGCGCGCCAGGGAGATGATGCATGATGCGTTGGCTGCGGATTTCGGTGATGGCGCTGCTGGCGCTCGCCGCGCTCTCCTATCTCGCCGATTTTGCCGTCTTCCACATGCGCGGCTCGCCCAAGCAAAAACTCAAAGTAAGCCACTTCATCTCCGTGCCCCTAAACGGCGGACCGAATGAGAACAAGCAGGAGATTGACTACCTCGGTTCCGAAGATACGCCGTGCTCGATCACGTTGTATCCGCAGGATGGCATGATGCCGTGCTGGTACCTGCGCCGCCATTTGAACCAGGTGAGCAACTATTGAGCGGCTGCCCGCCAGGAAACTCTTCTCACATGGGACAGTGATGCGAGTCACGCGCTGCGGCTATCGTTCCGGCATAGCATCGAACAATCCTGCCTCTGGATGACAGCATGAAGTTCAGCCGGACACAAAACGAGAACGGCACCTTCAACACGCGCTGCCTGTACTGTTTCATAACGATCGCGTCGTCGGTGGTGACAGAGTGCGAACTCGATGATGTCGAGATCCATCACGCGTGCCCGGAGCGGTTGCTTTCGGAGTTGCTTGCGATCAACCAGCGGCGCAAGCCAGGTGCGCCCCCGCTAAGGTCCCAGTCTCACTGATTCGGCTGAGTGGAAGGAGCCGCGGGTGGGACAGAATTGCCGGATGGCTCGGCTTGGTCTTTGGCCGGCTGTTGGCGCTTGCGGCCGTTGGATATCTGTTGATAGAGGGTTTCGTCAGCCTGCTTGTTCAGTTTGCTGGCTCTGGCAAACTCTGCCCGGGCTTCGACCATGCGGCCCATGGCGCGATAGAGCCGCGCCAGCCGCCAATGCACGTCGACGTCGTCGGGCTTCTGCTTTGCCGCGATCTCGAGTTCGCGCAAGGCATCTTCTTTGCGTCCGGCATCGGAGTCGATGATGCCCAAATCGAGATTGCCCAGCCATAGTGCCGGATCCTGTTTGACAGCCTTCTCGAGCCATGGGCGCGCTTGGTCTGCATGATTCAACTGCAGTTCGGTATCGCCCAGGTAGAGCATCGACTGGGCGTTCGAAGGATTGTTGTCCAGCTCCGCCTGGAATTGCTGCTCCGCTTCCGGATACTGCTTCTGCGTCCATAAAAGATATCCCAAGCCGAAATGAACATTCGGCTCTTTGGGGTTCGCGGCCACCGCGGCCCGAAACATCTTCGTAGACCCCTCGTTGTCCTTCATCTCGTCCAACGCCTCGCCGGCCAGCATATCGGCTTCCGCCGACTCCGCGTTCAGATTCAGGATTTCGCGATAGACGTCCATGACGCATTGAAGTTGCCTGGACCACAGGCAGCTTTGCGCCAGCGTCAGGCGCAAGGGAAGGTTCGGCGGATCGTTTGCCGCCGCCGTTTTCAGATACGGAATCGCCTGGGGATATTGGGCCAGCCCGTAGTGCGCCATGCCGATCAGGATGTTGAGCCGTTGCGCATCGGCTGAGCCCGCCGGCGCCGTCTTGAGCAACTCGGTGAACTGGGAAATGCACTCTTCAAGATGTCCATCCTTGAACAGCGCCAGGCCGAGATTGAGGCGAAGCGCAGGCACGCGGGGATCATGGGGTGCCAAGTCCAGCGCCTTGCGATAAAGAGGAACGGCCTGGCCGTAATGGTCCTGGCGAGCTTCCAGCAGGCCAAGCTGCGCGTAAGGTTCAGGATTGCGAGGGTTGGTTTTCAGGTAGGCGCGCCACGCCTCCTCGGCTTCAGGAATCTTGCCTTCTTGCTCGAGCGCGATCGCTTTTTGTCTCTCGGCAGCGCCCCCGTTCGGCGCCGCGCTTGCGCTCTGGGCAGTCGCGGGTAAGGCTGCCAAGACAAGGATCAACCAGATTGGTGCGACCGCCGTCATTTCTCCCTTGCGTCCGTTCCGCATCCGGGCGCCGCATGGAACCGCCCGCCACACCTTAGACGAATCTACATTCCATTCTCTCTCCCCGCTGTTGAGGCGCGCAAATGACCCTGAAAGAGAAGGGGCGCGACAGCATGAGCTGTCGCGCCCCTTGTTGGGAGGTTGTGGTTGGTTAGAACACGAACTTGCCGCCCAGCTC
>CAWBIG010000032.1:0-78094 GCA_963788435.1 uncultured Acidobacteriota bacterium | reverse complement strand
AAACGTCATCCAGGGCGGTGCTGCCCAGCGGCTGCGTCAGCACCTGGATGTAGTGCGCATGCACCCTGGTCCCGCCCACATCCAGGGGCACGGTTTCCGCTACGTACGCCGGCTGCGGCGCAATCGTCGCATCCGTGGGAATAGAAAACCGGATGGCCGATTCTCCCGCAAAATCATCCGTGTGTTCGTCGTAGTAACGCGATGTGAGATAGCTTTGCTGCCCGCCTGCGTCCACCACGAACATTCGCTCGTTCCCCGGCGACCCCAGGGCGACTATAACCCGGTCGCCATCCAGGAAAAAGCGCGCGCCCGGTGGATCGGGCGGGTCCTTTGCGTCGTCCGCAACCTCGGCTCCTTCTTTCTCTGGCTGCACCACGATGGTCGCGTTCGAGGTAAACTTCACGCTCCCCAGTGCCTCCAGCGCCGCGTATCCCAGCACCCCTTCAACCCGGTAGCCGTGGTGCGGAAAGTAGTAGTCCGCATCGTCGAAAACAAACGCCGTCACATTATGCAGGGTTAGCCGCCCGCCAATCGTGAAGCGCGGAATCACGGTGGCGTGCACCTGCATGGGCCGGCCCGTTAGCGTATGAATCGTCACCACGTCATCGGAAATCCTCAGCCCCACTTCGCGCGCCGTCGACCGCGCTATCAGGTTGAACGGAGCCGTGGGATCCAGCATCCAGCTATGCGGCTGCGCGTCTACAAATACCGGGATATCCGTCAGACCCAGCGGGTCCATGCTCACCTGCATCACAAACGGCTCGCAGGGATCCACCGTCATTGGCGGGTTCTCGGCGGCCAACGGCAGCATCTTCACAGGCATCTCGATCTCATCCTGCTCGTCTGCTGATAGCTTGCTGCCAACCCGCGCCTCCAGCGCCTGGTAGGCTTTGGCCGCTTTAGCCCAGTTGCCCTCGCGCAGGTAGTCCTCCGCAAGCGCCTTGCGCAGCAGTTTTTCGTGCGCCGAATCGCCGCTCGCATCCACACTTTCAACCAGCGGCTCAAGCAGCGCGATTGACTTCTGCGGGTCGTTGTTCCGGTTGGCCAGAATGCCGCGATAAAACTGCGCAATCGCCGGCGGCAACTGGTCCAACTCATCCTCGACGCGGAAATACTGGTGGTCGGCCAGGAGGTTCTGGATACGCACATCGGCATCCAGGCCGCTCTTGGTCCCCGTCCGTAACTGGGCCCCTGCGCCAGGCTCCTGCTGCGCGTCTGGACTCTGTTGGGCGAGCGCTCCCGGCTCACTTTTGATCAGCGCCGCACCCACCAACGCAAAGCACAGGCCAGCCGCCCGCGCCTTTCTGCCCAGACTGCTCATGGTTACTTCGAAGGTAACAGATTCTCACTCTCTGGAAATCCCTCGAAAGGGTGTCCATAACGAGGAAAAAAAGCCATTAACCGCTCGCTTTTTAGCGGCATCGCAAGGGAGTGAAGGATCGACGACCTCGAGCGAAATGGAAAAACGGTGACGTCTTGTGGATTCAATAGATTAACCCCTACAAATGCGGTGAATGGCACATCTGTTTTTCGTGAGCAGTGGGCCGGCGAATTTCCCGGTGCCGAATGGCTCCTGCAAGCCTTTTACCGGCTAGGGGCCCGGCTGGAGGCGCAATACTCAAGTTTCTGCCTCAGTTTTAAGGCCGCTTCAACGTCGCTCGAAGGGCGATACTGAAGTCCTTACTTCAGTGTCACCGTCGCTTTCAGCGGCAGCTTGTCGCAGGAGCCGCCTACCAGGAACGTGTAGTCACCGGGCACCAGCGTCCAATCGTGCTTGTCCACATCCCAGATGGAGAGGTACTTGCGGTCAATCTCCACCGTGACCGGCTTGCGCTCGCCGGGCTTCAGTTCCACCTTGCTCCAGCCCACCAGACGCTTCGGCGGTTCCTCGGCCGAGGCCGGCAACGCCGCGTATACCTCGGCAATCTCCTTGCCGGCGCGCACCCCGTTGTTGGCCAGCGTAAACGTCACCTTGACCGTATCGCCCGTATCCACCTTCAGCCCCGAGTAGCCGAACGTGGTGTAGGAGAGCCCGTAGCCGAACGGGAACAGCACCGGCTTGTGCTCGGCGTCATACCATTTGTAGCCGACCTTGACGCCCTCATCGTAATCGCGGTTCACCGGCGGCTTGACGATGACCGGATGCGGCAGGTCGGCGTCGTTCAGCGGAAACGTGTTGGGCAGCTTGCCGCTGGGATTCACGGTTCCGAAGAGAACATTGCCCAGCGCGTCGGCGCCATCCGAGCCGCTGTACCACGCTTCCAGGATGGCTGCCGGCCCCTTGACCCAGGGCATCAGGACGGGGCTTCCGGTTTCCAGGACCACAATGGTATGGGGATTGGCCTTGGCGACGGCCGCCACAATCGCGTCCTGGTCCACGTCCTTGCCGTCCAGCTTGTAGTGCGGCAGCGCCAGCGTGGGCAGGTCCATGCCCTCGCTCTCCCACTGGTAGGCAAACACGATGGCAACGTCCGCGCCCTTGGCCGCTGTGGCTGCGGCGTCCGGGTCCGCGCCCGGATCGTAGGTCACCTTGGCATGCGGCGCCCGCGCCTCAATAGCCTTCAGCGGCGAGGTGGGGAACCAGACTTGCTCCAGCCACCGCGTCTGCCCCTTGCCCGGAGGCATGATGGCATTGCCGCCGATGGGGTCCACCTGCGCCGAGCCGCTGCCTGAAATCATCCCTACATCAGAGTGGGCGCCGATCACCGCAATCGACTTCACCGTTGCGGCGTGCAATGGCAACACCCTGTCCTTGTTTTTCAGCAGGACAATGCTGGCCTCTTCGATCTTGCGCGCGGTCTCAAATCCCGCAAACGGATCCACCACGAAGCGGTCGCGGGGATAATCGATAACTCCGACGGCAAACATCGAGCGCAGGATCCGGTGCACGTGATCGTCCAGCTCCGCCTGCGAGATTCTGCCGGCCTCCACGGCAGCCTTGAATTTATCGCCGAAGAAGCCCCAACCCGGCTCCTCGTTGTCCAATCCCGCAGCCGAGGCCTTCTCTGTGGAATGCGTTCCGCCCCAGTCCGAAAGCACAAAACCGGGGAACTTCCACTCCGTCTTCAACACGTCCTTCAGCAGCCACTGGTTCTCGCAGGCATAATCTCCGTTCACCTTGTTGTAGCTGCACATCACTGCGGCGGGATGGCCTTTCTCGACGCCGATCTCGAAGGCCAGCAGGTCGGACTCGTGCGCAGCTCGCTTGTCGATGACCACGTTGACGCTGTTTCGCGCCGTCTCCTGGTCGTTGAAGGCGTAGTGCTTGATGTCGCCGATGACGTGTTGCGACTGAGTGCCTTCAATCAGCCGTGCCACCAGGTTTCCCGCCAGGATGGGATCCTCGCCGAGGTACTCGAACGTGCGGCCGTTGCGCGGTTCGCGGGTGATGTCCACGCCGCCGCCGAGGGTCATGTTGAACCCCTGGGCGCGCAGTTCGGTGCCGATAAGCTTGCCGTATTCATAGGCCGCGTCGGGATCCCAGCTTGCCGCGGCGGCCACGTTGGCGGGCAGGGCGGTGGAGTAGCGCCCGTTTACGCCGCTCGAACGCACGCCGTACGCCGCATCGCTCATGTCGATGCCGGGAATTCCGAGACGGGGCACGCCCTGTGTATAGCCCACGCCGCGGTTCGAGGCCGCATTCTGCGGGGTCACTGGATCGTCGGTTGGCATGCCCACGCCGTGCAGCAGCGCGATTTTCTCATCGAGCGTCATCTGCTTGAGGACCAGATCCGCGCGCTCGTCCGGCGACAGAGCAGTATTCATCCACGGACCGGTGGGCGCTGGCCTCCGCCACTGCGCCGCCCCCTGATTCGCCGCACCCAACATCGCACACAATGCCGCCATGGGCAGCCAGAACCGCAGATTTCCTGCACTCGTCTTCATTTTTTGACCCCCGAGCTAAATCGATTGAATGGAACTTCTCATTCAACTATGCCGCGTGCGTTCGGGGCAAGTGGGATCGGCCGCCATTTACAAAAATTATGGTTCGCCCCTCCGTTTACCATGGGGAACAGTGGTGGAAAGTAAACTGCGAAAGGTGAACCTGGGAGAACCATGCCTGCCCTGATTGATGCCATCGAGATCAAGCGCAAAATGTATTTCGAGTACGAGAATACGCCGTACTACTGCCTCGACGTCGAGGTCTCCACGCCCACCGCGCGCGGAGGCCAGACCCTGGTGCGGCTGAAGATGCGCAATCTGCTTACCCGTGCCGTCTTCGACAAGACCTTCAAGGCGGGCGAGAAGTTCAAAGAACCGGACCTCGAGACAGTCGAGGCTTCCTACCTTTACAGCGACGCGGACGGATCGTACTTCCTCGATCAATCGACGTTCGAGACCATCGCGCTGGGGAAGGACAAGCTCGGCGACGCGCTTGATTTCCTGGTGGACGGCCTGGTGATCCGGCTGGACAAGTTCAACGGGAACCCGATCGGGATCGAGTTGCCGCAGCAGGTGGAGCTGAAGGTGGAGTACACGGAGCCCGCGATCAAGGGCTCGACGGCGTCGGGTGGGGCCACGAAGGCGGCCAAACTGGAAACGGGGATTGAGATCCGGGTGCCGTTCTTCATCGAGCCGGGCGAGCGGGTGAGGGTGTATACGGAGACGCGGGAGTTTGGCGGGAGAGCGTAGCGGTCATCGGAGCCAGGCTATGGCATCATCCGATCAGCGAAAATGTCTGATTACCATCGGGTTTGATTACATGTCCCACGGATTAAGTACCCGCACGCCTGTTGGCGCAAAATCAGCCACGTTGCGCGTAACCACCGTCATCCCGTGTACCAAAGCAGTTGCGGCAATCAGCGCATCCCTGTACGAGCGTCGATTTGGAACGTGCAGTCCAGCGTAACGCAGGGCGGTTTGCAAGTCGATCGGAAGTATGCGGCTCTCGAAACTGGGCAGAACACGGGTGTCAAGCCATCTGCGCAATTCCGTTCCCTGGCGAGCGTCCCGCCGCTCCATCGACTGCGTTCCCGTTTCCAGCTCAAGCACGGAGATCACAGACAAGAAAACCGATGAAGAGTCAACGCCTGACTCCCACGCGATGACCCCGGCGTTTGCCTTTGCGCGATTCCGCAACTCGGAGACCACGTTTGTGTCCACAAGATAGTTCATCCGAGGTCTGCCGGAACCGGAAACTCATCTCCGAGCCTTGGCGGCTCAAATTCGACAGAATCGGCGTTGTCCATAGCCAGCATTTCGCCGATGCTCGGCCGATTTGACGTCAACTTCCTGAATTCGTCGATCGAGAGAAGCACATGTGAGGGCCGGCCGCGATCCGTGATGATCACGGGTCCCTTTTCGGCAGCTTTCTTGGCCCGACTCGTGCCCTGGTTGAATTCCCGGCTCGAAAAGGTTGTGGCCGACATCTGCTGCCTCCATGTAGAAACGTGGCTACATTATAGCAGGAATCCAACTGGACCGACAAACCTAACACCGCCAATTCTGCTAACCTGCTGCTTTTCGTTAATCCACCCTCTCGTACGGCAGGTACACCGGATCCCAGACGTAAGCGTGCAAATCCTCAATAAGACAGGTTGAATCTCCCAGGTCCGAAAGGCCCTCGGCGATTGCTGCCTTGCCCACGGCCTCCGCTACCGCCAGGGCCACCTTGCGCGACTCGCCAACTGGGGGCAGCAGCGCACCGTCCGGTCTGGCACTTGCCGGCGACAGCCCGGCGAGCGCCTTTGCGGCGGCCATGATCATGCCGTTGCTGACCCGGCGCGCCTGCGCCACCAGCGTGCCCAGCGCAATCCCCGGAAATACAAACGAGTTATTGCACTGCGAAATCGGCACCGGCCGCCCATTTACTTCCACAGGTGCAAAAGGGCTGCCTGTAGCCACAAGTGCGCGCCCTTCGGTCCAGCGCAGGACGTCTTCCGGCGTGGCTTCGCTCTTTGAAGTGGGGTTCGACAGGGGGAATATCACCGGGCGTTCCGTGTTTCTGCCCACTTCGCGCACAATCTCCTCGGTAAATGTTCCCGCTTGCGCTGAGACGCCCACCAGAACGGTGATCTTTGCGTTGCGCACGGTGTCCAGCAGCGAAATAGGTCCGGTTCCCGGTCCAGTCACATTCCAGCCGGCCACTTCGTCGCGCTTGCGGGCCAGCGGTGCCTGGCTGGAGCGCATGGCCGGATCGCCTTCCACCAGCAGTCCATGACGGTTGAAGGCATAGATCCGGCTCCGTGCTTCGGCTTGGGTCAGCCCTTGCTCCTCGAGCGCGGCCACCAGCAGTTCGGTGATTCCCACGCCCGCCGAGCCCGATCCGAACATGGCTATCCGCTGGTCCTTCAGGGGCACTCCGGTAGCAGCCACAGCCGCCATCAGTGTTCCCGTGGTCACCGCAGCCGTTCCCTGGATGTCGTCGTTGAATGTGCAGAGCTGGTCGCGGTACTTCTTCAGGATGGCAATCGCGTTTTCGCCCGCGAAATCTTCCCACTGCAGCAGAATTTGCGGCCAGCGGCGCTGGACCGCGCGCACAAACGTCTCGATGAACTCTTCGTATTCCGACCCGCGCACCCGGTGGTGTTGCCAGCCGATGTAGAACGGATTCTTGAGCAGCGCCTCATTGTCAGTGCCGACATCGAGCAGGATCGGCAAACAGTGCTCCGGCGGGATCCCCCCAGCGCCGTGTACAGCGCCATCTTCCCGATGGGAATGCCCATGCCGCCCGCGCCCTGGTCGCCGAGGCCGAGGATGCGCTCGCCATCGCTCACCACGATGCAGCGAATGCAGTCGTAGCGCCGGTCGGCCAGCATCTGGTCCATCAGATGGCGGTTGGGATAGCTCAGGAACAATCCCCGCGGCTTGCGCCAGATCTCTGAAAAACGCTGACACCCCTCGCCCACGGCCGGGGTGTACACGATCGGCAGCAGCTCCTCCACGTTGTGCGTCATCAGCGAGTAAAACAGGGTCTCATCGCTGTCCTGAAGATCGCGCATCAACGCGTATTTCCCAAAGGCAGTGGGGGTATCATCCAGCGCCCGCTTCCGCCGTTCCCGCTGGTCTTCCAGAGTCCCAATGTGAGGAGGCAGCAGCCCGTGCAGGCCAAATTCATCCCGCTCCTTCTCAGTGAACGCAGTTCCCTTGTTCAGGAGCGGATGCAGCAGCAGCGAATACCCCGAACGGTGCGTACGCAGCACCTTGGGACGCGATGTTTTGGGAGCCGAAATGGTGGTTGACACGAGAAAACCCTCCTTCAGGGTGGGCAATGCCCGTAATGAATCCTATGCCCCGACCCGCTACAGCCCCTGCGACGTACGTCACACCGCTTGGCGAACTGGATCACGCCGGTATCAAGCCGTCAGCCAGACAGCGGCCTGGGATCGACAAACCACGAGCTGCGAGCTGCAAACTGTGAGCTATGAACTGGCAAACGTAATCAGCACCACCTCGGGCTCCGAGCCCACACGCATTGGCGGTCCCCACGTTCCTGCGCCGCTTGACGTGAGCACCTGCATCCGCCCAAACCATTGCAATCCGTAGGTATACCGGCCGAAGGCCCGCCGCGTGAACCAGGTAAACGGGGCTATCTGCCCTCCATGGGTGTGGCCTGAGAGCTGCAGTTTGACGCCTGCCTGCTCCACGATCGGCAGCCGGCTGGGTACGTGATTCAACAGCACGCTGGCGGCGCCGTTCAGCGCCAGCCCGTCGAGGAACGTTCGCAGATGTATGGGATGGGAGGCGTCGCGGTACGACACGCCGATCACATCCAGCCCGTCCACGTTCACCCGCTCGTTGTTAAGCACTCGGATGCCCGCATTACGGAGGGTGCGTTCGAACTCGGCCCGGTCGCCGAAGTCCTCGTGATTCCCTCCGCAGAAATAAGCGCCAAGAGGCGGCGCCAGCTTGAACAACGGTTCGGCAAGGCTCTTTGGGTCTATTTTTGAGCCGTCGAAGAGGTCCCCTGCAATGAACAAAATGTCCGGATTCAGCCGCTGTGCAATCCGCGCGATCCGCGCCGCAAAACTCGATCCATTCACATGCCCAAGGTGCAGATCGCTCACCAGCAGCCCCGTCCGCCCCTCCCAGGCTGGTGGAAGTCCACGAAGCTCAACCGTCGCTCGCCGTTCCCGGATGCGGCGCGCATTGGCCAGCCCGTACAGCCCCACAAGGAATGCCAATCCGAAGAGCGAGATTCCCACTACCAGCCGCGCCGTTGCGGTGTCCTGTCGCGCCAGCCACAAACCGAGGCCCGCCAGCCAGCACAGGCATGCCGCCCAGAAAAAGAAGTTCAGGAAGCCAAGCCATACGGCGGCCGCCTTGTACATCACCCTGACCAGGATGTTTGTCTGGCGGAAGCTCCAGATGGATGCGGCCACAAAGCTGACGGCCAGCACCAACAACGCCGTTCCCAGCGCCACTCTTGCGGAGCCGCCGACGGGGAAAAAGTGAATCACGGTAAGAAACAGAAACCAGTGCGCCAATCCTAAAAAGACCTGCAGAAGCGCGATGCCCAGTACTGGCCAGACCTTCAATCCCGCACTCCTCCGTCCATCATCCACCAGTACCGCCTCATTTAATGTGAAATCGCCCAAACCACCCCTCGCTCTCTGTTTCTGGCCCGGAAACCGGACGCTTATTCCAGGGAACCGAACCCGTGGGTAACCCAATGTGGGTTCATCCGGAGCTAAAGGTCCCTCGTTTTCGAACCTCGCGCCTGGCCTATTGCCACGAAAGAATGAAAAGATACTCTCGATGTCATGGATGCGGAACAATGCGCTGGGACTGTATTTTTCCATCCCTTTTTGCCGTTCCAAGTGCACTTATTGCAATTTTGCCTCGGGCGTTTTTCCCGCCGCCGAGCATGAGCGTTATGTTGACCGGCTCATCGAGGACATGAACCTGGCGCGGGGATGGGCCAGCGGGATCGGCGCCGGTCTTCCCCGCCTCGTTGACACGGTCTATCTTGGCGGCGGTACACCGTCTCTGCTCTCTGCTGCGCTGATTCGAAAGCTCTTCGCCACGTTGCGGGCCCATTTCGAGCTTTACCCGGACGCGGAAATCACGATGGAGTGCGCGCCCGGGCAGCTCCCGCAGGCCACCCTTGAAGCACTGGTGGAAGCCGGCGTGAACCGCATCAGCCTCGGGGTCCAGTCCTTCGTGGACTCAGAGTCGCATGCCAGCGGGCGCCTACACTCGCGCGAAGTCGTACTGGGCGATCTCGGCCGTCTCCGTGCCGCCGGCATATCCAACATTAACCTGGACTTGATCGCGGGACTCGCCGGCCAGACCTTCGCTTCGTGGAATGAGTCGCTCGCGGTTCTCTCCCAGGCAGGCGTTCCCCATTCCAGTGTTTACATGCTCGAGGTCGATGAGGACTCCCGTCTCGGCCGCGAACTGCTTTCCGGCGGCATTCGCTACCGCGCCGGCCTCGTTCCTTCTGACGACGCCATGGTCCGCATGTACGAGGCCGCCATCGAACAGTTGGCCGCCGCAGGGCTGGCCCAGTACGAAATCTCCAATTTTGCGCTTCCGGGCTTCGAATCCCGACACAATCTGCGTTATTGGCAGCGCAGACCGTACCTCGGGCTCGGGCTGGATGCCTCCTCGGCGCTGTACGCCGCAGGAGCAACAGAGGCTGGCGCGGATCTGTTCCGCGCCACCACCACTGCCGACTTAAGAACCTACCTCGAAAACCGAGAGGCGGCCGAAACGGAACGACTCGACCAGGCCCGCCGGCACGAGGAAGCCTGGTTCCTGGGTCTGCGCCTGAACGCGGGCGTTGATCCGGCCGAGCTCGGAGCGGAGTTCGGTCCGGCTCTCGTTGCTCCAGCCCTGGAAGCCGTCGCCGGGCTCATCGATGACGGCCTGCTGGAGCGCGCAGGCTCACGGATCCGACTCACGGCTCGCGGACGGATCTTGTCGAACGAGGTTTTTCAGAGTTTCCTGGACCTTGATCCGAAAACCTCGAACGCTGTTTTATCTGCGTTTTGAATCCGGGCGATCTTTCGGGGCTAAAGCCCCCCCATTTTTTGAGGCTTATGCGGGGGTTAAGACCCCCGCCTCCTTCCGATTCACACGTCGAATGTCGCAGGCGGTTGCGATAGCTGGCCCCAGACTCGCTGATTAGGATCATCCAGGTCGCGGCCGGGGTAGCCGCCCGCACACTGGATCGAATCCGGACCGTCCGTCTTGGCCAGGCGCAGCATATCCTCGGCCTCCCGCAGGACCACCACCGGCGAGCGGCCCCGGGTAGGGACCACCGCAAAGCAAGCCGTCAGCCGTGCCATCCGCCCCGCCGCCGCATACGGCTCGCCGAAGACTTCCGCGCGCATGCGTTCGGCCAGGGTGACGCCATTCATGGCGCTACACCCCGGCAGGGCCGCGAGGAATTCGTCTTTGCCCACCCGGCCCAGCAGATCGTATGTGCGCAGCAGCCTTCCCACCCGCTCCACCACCTTGGCCAGCAGCTGATCGCAGGCGGCGGCGCCCAGCCGCGCATTCCAGTGACCGAAGTCGTCTATATCGAACAGGATCAGGCACAGGTCTGTGTTCATCCGCTGCGCCCGGTCCGTCTCGCGGAAGAGCGATCGCATCAGCGCGTTGCGGTTGTACGTGCCGGTGAGCGGATCATGTTCGGCATCCTGAGCATTCTGGTCGCGCAATTGTTGCAGCTCCTGGTCGCGCTCTGAGGTGCGCAGCGCCAGTTCGATGCGAAGACAGAGCCAGCCGGGTCCGGCGTCCGGCGCTACCACGTCGTCAATCACTCCCTCGGCGAGCCGGTCCTTCAGCTCTTCCGAGACTGTGTCCGAAAACAGGACAATGGGGAAGCGGGCGGCGGCATCGGCGCGCACGGCCGCCAGCAGCCGGCCCAGTTCCATTCCGGGCAGGCGCGCGTCGATGAGGGCAAGGCTTGGTGGCTCATCGAGGATGGTTTTGAGCGCGGTTTCAGATGTCAGCGCCACGCGCACCCGCGCCCCAATGGCTTCAAGGACTGCTTCCGCGCTGGCGAGCAGAGCAGGCTCGGCGGAGGCGAGGACAAAGCTGAGTTGGGGATTGCTGTGCATCCTGAATTGGCCCTGTGCAGGATGCATCGGCGGAGATTAGAGAATCTTTACGTGGCGGACGCCGGATGAGGGAGTCCTTATGACTCATATTCCGTGGAGTCCTGACATATCCTGGTTTGCTTTAGCCCCTATCCGCACTAATCGACGAAGTCGACCTGCGGCTTGATGGGGATGATACCGCGCTCGTAACCCAGCTCAAGCAGCTTGCGGATGGCTTCGCGGCCGTCGGGGCCATAGTCGAGCGTGCGCTCGTTTACGTACATGCTTACGAAGCGATTGGCCAGGTTCGGGTCCAGGTCGCGGGCGAACTGCATGGCGTACTCGAGGGCCTGTTCGCGGTGGTCGAGGGCGTGCTGGATGGAGTCGCGGATCGCCTTGGAGATGACTTTGTGCGCTTCGGTTCCCAGAGAGCGGCGGATGGCGTTGCCGCCCAGCGGCAGGACAAGGCCGGTGGTTTCGCGCCACCAGACGCCCAGGTCGAGGACCTTATAGAGGCCGCTGGAGGAGTACGTCAGCTGGCCTTCATGGATAATGAGTCCGGCATCGTACTTGCCGGCGAGAATGGCTGGGATGATCTGGTCGAAGGGCACAACCTCGGTTTCGATGGCCGGGTTGAAGACCTTGAGGGCAAGGTACGCGGTGGTCAAGGTGCCGGGGACGGCCAACTTAACCTCAGACAAGTGTTCGGGCTTTAGCTTTTTGCTGGAGACCACCATGGGCCCGTAGCCCTCGCCGACGCTGCCCCCGCAGCCCATGAGCGCGTAGTTGTCCTGGATAAAGGGATACGCATGGAAGCTGACGGCGGTGACGTCGAAAAACGCTTCGTCGCGGGCCCGGAGGTTCAGGGTTTCGATGTCGCAGAGGGTGTGGGTAAAGCGGTAGCCGGGCACGCGAACCTTGTTTGTTGCCAGGCCATAAAACATGAAGGCGTCGTCAGAGTCGGGGCTGTGGGCAATGGAGATTTCGCGCGCGCTGGAGGCTACGCCAGGCCCGGATGGCTGGTTGCTCACGAAAGGAGGAGTCATTTCACATTCAAGACTAACAGGCAGGGCGGCGGAGTTTGCGGAGCCGCAGGTGGCCGCGCCGTCCGGTCCCTTTTTGAAGAGTCCGGAACCAATGGCGGACTAATCCTGGCCGCTCCAATCCGAATCGGAGGGTGCGTTGATGGTGGGCAACGGGCGGCGTGGTGCGGGGCACATGCGGTACCATTCGTAGCCGACAAAGGCGGCCATCGCGACCTTGATGGCGTCTCCGGGAAGGAACGGCATTACGCCTTCGGCGATAACGGCCTGCGGAGAAACATGAGTGTTGAGACCCAGCCAAAGCCCTCCCAGGGTGAGGAGGATGACATTTCCGGCGCCGGCGCTGACCAGCGCGCCAAGATAGGACCGATCGCCGGTCCGCCAGAGGTAAGAAATAACGACGGCCATGGTGGGGTAGGCCATCAGGTAACCGCCGGTGGGGCCCAGTATGTGGGCGACCCCGGAGAGACCCATGAAGCCGGGCGCGAACACCGGCAGACCGGCAGCGCCTTCAGCGAGGTAGGCAAGCATGGTGAACATCACCAGCCTTGGTCCGATGAGCAGCGCCAGCGCCATGACGGCAAAATCCTGCAGCGTGATGGGCACCGGAGTGATGGTGAGGGGAAGCGTGATGTGGGCGCAGACGGCGACAAAGAGGCTGCCGCTGACGACGACGAATATGGACCGTATCCAGGCGAAAAGCTGTGCGGCGACGGGATCAAGCGCCGAATTTCCGGCTTGGGCGGCGCGCGTGGGGAATTCGTTGTTCATGGCACTTCCTCGGTCTCCGGATCCTCGGCCTTGCCGGTCTCCAACCCTCGTTCGCGGCGTTTGCCCCGTTCGCGCCTGATGTGGATCGCCAAACCCGCCGCTGCCGCCAGGAGGGCGACGAACGAGACCAGGAATGCGAACAACATCCAGCGCATGGGACTCAACGTGAGCTCCGTTCTGGCCGTGAGTTCCGGCTCTGGTTCCCGCTCGGCAGCAAATGGCGTTGCGGGCGGAATTCAGTTGCCCGTGGCCGAGGTTGATGGCAGACGGGGAGAGTACCGCTAATCAGGGAAGCATAACAAATGTGTATAACTTTGGACATGTTACCTTTGTGGGACGCGATTCCCAAAATTGAATCAGGCTGGCAGAAGGCTGGCGGCGAGCCATTCCAGGTAAGCCCGGCTGCCGGCGTCGACTCGCAGGACGAGGAATTCCGGGGTAGTGTAGATGTGCAGGGTGTGAAGGCGAGCCTCAAGCTCAGCCAGCCGGCCGGCCTCTGTTTTGAGTAGAAGAAGGGTCTCGGCTGACAATTCAATTCTACCTTCCCAGCGGTAGACGGATTGGGCGCCGGGGATCAAGGTGGCGCAGGCGGCGAGGCGCTCCTCGACCAGGGTGTTGGCCAGGCGCTCGGCTTCTTCGCGACTGGCGGCGGTGGTCAGGACGATGCGGGCGTCGGTTTCATATGCAATCATCGCCAGTATTGTAGGACGTGGTGCTCCACGCTTGCTCAGGCCAAGCGGCATCGCTGAGTATGGATTCTTGCATCAGAGCAAGCGCACGAAGGGAGAGCAAAAATGCCCAGCGCAATCAAGTTCGGCACGTCCGGCTGGCGGGCAATTGTGGCCGATGAGTTCACGGTAGCCAACATTCGGCTGGCCGCGGCGGGAATCGCGGAGTATGTGAAGACGCTACCCAAGCCGCACCGGGTTCTGGTGGGGCGCGATCCGCGCTTTCTGGGCGAGAGCTTTGTGGATACGGCGGCGCGAGTGCTTTCCGGCGCGGGCGTGACACCGGTAGTGATCTCCGAGCCTGCGCCCACGCCGGCTATCGCCTACGCCGTGCGCATGCTCAAAACCTCCGGCTCCATCAACTTCACCGCTTCGCATAATCCGCCGGAATACAACGGAATCAAGTATTCAACGCCGGACGGCGCGCCAGCGCTGCCGGAGGTGACACGGCAGATTGAGGCGGCGGTGAACCGGATTGTCGACACAGGGGCCAAGATTCTGCAGGCCGACGCGCCAGCGGGCGGTTTTGAAACGGTGGACGTGAAGGAGCCGTTCCTGAAGCGGCTGGCGGAGCTGGTGGACTTGAAGGCCATCGCGAAGTCGGGGATCAAGGTGGTCTACGATCCGTTCTGGGGCGCGGGGCGCGGCTACTCGTGCCACATTTTGCGGCAGGCTGGCGTGAAGGTGGACACGGTTCACGACTACCGCGACGTGCTCTTCGGCGGGCACGCGCCGGAGCCTGACGGCGAATTGCTGGACAAGGCGCGAGAGCAGATGAAGCAGTTGGGAGCGGCCATCGGGATTGCGACAGACGGTGACGCCGACCGGTTCGGGATACTCGACCAGGATGGCACGTTCATCCAGCCGAACTACATCATCGCGTTGCTGTTCGACTACCTTGTGGAGACGCGCGGCTGGCGCAACGGCGTGGCCAAAAGCGTGGCGACCACGAACCTGGTGAACGCGCTGGCCGAGCACCACAAGGTTCCGTTGTACGAGACGCCGGTGGGGTTCAAGTACATCGGCGAGCTGATCAACGAAGACAAGATTGCGATTGGCGGCGAGGAGTCGGCGGGGCTGACGATTCGCGGCCACGTGCCGGAAAAGGACGGCGTGATAGCCGGCCTGCTGGTGACCGAAATGGTGGCCGTCCGCGGCAAGAGCCTTGGCGTGCAGCTTCGGGAACTGTTTGGCAAAGTAGGTTCCTACTACCCGGTGCGGGAGAACTTCCGCTTGACGCCGGAGATCAAGGCCCGATTCACTGAGAGATTGAAGCTTGATCCCACCGAGCTGGGCGGGCGCAAGGTGAAAGAAATTGTGCGCACCGACGGGCTGAAGCTGATTTTGGACGACGGCTCCTGGGTCTGCTACCGGCTAAGCGGGACCGAGCCGGTGGTGCGCGCTTACACCGAGGCTCGCAGCGAACAGGACACGCAGGCGCTGCGCACGGCCGCGGAACAGTTTGTGATGGGGTAGTCACTGCAGGGAACAGGGAATAGAGAATAGGGACAAGGGACAAAGAAAAGGGACTTGTGGATTCAATGACGGAAGAGAAGTCCAAACTTGAGTCTCGTGTTGATCCGCCAGATGAGGCCGCGACGGCCGATCCAGCGCCGAGGAGTGCATGGGATTGGACGAGGCGTTTATGGCGGTCGGCGGGCACCGCCGTTGTCATCGGGCTTGCGTTGTTACTGGGCTGGCACGTGGTCAACGGCAAGCATGGGCTCTCCAGTTGGGAGCAGAAGCGCACCGAGGACAAGGAATTGCAGAAGGAGATCCAGGATCTCGACCAGGAGAACGAGCGTCTTCGCACTCGGGTTGAGAGGCTGAAGTCCGATCCCGATGCAATTGAGCACGAAGCGCGAGAAAAGCTGCGCTATGCCAAGCCGGGCGAGGTCATCGTGGACCTGTCGGGCGAGACGCCGCAGTCGTCCCAGCCTGCCGGCAGGTAGTTCGAGCGGTCACCAAGTGGGCAAGAATGCCCCAAAACCATCATCAACATATCGTGATGTAACGGTAACGACACTGGGTTCACCAGAAGGTAATAGCATCAACATATCTTGATATCTTGATATGATTTTTGAAGGTCCTTGGCTATTAAAAATCGACGTGGGCGCGCACCGATCCGACCGCCCAGACGGGACCGCGGTCGCGGTTGTAGCCGGGGTTCACGATGCTCTGGATATCGACCGAATTGTAAAGACCGCGCCAGGCGTGCCAGGTGTAGTAGCCTTCGACGATGTTCTCGCGGCCGTAGTTCAGTTTGCCATCGCCGAGAAGGAAGCCGAGGCCGCCGTACTTCAAGTAATTCTGGTGGTCGCGCTTGATGGCGTTAGAGACGAAGGCGATGCCGAACTTGTCGTCGGGGCGATGAATGCGGCGCATGTAGTAATCGCCGCCGAGTTCGACGGTTTGATCAACCTCAGTGTAGGCAAAGGACTCATGCTGGCCCTCGTTCCAGCCGAAGCGGCCGAAGGCGCGCAGATTGCCGGTGATGTCCTGCTCCGTGTTGTAGCCAAAGCCGTACTTGAGAGCGCCGAAATGCTCGTGGGCAGTTATGGCGGGCGTAGGGTCGGTGCCGGCAAGATAAGCCTGGACGGCCTCGCGGTAAACGCCCATGTGGGCGCGGTTGGCATAGAAGAGGATTCGCTGCGCGCCTTTCTGGCCGGGCAGAACGCCTTTGCGCAGCTCGAATTCGCCATTGTGGGCGCGGGCGCGGCTGAAGGCCCAGTCCAAGTCGATGCCGTTGGCGATGATGGGCATGGCGAAGAGGCCGTAGCGCAGGCTCCAGATATGGTCGTCGTACTCTGCCATGCCGCCCAGTGTGTAGCCGCGAGTGTCGGCGGCATAGTCCCAGGCGCCATTGTTGTCCACGGTCCAGTTCATGAATTGGAGGTGGGAGTCGGAGCCGACGTCGTTTACGTCGAAGAAGTCGGGGAGGGTCATCTTGCCCAGGCGGAACTCGATGCGACGGGCGGGGACCTCGGCGGCGAGCGAGAAGAAATCGGGATCCTGGGAGACGGTCTGATCGGTAAGGCCGATGAGCTGGTGGATCTGGTATCGGGCGGGATACGGATCGATGCTGAGATAGGGGTTGCGCACCACGTCGAGGTTGGGCTCGCCGGCAAGCCCCAGGGCCTGGCTCAGTCCGCGTCCCAGGGCGGCTTCCAGATCGAAGATCAGGTCAGTGTTGAAGCGCACGGAGTGGGTAGGGCGCCAGGCGGAGTAGAACGTGCCGACCTCAGAGACCTTGTACTCGGCTGAATTACGGAAACTGTGGGGGCCCTGGTAAGGGGAGTGGAAGGGCAGGCGTCCCTGGTAAATGATGTTGGTCTGGCCGGAGAGCCACCATTGCGCGGCTTCAGGGTGGGGGAACATGGTCAGCACGGGATCGGAGGGTTTGGCGGCGAGTTGCGGCTCAGCCTGGGGAACGGACTTACCGGGTTTACCGGGGGTGAGCTGGGGATTCGAGAGAGAACCGGCGAGGACGGGGATCGTGGTTTGCGGTTCCGGGGCGGAAGGCAGATTGAAGAAGGATTGGGCGCCGGCCGGGGCGGCCGCAGCTAGGAAGATGGCAGCTGCGAGGGAGACGAAGTTGGCGCGGCGGCGGAGCATTGAGAAACCTTTCGCGAGAGGATGGCAGGGGGAGTTAGGATGGCAGGTGAGGAACGCTACCCCCACTGGATAGGTACCATACCGGGGGTGGGTATTGTCAACCAGAAAGAGGAGCAACATGGCGCACCACGAACGGGAAACCATAAAGATGGTGCAGCGGGTGAAGAAGCTGCGCGGACAAATGGACGCAATCGAGCGCTCGCTGACCTCCGACGGTGACTGCGGGGACCAGTTGATGCTGCTGGCCGCGGTGCGCGGGGGCGTGAATGCGCTGATGGGCGAGGTTCTGGAGACGCATATTCGCTTTCATCTGACCGATGGATCCAAGGAACAGATTGCGCCGGAACTGGCCGAGGACCTGATCGACCTGGTGCGGGCGTATTTGAAGTAGCCGCAGTGGGTTCCCGGCTTTCATGCTATCGGCGGGTATGCCGGGGATTGTGAACGCCAGGTTGAAAAATGCAATCGGGAAACCGGTAGCCACGTATGGTCTGCAACGGGAGCTTTCACGGGACCGGCCAGTCTTACTAGAACTGGATGCACAAATGATCGCAAATCCCCAAAGAACGTCCCTCAGGGGCTAAAGCCCGCAGTCTTATTGATCTTCTGCGGTACGACTCAAGTCGTGCCCTTTCAAAAACCTATTCATGCAACCAGTTCCGGCTAGATTCGCTGGATGGTTGCGAACCAAGCCGGAGCGCCGGTCGGGTGGAATCTGGTGTGAATCCGATCGGGCTGGATGGCGGCGACACTCCAGCCAGCGGTGGAACTGAACTCCGCTCTCAGATCCTGCTCACGGACGGGATGCGGGCCGGTGACGGGACCCTGGTCGCTGAAGCACAGGATGTAGAGTGTTGCACCGCTCTCAGCCACCGAGGCCAGACTGGCCACGTAAAGCGGCCGCTCGGCGGCATCGAAGGTGTGAAAGAGACCGCAATCCAATACAGTGTCGAACTTGCGCCCCAGATGCTCGAGATGGAGCGCGTCGGCTGAGGCAAACTCAGCCGCAATGCCACGAGCTTTGGCCTTCTCCCGCGCCATCGCCAGCGCGGTTTCAGCCACGTCAACGCCCAAAACCGTGAATCCCAGCGAGGCCACGTGAAGGGAGTTTTCGCCGGTTCCGCAGCCCGCGTCGAGAACCGGACCGCGAATGCCGCCTTCAGCGACCACGCGTGCGATTGCCGGCTGCGGCCGGCCTATGTCCCAGGGCGCATGACCTACGCGGTAAGAGGCATCCCAGGGCACGCCCGTCATCCGTTCATGACTGGTGGTGCGGCGTCCCTGGAATGGATGTTGCGCTTCGATGCCGAAGGGAGCAAGTGCTTCGTTCGGAAAGTCTTTCAGGTTCAGCGTCACAATCACGTCGCAGCGACCTACGATCGCGGCGGCCAGCACATGACGATCGTCAGGATCCGGCAAGGTCAGGGATGCAATCAAATGCTCATATCCTGTCACCAAGCAGTCACGAATGTTTCTGTCCATAAGGTCGCGCGTCCGCTCAAGAACGATCCGCTCGCGATGCGGCTCGTTCTCAAGCAGAGACTCGATCCACTCTCTGTGAATATCGGCAGTCCATTTCGCATGAAACATGTCCATGAGGGCGAGTTGCATAAGCAGATCGCGCAACGGCGCAGGATACAGCACATTGGCGTCCAGAAGTGCTGTGTATTGGCTCATCGACGCGAATACCCCATATCGTTTTGCTGCGCCTCTAAAGTGAGCTGATCGAGAACAGCCTCGCGCTCACGATCAATGCGAGTCTTGTACGCCATCACGTCTTCCATGCGGATGCGGCGATGCTTGCCAACCTTGCGATACGGAATAGCGTTATCTTCCAGCAGTTTGATGAGGTAGGGGCGGGAGACGTTAAGCACGCTTGCCGCCTGCACGGTGGTTAGCTCGGCGTTCTCGGGGATCAGGACGACGCCCTGCCCTGCCGCCATCGTTTCGAGAATGTTCATCAAAAGGGAAACTGCGCCGGCCGGCAGTTCAAGCGGCTGCTCTAGTTCCGCATCGAGGACACGCACGGATAAAGACCTGCCCCTCCGCGCATAGGGCGACAAGCGGCGGCCTGAATCGCGAGCCAGTGATGCCTCAAGTGCCGAGGGGGCGAACTGACGATGGGGGATAGTAAGAGCGGCGACCATAGGGAGATCCTCCTGAATTGAGTATGCCATACAGATGAAATAAATGCAACAGGTGCAGTAAGTGCAGCCATGTTCACGGTAAAAGCAAGATGCATATTTTACGAGCAGCCCGTCAAGCAGACTCCATAAAGCGTAGTGCTGAGACGATAAACACTTTATTTACAAATACGTAAGCGACGACCACGAGGAATTCTGGTGATTTGAGTAAAGCAGATACCCAGTATGCGCTATTCCACCGGGGCAGCTGTCCTCGATCGAAAGCGAGGCTTCTTCATCAAGTAGCCGATGGGGATAAGACAGACGGTGAGAATTACGAGAGTGTGGATGGTGTCGATGTAGGCGAGGGTATTGGCCTGCTGGACCATCATGTCATAGGTGCGAGCCATGGAATGGCTGGCGGCACTGGCGGAAGAGTAGCCCTGGGTTTGCATCATGCGGTCGAGTCCGCCGTTGAGCAGGCGGAAGTTGGCTGAGCCGGGATAGACGTGGGCGGCGAGGAAGTTCTGGTGCACCTGAGCGTGGCGCACCAGCATGGTGCTGATGAAGGAGATTCCGAGGCTGCCGCCGATGTTGCGGGCAAGGGCAGTGAGGCCGGAGACCTCGTTGTTTTTCTCCTGAGGGACGCCGACATAGGACATGACGCTGATGGGCACGAAGAGGAAGGGCATGCCGATGACCATGATGACGCGCCAACTGGCGGCGTTCCAGAAGCTGATGTTGAGGTTAAGTTCGGAGATGCGCCAGATGCCGAAGCTGACCCAAGCGAAACCGAAGCAGATCATGGCGCGGGGATCGATCTTTGTGCCGATGAAGCCGACGATGGGCAGAAGGATGATGAGGACGAGACCGCCGAGGGAGAGCACCATGCCGGCCTCCATGGCGGTGTAGCCCATCATCTCCTGGAGGAATTGCGGGATGAGGACGGTGGTGGCGTAGAGGGCGGAGCCGATGACGAGCATGATGAGCTGGGTCATGGTGAAGTTGCGGCTGCGATAGAGGGAGAGGTCGATGGCGGGGTGTTCGGTGGTGAGTTCGCGCCAGAGGAACGCGGCAAGGCCGATGCCGGCTACGAAGGCGAGGGTGACGATGAGGTGGGAGCCGAACCAGTCTTTTTCCTGGCCCTTGTCGAGCATGATTTGGAGAGCGCCGATGGTGACGGCGAGGAGGCCGAGCCCGATGCCGTCGACGCTGCCGAGTTTTCTGCGGACGCGCTTGAGGTAGGGCGGATCTTCGACGATGCGGCTGGTGAGGAGGATGGAGAGAATGCCGACGGGGATGTTGAGGAAGAAGATCCAGCGCCAAGTGTAGTTGTCGGTGATCCAGCCGCCGATGGTGGGACCGATGGCGGGCGCGACGACGACGGCCATGCCGTAGATGGCGAAGGCGACGCTGCGTTTTTCCGGAGCGAAGGTATCGGCGAGGATGGCGCGCTCGCTGGGCTGGAGGCCGCCGCCGGCTGCGCCCTGAAAGATGCGGAAGACGATGAGCAGGCCGAGAGAATTAGCCAGGCCGCAACAAAAGGAAAAGACGGTGAAGGCGACGACACAACTCATGTAAAAGCGCTTGCGGCCGATGCGGTTGGCGATCCAGCCGCTGATGGGGAGAATGATGGCGTTGGAGACGAGATACGAGGTGAGAATCCAGGTGGCCTCCTCATAACTGGCGCCAAGCGACCCGGCTATGTGCGGGAGGGCGACGTTCGCGATGGAGGAATCGAGCGCCTCCATGAACGTGGCTAACGTGACGGTAAATGCGACGACCCAGGGATTGAAGCGCGGTTTCCAGGTCTCGTCAAAATGGAATTCACTGTCGGCATCCCGCGATTTCGCGGTTGACTGCGCCATGCGCGCTCCGTATCTGTTGCAATGAGATTCCTGAACGATGACTAGAAGAGGCCGATGGTGTCAAAAGGTTCTTCTCGCCATGCCGGGGAAAGTCCAGGAACGCCGAAATCGCGAGCCGTCCTGCTGACAGGATAAAACATGCATGGAGCTGCGGCGCGCCGCGGAGTGTGACGCCACCGGAGCCGATGAAAGAGCCGAAGTGGAGTGGCGCGGCGGGCCGTTATTGCCCGGGGTGGTACGCGCGCTCGGTGTGGCCCTTGAGCTGGTCGGGGTAGAAGTAAACCTCGCGCAGGTTGCCGGAGACGTAGCGCTGGACTTCGTCGTCGAAGTGAGGCGATTTGGGATTGCCGCTTTCGCCTCCGGCGGTGACGGCGGCGGCGCGGATGCGGGGACCGAACTCGACAACGGCGACGAAGCTGTTGCCGTCGTTACCATACCAGCGCATCGTGCCTGGATAAGGGCGTGCGGAGAAGGATGCCAGCGAGCCCCACCCGGAATAGGTGAAAGGAACCGGAATGCTGGGATCGCTGTCGCTGAAGTGCGGCTCAATGTCGTCATTGACGCGCTGGAAGCGGTTGATCTGGCCCCAGGGGACCTGCCAGGATCCGAAATTGGAGGTGAGGCGAGCTGAAGCGGCAGCCAGCGCGGAAAGCAGGGTTGCGGCGGCGACTCGAGTAGCGACCCAATCTTCAGTGGGGATCCTGGCTTCATGCGCGGCACGGCCAACGGTCTTTATCAGCTCCGTGCCCCAGAAGATGGCTAGCGAAGTTGCTGTGGAATCGGCTCCCCAGCGGTCGTCCCAGTTGCGCAGGAGCGCCACTTGCGCGGTGAGGTCCTTCTTCTGCGGCGCATCGGCGGGGAGAGCATCGTACGCCGCGGTGAGCGCAGGAATGGTTCGGGCGAACCATGGCAGGTAGGAGTCGAAGGCCGACTGCCTCAGGCTTTCGAGGGTGAAGTCGCGGCGGGGCTGGCCATCGGGGTCAAGCAGGCGCATGGCGTGATGGCCGCGGGCAGACTCGATGCCTTGCTCGACGTAAGCGGGATAGTCGGTCTTGCGCAATGAGCTTGCGCCAGCGCCGTTCCAGGGCGAATCGTTCACGTTGAAGAGGAAGCCGCTTTTGGGATCGAGCAGGTGCGGGACTTCATTGAGCGTCAGAAGCCCATTCCAGTTGGTGGCGGGGTTGCTGCCATCCACGGGCTTGGTGTAGTCGAAGCGGGTGTCGCGGCGGGGAATGAAGTCGCCCTGCCAGTAGGCGATGTCGCCGTCGGCGTCAGCGAAGACGGTGTTGTTGGAGGAGTTGGCGCGCAGTTCCATGGTCTTTTTGTATTCAGCGTAGTTGCGAGCCTTGGTGCGCAGGTAGCTCTGTTCGAGCGCGGGAATGGGCGTGTTCATGAGCTGAATGGTGACGTATTTGTTTCCATCCTGGGCGATGACGGGCCCATGGACAGAATAGAGCGCAGTGAAGTTGTACGAGCTGAGTCCCTGCTCGGTTTTGTAGCGAATCGTAATAGGTTTCTCAGTGAAGAGGCGCGTCTGGGAGCCATAGCGGTAACGGAACTTTGTGTTGTCAAAGATGACGGATTCAAGATACTCGTCGACGGCGTCGACGTTACTCGATGTGTGCATCCACCCGACGCGCGGATTGAAGCCCTGGTAGATGAAGAACTGGCCCCAGGTGACGGCGCCGTAGGCGTCGAGGCCTTCGTCGCTGGACATTTGCAACTCGCTGCGAAAGAAGAACGAGGTGTGCGGATTGATGAGCAACAGCGCGCGGTGATCGAGAGTGTTGGACGGAGCGATGGCGATGCCGTTGGAGCCGGAAAGATCTTGCAGGAACCAGGAGGATTCCGCGGGCCGGGTCGGGCTAACAGCGCCGATGGTTTTCAGGATTGACATGTTGCTGCTGAAGAATGCCTGCAATCGCCGGAGATCAATGCGTTCAATGTCTCCGCCGATGGAGCCTTCAGTGAACGAGAGCGCCATCCAGGGCTCGAAATGGGTGAGGACCTTGGGATGAGTGTCGGGATGGGTGGCGAGATAGTAGTTGGCGCCATCGGCCCACGCATCCATCAGTTTGCGGAGCCACTCAGGGCTGGCAGCGTAATCACGCTTCAGGACTTCGGGATCGATGAAGAGGCGCTGGCGGAGGTCCTGCCAGATGGCGGACTCTCCTTCGGCTTCGGCGGTGCGGCCCAGAGCGGTGAGGTAATTCATTTCGACGCGGTTGAAGTCGTCCTCGCACTGGGCGTAGATCATGCCGAAGACGGCATCGCCGTCGGTATGGCCGTGGACGTGAGCGATGCCCCAATCGTCACGGACGATGGTGACGCGAGCAGATTCAGCTTTCTCGCGGGCGAGATCGCCGGCAGATTGAGCGGAAAGAACGATTGGAGCGGCAAAGCAGAGAACGCCGAGAGCGGCAAGACGAAGCAACGGAAACCTCCGGGCGCGAAAAGGGCCGCGCCTCTTCCGTTCAACAATCTAGCACCTGGGAGGCAGCGGAGGGTCGAAATTTGGTGAACTGATGCGGGTCGGGCTTGAGGCACTCAGGCGCCGGCGGGGATGCGGAGTTCTTCGATCGCGGCGGTGAGCTCGATGGATAGCCGGTTCTGGGTCTCGTCATTCAACTTTGTGCCGTCGTGGGTGAGGTAGAAGACGTCAATGGCGGTTTCGCCTTCGGTGTCGATGAGGGCGACTTCAATGTTGCAATCCAGATTGGAGAGCACCAGGGCGACGCTGCGCAGCAGGCCGGATGCGTCCTGTGCAATTACCTGGAGGAGAGTGGAGTGGGTGGATGAGAGCGAGTCGAACTGGATGCGGGTGGGGACATCGATTCTGATTCCAGCGGAGTGGTTGGCGTGGCGACGGCCGTCGAGAAGCTGCTCCACCGGGGTCTTTTGCGCCACCACATCGTGGACAAAGCCGAGGAAACGCTGTTTCTCAGTTGGATTGAGCTCAAGAGTGCGGAAGACATCGGAAAACTGGAAACTGTCGACGACGATACCGGCATCGTTTGAGAATGCGCCGGCCTTGACGATGTTCATGCCCCAGGCTGCCAGCGCGCCGGCAACGTCGGCAAAGAGGCGGCTGCGATCCTTCGCGATCACGGTGAGGTCGAAGAGCTGGCGGAGGGGACGGAGATCGAGCTGGACGGAATCCTTTTCGAGATCGGCAGCGAGCTGAAAATGATTGCGGATCTGATCGGGCAGGCGGGTTTGCAGATAGCGCTGCGGCAGGCCCTCAAGGTAGCGGCCGAGCGCGTCATATTGCGCGGGCGTAACCATGGCGCGGAGGCGGTTGAGGAGGGTGGGATCGATGGCGGCGTGATAGCGGATCTCGTCTACGCTGCGATCCATGAAATTGGCGGTGGTCATGTAGAGCTGCCAGAGATTCTCGGCTTTCCAGGGGGTGAGCGCCTCGGGATTGACGGCCTTGATGTCGGCGAATGTAAGCAGCGTAAGCATTTTCAGCAGAGCCGGCGAGCCGATCTTGTCCGCGAAGCTGCGCACGTTTTCCAGGTCGAAGATGTCGCGGCGAAGCGCGTTCGACATCTCCAGGTGCTGGCGGATGAGACGGAGGACGGTTTCGCGCTCCTCGGCATCGAAGTCGAGTCGCGCCATGAAACTGTCGGCCAGTTCCACCGACTGACCGGTGTGCTCGCCGGTGCGGCGCCCCTTGCCGGTGTCGTGAAGAAGAAGGGCGAGCAGAAAGAGATCGAGGCGCTCGATTTCCGGCAGCAGCTGGGCAAGGCGCTGTTCGTAATCGTGGGCGGGAGTGCGCAGGCTGTGCACGTTGTCGATGGTGAGGAACGTATGCTCGTCGACGGTATAGCGGTGATAGCTGTCCCGAATGACGAGGGCGTCGATGCCGTGGAACTCGGGCAGGAGCATTTCCAGAACACCGAGCGCGTGCATGGTTCTCAGGGCATGAGCCGCGTGGGGTCCGAGGAGCACTTCGCGCAGGGCGTTCCAGAGGTACGGGCCTTCCGGAACGTGGATAGCGAGAGCGGGAATGGCGTCGGTGATGCGGTCCTCAGCGGCCTGCGAAAGGGAGTAGCCATGCGTGGCCATGAGGGCGAAGATGCGGAGGATGGTGGCAGTGTCGGAAAACTGCGCGCCGGGAAGGATGTCGATGCGGCCCTGGTCGAGGACGAAGTCGGTGCCTGCGATGGGAGTGCGGCGGCGGCGGAATTGCTTGTAAAAACTGACTGGCGCGGGGAGATTTTCCATCAATAGCGCGGCGCGGCGATAAATGACGCGCGCATGACGGTAGTAAGTGCGCATCCAGTAGGCGGGATCGGCGGTGCCGCGGGTTTCCAGGCCGATGGAGTTGGCGGCGGCTTCATCCTGCGATTGCCAGTCGAGGGTGTTATCGTCGCGGCCGTGGCGGAAGTGGAGGAAACATCGGGCAGCGGCCAGGAAATCGAAGGCGGCTTCGGCTTCGCCTCGGGCCGACTGAAAAACGCCGCCGCGCTGCCGGGGCCATTCGCGGGTTTCCTTCAGGTGAAACAGCAGGGCGAACCAGACGGCGAGATGGTAATCGCGCAGGCCGCCGGGACACTCTTTAAGGTTAGGCTCCAGGTGGAAAATGGTGTTGCCGTATTTGGAGTGGCGGGCGCGGGCAATCTCGCCGAGCTTCTGGGCGATGGTGTTCCATTCGCTGAGGATGAGTCCGGGCAGCACGGACTGGTGGAGCTGCTGATAGAGAGGGAACTGGCCGGCGAGGAAGCGGCGATCGAGGGTGGCGAGAGTGAACTCGAGGTTGTCGGGATCGAAGCGGCCAGCCTCTTTGAGCGTGCGCGAAGCCGGGCTGGCCCGGAGACCCACGTCCCACATTCCCTGGACCATGGCGCGAACTGAATCGCGGGAATGCTCTTCAGTCTTGTCGTCGGCAAAGGCGAAGAGGACATCGATATCGGAGTAGGGAAAAAGGTCTTTGCGGCCGTAGCCTCCGAGAGCGATCAGGGAAACACTCAAGCCGGGGTAACCGGAGAAAGCCCGGCGCCACATTTCAATCAGGATTCGGTCGACGATGGCGGAGCGGCGGCGAATGGCGGCGGTGCCATCGCCGGTTCGCTCGTAGGTGGCCGAGACAAGCGCCATCTCCCGCTGATACTGCTCCCGTAAATCGTCAACCGTGATTGCGATTGGGTCCATGTGGCTTTGGGGTATCCAGCTGAAGCAAAAAGGATGTTCTTCCAGAATAAGCGATTGCGGGCGGAAGGTGAATGAAGAAGGGATAAGGATGGACGGAGCGCGCAGGACCGGGCCGGGCGTGTGCACGGCGATGAATTGGGGCTCCGAGGCAGCGGTTCAGATGGCTGCGTAATACCGATGCACCGGGGATCGCGGAAAAAGCTGCGCCTCCCGGCCATAATATTGCTCGCTGACGAGAAGCCACTGCTTGTTCCACCGGAAAACGTAGCCGATGGGATGGCCGCGTCGCTCAGGCCGCGTATCGACAGTGTGGGCGATGACCTTGCGGCCCTCGGTTGTGACCCTGGTGATCGCAAGGACCGTGGTTTTGGCTGGAATCGTGCCGAATTGCGAGCGATGGAATGTGATGGCCTCGGGGGTGACCACCATGCTTCTCTTTCTGCCGGGACTGACCGCTGCCTGGTATCGGTTAACAAGCTCCGGGTCCGCGGCCAGGCATTGCGCGCGTTCCTCCATGGAAGCGCAGGCCCAGAGCTTCTTCAATCCCTCTTCTCCCAGTGCGCTCTTCATCACTTTGTTCCGCGATACGGAGAGAGGGTCGAGCGCCCACTCCCCGAGGAACGGGGAAAGCGGCGACGAGGGCCTGAACTCGATCACATTGGACATGGACGCTCGCGTTTCGAGGGCCGCCGGTTAGAGCGCGGTTTCACCTCGCTCGTCGTTGCGGATGCGAATGGCGTCGGCCACCGGGCTGATGAAGATCTTGCCGTCGCCGATACGGCCCGTGCGCGCGGCGCCAATGATGGCCTGAACAGCTTTTTCCTGAAGAGCGTCCGGCACCACCATTTCAATCTTGACCTTGGGCAGAAGGTCAACCGTATATTCACGGCCGCGATAAAACTCGGTGTGGCCCTTCTGGCGGCCATGGCCGCGCGCCTCCAGGATCGTCATGCCTTCGATGCCCGCTTCCAGCAGCGCGTCTTTGACGGCATCCAGCTTGGAAGGCTGGAGTATTGCTTCGATCTTCACCATGGTGCAATGCCTCGGTTGACAGCGTATCAGGCCGGACGGTGGGATTGGGATGCGCCCGGCATGTGTTTTTCCCTGAGAAACGGTTCAGGTGTTGAAATCGTAACCTTCCTCGCCATGCTGCGAAAGGTCTAGGCCCTCGTTCTCATCTTCTGAGGACAGGCGCAGGCCGATGACTTTATCGACCAGGAAAAGCAGCACCAGCGTCCCCACGATGGAGATGGTCCACGCGATGGCCACGCCCGATGCCTGGTTTGCAATCTGGCTCCAGTGACCGTCCATGGCTCCGGTCGGCACACCCTTGCCAAAGGCCGGGTTGATGATCTGGGTGGCGAAGAGGCCGGTGAGCAATGCGCCGACCGTGCCGCCGGCTCCGTGAACGCCGAAGGCATCGAGGGAGTCGTCATAGCCAAACAGAGACTTCACCTTGAACACCATAAAGGAGCAGACGAATCCGGCGACCAGTCCGATGGCCAGTGCTGAAAACGGCTGCACAAAACCTGAAGCCGGAGTAATGGCCACCAGTCCGGCAACCGCGCCCGAGATGGCGCCCAGGGCTGTGGGCTTGCCGTTGTGCAGCCACTCGAAGATGGTCCAGCCGAGGGCCGCGGTCGCGGTGGCGAAGTGGGTGTTGATAAAGGCGCTGGTGGCCAGCGGGCCGGCACTAAGTGCGCTTCCGGCGTTGAACCCGAACCAGCCCACCCATAGCAGGCACGCGCCGATGAAACTGAGTACCAGCGAGTGCGGCGCCATCTTGGTGTGGGGATATCCGATGCGTTTACCGAGATACAACGCGGTCACCAGGGCAGAAACTCCCGACGTAACGTGCACCACTGTGCCGCCGGCGAAATCCAGACTCGGGATGCGGCCGCCATTGGAGTTCAACAGCCCGCCCACCCCCCAAACCATGTGCGCCATGGGACTGTACACGAGCAATGACCACAGCGAAAGAAAAAGTGCCATGGCGCTGAACTTCATGCGTTCGGCAAAGGCGCCGGTGATCAGCGCCGGTGTGATGATGGCAAACATGAGCTGGTAGACCATATAAGTCTGCTCGGGAATCGTTTGCACATAGAAGTTATGCGGGTCGACGGTGATGGAGACGTTCCTGAGAAACACATGCCCGAAGCCCCCGATGAAGGCGTTGCCAGGGCTGAAAGCCAGCGAATAGCCGATGATAGGCCAGAGAATCGTGACCAGGCACATCATGGCGAAGCTCTGCATCATGGTGCCGAGAATGTTCTTTTTGCGGACAAGGCCGCCATAGAAGAGCGCCAGGCCGGGGCCGGTCATCAGCAGCACCAGCGCGGCTGACACCAGCATCCAGGCGTTGTCGCCGGAGGTCTGCGCATTTTGGACCGCTTGCTGCAGTGCTGCTACCTGGGCCTGGGAGGCCGGCTGCGAAGACGCAGCCTGCGCCGGCATCAAACCGGGACTGGCAAGAGAGGATAGGAAGAGAAAAAGTCCAGCAATCGTACGGCGCATAATCTCCCGATCGCGTTGAAAATAATGTGGTTATCTGTCAGACGGAAGCGGCTCCCGAATCAACCACGCCCCAGAGCGGCGCGCGGCCATGAGCGCCTTTTTCCCCGTGGATTGCAAACGGTTCTGTTCATCAATATGGCATGCGAGACGTAAGGATTGCATGAGGAAATCCGAATTCATGCTGGCATCTTCACTGCGTTTGTGGTTAACGAACGAGGAAATCGCGTGCGAATTTCACCAGGAAGCGATTCAACGCCAGAGCACATCCGGATCGGCGAAGATAGCAAGAACGGCGAAATCTGGATGAACAGACTCGGGAAAATTTGGGCGTTGGCAGCGACCGTGTGCGCCGGGAGCCTGGCCGCCACGCCTTGTTACGCGGGTGCGGCGCAATCATGCAAGCGGCTGGTACTCGACGGCGACGTAAATGCGGGCCAGGAGTGGAGTGCGCCGATTGGCGAGGGATGGAGATTCCGGCTGGTGCCGATTCCAGCGCTGGATGCGGGTTACAGCGGATGGGATCTTGTGGTCGACCGCAATCCCCCGGCGGGATTTCCCGACGGGCTGTATCTGGCCACCCCGCCGTACAACTCGATCAACCAGCGTGAGATTGGAACCACCTACGGCTTGCGCGCGCAGGATGCGATCGGGTGGAATCCGCGCAGCTTCCGGTTTTTGACTGATCCGGCGGCGTTCCGTCAGGCGCAGGGAATCTACGATCTCGCATTTGTCCACAAGAAGGATTGGAGCAGTGAGCGAGAAAAGGGCGCGTCGGAATTCTTGCTGAAAACGGCAGAAGCAGCATCCCAAGGCGAACTGCGCATCTTCGACGCGCACATTTCGCCCGGCATCGCTGATCCGGCACCGTTTGCCCAGGCATGGGCACGGGCATCTTCGCTGATCCCGCATCAGATTGATCCGTCTGCGGGGGAAAAACCGCCGCCAGGGGGACCCTGAACTGGATACGCTTCCAGGTGGTGCTGTGGCTGCCGGAGGGCTGGAAAGCGCCGCCGGGAGATCACGCCAAGCCTGCTGTTTGCGGGCATTAGGCCGCAAGGCGGTATCATAAGGGCATGGCAGAAGCGGCAGAGCGCGATCGATACCTGTTTGGCAACCTGGAGAGCAGCGCGCTGAATCGCGCCAAGGTGCGGGAGGTCAACTACGGGTTCGAGCAGCCCGAAGGCGTGTTCCTCACCACGCTGGATTTCGCCGTCAACTGGATCCGCAAAAGCTCCGTGTGGCCCATGACTTTCGGGCTGGCCTGCTGCGCCATCGAAATGATGTCCATGGGCGCATCGCGCTTTGACATTGCCCGATTTGGCTCCGAGGTTTTCAGGCCTTCCCCGCGGCAATCGGACCTGATCATCATTGCCGGGCGGGTGTCGCAGAAGATGGCGCCCGTTATCCGTCGTCTCTACGACCAGATGCCCGAGCCCAAGTGGGTCATCTCCATGGGGGCATGCGCCACCTCTGGCGGCGTGTTTCAGAATTATGCCCTGGTCCAGGGAGTGAACCAGATTATTCCGGTCGATGTGTATGTGCCTGGTTGCCCGCCCCGTCCGGAGCAGCTGATGTACGCGATCACACTGTTGCAGGAGAAGATCCAGCGGGAACCGCGGAGCCTCCTCAAGACGCTGAATATCGGCTGAAGAGCGCGGCGCACCGCGTTGCCGGAACACCGCTGTGGAAAGTCAGCCGCAGCAACTCCCGGCCAGGAGATAGTTAGCTCAGAGATGCGCGGGCTTAGTTGATGTCTGTGCACGCTTCCAATCATTGGCTATGATAATTCTGAAGATGCTTTGATTCTGTTTTCATCCATCGCACACGCCTGAAAGCAACTTCGATTCGCTGTAGCGTGTGCTCATTCCCACTGGATGTTTGTGACTTTGCGGAGGATTCATGATGCACTTGCATGGGGTGAAATCTGTGACTTGGGCGCTGGCGGGATTTCTCCTGGCAGCAGCGCCGGTTCTTATGAACGCGCAAGCGAGTTCCAAGCCGGCCGCTACGGCCGCGTCGTACGCAGACTCGCCCTCGCGCTGGGATATTTTTCTGGGGTACAGCTATCTGGCGCCGCACGGATACGTGAACGTGCTTCAGCCAAACGGAACCACGGGAACATTTTCTTACGACTCAGCCGACCAGGGCGCGATCGGGAGCGTAGCGTACTACTTCAACAAGTACGCTGGCATACAGGGGGAAGTGGCTGCGCACAACCTTTGGGTGGATAGCTCGAGTAGTAATGACGGCTTCCTGACCACGTCCGGAGGATTGATTTTCCGGTTGCCTACGGGGTCGATGACTCCGTTCGTGCACGGGCTGGTCGGAGGAGCGCGCATAGGCGGGCCGGACCACGAGCCATACAAGGAAGGTATCGATCTGACCGGTGGCGGCGGTCTGGATTACCAGACGCCATGGCGCCCCCTGGCCATTCGCCTTTTCCAAGCCGATTACGAATACATGCATGACAACTGGGGCTCCGGCGCCTTCGGCGGGCGTGCCAATATCAACGCCGCCCGTTTGAGCGCAGGGATTGTGATTCATGCCGGTTCCATCGCGCCGCCACCGCAGTTGACGGTGGCCTGCGCGGTGAACCCGACCAGTTTGTTTCCTGGCGACCCGGTGACAGCGACGTCGACGGTGAGCAACCAGATTCCGAAGGAGAACGTGATTGCGACGATCTCAGGTGACGGGATCAATGGAGCCCAAACCGGAACCACCGCGACCGTGAGCACGGGGAGTTTGTCGCCGGGAACACACACGGTGAAATGTGACGCCAAGGAAGGCAAGCCAGGCAAGGAAGGCATGAAGCCCTGGCAGAATGCGACGGCATCGACGGCGACGTTCACGGTGAAGGAGTTTGAGCCGCCGACGATCAGCTGCTCGGCCAATCCGACGACGCTGAAGCCCGGGGACAGCTCGACCATCACCGCGACAGTGATGAGTCCGCAGAACCGGCCGCTGACCTACAGCTATACGGCGCCTTCGGGTTCAGTAAGCGGCTCTGGCACCGCCGCTACTTACAACTCTGCAGGGGCTCCAGCGGGTTCGGTTGAGATTACGTGCAACGTCTCTGACGACAAGGGCCATTCGGCTTCGTCCACAGCGACAATTACGATTGTGGCGCCTCCTCCGCCTCCGGAACCGCCACCGGCGCTGGCAGCTCGGTTGGCTCTGCATAGTGTTTTCTTCCCGACAGCTCAGCCAACGGCGAAGGATCCAACGGGCGGCCTCGTTGCCAGCCAGAAGGGAACGCTGACTGCTCTGGCAGCGGATTTCAAGCAGTATCTGCTGTACAAACCGGATGCCCACCTGATTCTGACTGGGCATGCCGATGTCCGCGGATCCGTCGAATTCAACCAGGCCCTGTCCGATCGTCGTGTTGCTCGAGCCAAACAGTTCTTGGTCGAACAGGGCATTCCCGAATCCAGCGTCGAAACACATGGCGTGGGCAAGGAGCAGGAACTCACTGCGGGTCAGGTGAAGGACTTGATCCAACAGAATCCTGATCTGAGCGATGCAGAGAGGGCCAGGGTTGAGCGCAGGCTCAACGTCATTGTTCTGGCCCAGAACCGTCGTGTCGACATCACTCTAAGCACAACAGGCGAACAATCAGTGCGTCAGTTCCCGTTCAATGCCAGGGATTCTCTTACTCTTCTGGATGAAACGTCTTCGGCGCCCAGGAAGAAGTCCAAGGCGAAGCGGTAGCAGCCGGGTAAGCAAGGGGCTGCATTCTGAGCAAACATCGAGGCTGATCGGTTCGCCGGTCAGCCTGTTCATTGCCGGGAACTTAGAAACAACGTAGTCTGGACTGAGCCGCATCAACTTTGTTCTGGATGGAACGATTGCTTCCTCAGTTGAAATCGAAGGCACGAGCTCACCTTTGCTGTGCTGCTATTATTGGGGCCTTTTTTGTAGCAGGCATGAATGCCGCGCTCGGACAAGAACCCTGGAGCCCGGTGGGACCCGACGGCGGCGATGCGCGCGCAATTGCGGCCGTGCCGGGGCAGCCTGACCACCTCTATCTTGGTACGACCGAGAGCTTCATTTACGAATCCACCGACGAGGGTGCCCACTGGCGCCGGCTGGCCAAGCTTGACTCTACCAACGACCTGGTGATCGATCACATTGTTGTCGAGCGGGACGATCCGCAGACGCTGTATGCGGCCGCGTGGAAATTCGATCATCCGGATGGTGGCTTGTGGATCAGCCACGATGCGGGCAGGACGTGGCAGGAGTTGCCCGGGCTTCACGGGCAATCCATCAGAGCCTTCGCCCAGGCGCCTTCCGATCCGCGCATCCTGATCGCCGGCACATTGCAGGGAGTGTTCCGCTCGAGCGACGCTGGGGCGACATGGCAGTTGATCAGCCCTGAGGGGAGTCGCGAGATTCACGAGGTCGAGTCCGTGGCAATCGATCCGCGCAATCCCGAGGTCATTTATGCGGGAACCTGGCATCTGCCGTGGAAGACCGCCGATGGAGGCGCGCACTGGGAGATCATCAAGCAGGGTCTTATTGTCGATTCCGACGTGTTCTCCATGGTTGTCGATCCGGATCGCCCCAACATCCTCTACCTGAGCGCCTGCAGCGGAATTTACAAGAGCGAGAACGCCGGTTTGCGTTTCCGCAAGATCCAGGGAATTCCGTCGGACGCGCGCAGGACGCGAGTGCTTCGCCAGGATCCGAACCACCTGGAAACGGTCTACGCGGGCACCACGGAAGGGCTCTACAAAACCACGGATGGCGGGCGGACATTTCGCCGGATGACCGGGGACGATGTCATCATCAATGACGTTTACGTGGACCCGGCTGACCCGCAACGGGTGTTGCTGGCCACCGATCGCGGCGGAGTGCTGACAAGCGAGAACGCCGGCGAGACATTCGAAGCCACCAATCAGGGGTTTTCCGCGCGCAAGGTGGAGGCGCTGATCGTCGACCGCCAGGATCCCATGTGCGTCTATGCCGGCGTGGTGAACGACAAGGAATATGGTGGCGTGTTCGCTTCCACCGACGGCGGGGCACAGTGGAAGCACCTGGCCGATGGGCTGGGCGGGCGCGACGTGTTCGCTTTGGCGCAGTCGCCGGACGGGGAAATCCTTGCGGGTACAAACAGCGGAATCTTCACGCTCAACGACGGCACGTGGCAGGCCGGGAACAAGATTGCGAACACCACGGAAAAGCCGTTCAACGAGACGGTGCGTGGTCATCGCGTGACCGTGGAAAAGAAGGTGAAGGAACCGGTGCGCGAGTTGGATAGCCGGGTGTACGCGCTGGATCTATCCGGGCCGGCGTGGATGGCGGCAACCAGCGGCGGACTGTTTACCAGCAAAGACAAGGGCGCCAGTTGGCAGGGTGGTCCAGTCATGGGCCTGGGCGACTACATCTCCGTGACCGCGCATGGAACAGCGCTGATTGCCGCAAGGCAAGACGGCGTCATCGTCTCCAACGATGCCGGCCAGTCCTGGTGGCCGATCGGCATTCCGACTGCGGTCACCCGGATTCACAGCGTGGCGTTTGCCGCGGATGGATCGTTGTGGCTAGGCTCGCGGGAAGGCGTCTACTTTACCCGGGACATGGGAAAATCGTGGATGTGGGTGCATCGGCTTCCCATGGTGGACGTAAGCGATCTGTACTTCGATCCACAGCAGAATACGATCCTGGTGAGTTCGCGCGCGAGCGACTTTATTTACGCCATCAATGTGGCAACGCTGGATTGGAAATGGCGGCAAACGGGATATAAGCTGCTGCTGGTACGCCCGGCCGGCGCCCGGCTGATGGCTGCATCGCTCGATGACGGCGTGCTGATGGAACCCAATTCGGTGAACACCCAAACCAGTGAAAAGTGATGGGCCCGATTGGTGAATCCACCGAACCGGTAAAGACGCGTTCAGCCCCGATTTTCTGTATCATTACTAGTTATGCAGGCTGAAACAACCGCTGCCGGCGCCCGCCACGGTTTCCGCACCTACGACCCGCGCCTCGGGCCGATTGCCGGCAGAGTCTTCGCCGGGGAGCGTCTGAGCGCCGAGGATGGCCTTGCGCTCTATGGGACGCGGGATGTGCTGGCCGTGGGTTGGCTGGCCAATCAAGTCCGTGAGCGCCTGCACGGCGACGTGACTTTTTTCAACGTCAATCGCCACATCAACCCGACCAACGTGTGCGTGGCGGCTTGCAAGCTGTGCGCGTTCGGGCGCAAAAAGGGCGACCCTGCGGGCTACACCATGGCCCTCGAAGAAGCATGGCAAACGGCGGCATCCGGGTACTCGGAGGCGGTGACGGAGTTTCATATTGTCGGCGGCCTGCATCCGGACCTGCCGCTTGAGTATTTCCTGGACCTGGTGCGCGGGCTCAAAGAGCGATTTCCCAAAGTGCACATCAAGGCTTTTACGATGGTTGAAGTCGCCTACCTGGCCCGCAGAGCCAAGCTACCCATCGAGGAAACTCTCCGCAAGCTGCGCGATTCAGGAGTGGATTCAATGCCTGGCGGAGGCGCGGAGATCTTCGCGCCACGCGTGCGGTCCATCATCTGCGACCACAAGATCGACGGCGACGAGTGGCTCGAGACCGCTCGTCTTGCGCACAAGCTGGGGTTCCGCACTAACGCGACCATGCTCTACGGTCACATTGAGAACGATGAAGACCGCGTCGACCACCTGCTCAAACTGCGCTCCCTTCAGGACGAAACCGGCGGGTTCCAGACATTCATTCCGCTGGCGTTCCATCCGGAGAACACGCCGCTCGATCACCTGCCCGTGACTACCGGGTTGACCGACATCCGGCAGATTGCGGTGAGCCGCCTGCTGCTGGACAACTTTGCCCATATCAAGGCGTACTGGCAGATGATGACGCCCAAGATTGCGCAGATCGCGTTGCGTTTCGGCGCCGATGATCTGGACGGAACGGTGATCGAAGAAAAGATCTACCACGATGCCGGCGCCACCACTCCACAGGGCATGCCGCGCAAGGAGCTTTGCCGGTTGATCACCGAGGCCGGGCGCGTTCCCGTCGAACGCGACACGCTTTACCACGCGGTTACCCGAACCGAGGACAGCTTTGTTGTTGTGGTTTAGTTGGAGTCGGCGGGGAAAGGCTTCGCGATGATCGACTTTGGCCCAGCCGCGGCGATCGGCCTGATTTTTGGGTTCATGTGGGGCATCGGCTGCTCGCTTGCCATCATGTACTCCATCTTCCTGGGCGGATACCGCAAAGCGATCAAAGAGTCGATGGAGCAGCCGCAGCCAGAGCGTTACCGGAACGCGTTGGAAAAGGTCCTGACCAAACGGCAGAAAAAGAGCGCCGGCCGCTGACTAATCCGTCTTCTCTACCACTCCGCCTTTCATCACGAAGCTCACCCGCGTAACCGCCGAGATGTCGTCAAGCGGATTGCCTTTGACGGCGATCACGTCGGCAAGGTAGCCGGGCTTCAGTTCTCCAATGTGACCTTCCCACCGCAGCAGCTTGGCTCCATTGATCAAGTCCGCCTGCAGCACCGCGGACGGCGTCATTCCGTACTGGACCATCAACACCAGTTCCCGCGCCTGCGTGCCGTGCGGGAACGGCCCTACGTCGGAGCCCACCGCAAAAGGAACTCCGGCGGCAACCTGCTTCTTGAATTCCTTGATCTTGTAGTCGAGCATCGCATGCTCGCGCGCCGCTTGCGCTGCGTCGGGCGCGTGATCGGCGAAATATTCGAAGATGGCAAACGTAGGCACGGCGAAGATGCCCTTCTCCTTCATCAGCCGCATGGTTTCGTCGCTCAACTGCGTGGCGTGATCGAGGGAGGCAACGCCCGCCTCAGCGGCATAGAGAGTGCCCGGCTCGCCCTGATCGTGGACGCCAATATTGGTGCCGATTCGCTTTGCCTCTTCCACCGCCGCGGCCAGTTGCGCCTCGGTGTATTGGTAAGGAGTGTGGAAGTCGCCGTCGATCATGCGATCGGGCCCGGTTTCGTAAATCTTGAAAAAGTCCGCGCCCTCCTTGTGCTGTTCGCGCATGGTCTCGATGATCTCCTCGGCGTTATTGGCGCGGTCCGCATTGGAGAGTACGTGCTGTTCGGGGTTGAAATGGTTGGCGTCTTCGTGCCCGCCCAGGATGTCGATGGCATTAGCGCACACCCGCATGCGCGGCCCGGGAATGATGCCCGCATTGATGGCGTTGCGGACGGAGGTGCTGGCCGAACCCGCGCCCTCGGTGCCCATATCGCGCTCCGCGGTAAATCCGCCCATCAGGTCAGCCTTTGCCGCCTGCTCCGCCAGGATTGTGCGCCACGGTACCGACTCCTCCACGGTTTGCAGGTCTTCAGCGCCGGGATGAAGGAACAGGTGCACGTGCGCGTCGATCATGCCCGGCATCAGGGTAACGTCGCCGAGTTCGATAACCCGCGCACCTTGGGGATGATCGACTGATTGGCCGGCGGCTTGGATGCGGTCGCCCTCGACCAGCACCTCGCCTGGCTGGATAACGGTACCTGCGCTCACATTGAGCAGGCGGGCAGCATGGAGCACAATGGGCGTGGAAGTTTCGGGCTGTTGTGCCATCAATAAAGTTGCGGCTGCAAACACGGGGCCTGCGGCCAAAGCTGCGCGGCAGAACAAACCAAGATGAGTCTCTGATTTCCGCATGCATACGACTATGCCGCATCCGCCTCGGGTTGTCGATCAGTTTCCCATCGCCGCATTCTGGAGGATCGCGCAATTGATAGCGTCCCGACCAATGCAACGCGGTCATGCAGAAACGACAGAACCGGCCGCCTCGACGACGAAGACAACGGGAGGATCGTCCCGGGCATCTACTCAAGCAGGAAGTCAACTCTCTCTCTCGACAAAATCCAGCAAGTGTTTCAAGCGTCCGTCAGCGGCTGACTGTGCCGCGTGTGTTTCGGGGTTAAATAAAGGGGTTTACAAGTGAATTATCTACAGGCAGGACTGGCGCTACTTGCGCTTGGTACCGCATCAGCCGCTTATGCAAGCACGGCTGCGTATGTCTACGAATCCGCCGACGTTCCCAGCACCAAGTCATCAGTGCAGGCCATCTACGGCTACGCGCTTTCCTCCAGCGGCAAGCTGACGCCCATTCCCGGCCAGCCGTTCGGCGTGGGCGATGGCATCAATTACTACACCGCATGCAATGGGGCTTACCTGTTCGGCATAAGCTGGGGAAACGCAGACAATCCGACGTGGCAGAACATCATTACCTATCGCATCGCTTCCGACGGCGCTTTGACGAAGGTACAGACCACGCCGGCCGCGACGTCCTCAACGACCACAGGCCCGCACTATTTGTATGGACCTCTGGCTCTGGACCACTCCGGCCAGTTTCTCTACGTGGGCGTGACCGGCGGCTCGGACCTGTACAGCCAATACAGCGTGATGACGTTCGAGGTGAACCATGAGACCGGCGCCCTTGATTTCCTCGGCGAGACTCCGTTCCATGGCCAGGACACAACCACCATTCATTTCACCGGCGACGACAAATACGCGTTCGATGAGAACAATTATGAGTACCTGGTTGCCGGAAACAAGACGCTGAGGCTCCTGGGGAATGCGACGGATGCCGGATTCGACGGCAACTACCTGGACACCGATCCGCTGAGCAACCTGGCGGTTCTCGGCAACAACGGCCAGCTCCAGTCGTGGCTTGTCACCTCCAATGGCAACCTGACGCAGCACTCGAACGATGGAAAGACGCTGGTGCGCACGAACCTATGGCCGGATAACTACCAGCAAATGTACTTCTCTCCGGACGGCTCTATCCTTGCCCTGGCTGGCTTTGGGTTGGATTTGTACCACTTCAACGGGTCCAAGCCAGTTACAAACTACAAACAGCTTTACGCCCCCGGGCTTTATAACAGCCAGACAAACACCACCGCCGGCACCCTGGTGTGGATTGTCGGGTGGGATGACCAACATCATTTCATTACCATCACCGAGGACCTTCCGCCATCGGGACCGGCAGGCCCGCTGTATTGGCAAATCTACACGGCCACCTCGACCTCAGTGACGCAGGCGTATCGGGCAGAGCTGCCGCAGCAGAACTACTACGGATTTGCGGTCCAGCGGCTGGGTACATCGCCGGCGCCTCTCGACTAGCGATTCGCCCAAAAAGATGACGGGCCTGCCTCGATGAAAGGCAGGCCCGTTCTGTTTGCTTCGACGCTCTTCGCGCTCAATAAGCGCCGATGCCGGTGATGCTCTGTCCAATCACCAGCGCGTGAATGTCGTGCGTGCCCTCGTAGGTCTTCACTGACTCGAGGTTCATCATGTGGCGCATGATGGGATAGTCCTCCGTAATTCCGTTCGCACCCAGTATGTCGCGGGCAAGCCTGGCGCATTCGAGAGCCATCCAAACGTTGTTCCGCTTGGCCATGGATATGTGCTGGTGGCCAACTGTGCCCGCGTCTTTCAAGCGCCCCACATGAAGGCTGAGTAACTGCCCCTTGGAGATCTCGCTGATCATCCACACCAACTTATCCTGCACCAGTTGATGGCTCGCGATGGGCTGGTTACGGAACTGCTTCCGCGTCTTGGCGTACTGGAGCGCGGTGTCGTAGCAGGACATTCCCGCGCCGAGCGCTCCCCAACTGATGCCGTAACGCGCCTGGTTCAGGCACATCAGCGGGCTCTTCAGCCCTCCTGTGCCCGGCATCAAGTTGGCCGCCGGCACGTGCACGTCCTGGAGCGATAGCCCGCTGGTCACCGACGCCCGCAGAGACCATTTGCCGTGCACGTCGTAGGCCTTGAATCCCGGCCGGTCCGTCTCCACCAGGAATCCGCGCACCTTGTTGTCCTCATCCTCCACCCTGGCCCACACCACGGCCACATCCGCGATGTGCCCTGACGTGATCCACATCTTCTCGCCGTTCAGCACATATCCGTCACCGGATTTGCGCGCGGTGGTCTTCATACCACCGGGGTTGGAGCCAAACTCCGGCTCCGTCAGCCCGAAGCAGCCGAGCTTCTCTCCGGTGGCCAGTGCGGGCAGCCACGTATTCTTTTGCTCGGACGAACCGAAGGTGTAGATCGGGTACATCACCAGCGCCGACTGCACGCTGACGAAACTGCGGACGCCGGAGTCGCCGCGCTCCAGTTCCTGCATCACCAACCCGTACTCCACGTTGGACATGCCGGCGCAGCCGTAGCCCTCCAGGTTCGCCCCGAAAAAGCCCATCTCGCCCATCATGGGCACCAGTTCGCGGGGAAAACGCCCCTCGCGAAAGCACCCCTCGATGATTGGAATCAGATTGTCTTCAACAAAATCGCGCGCCGTGCGCCGCACCATCAGTTCGTCTTCGCTGAAGCTGGAATCAAGACCGAGAAAATCGACACCATGAAACTTGAATGCCATCACGCACCTGCTATACGGAATGAATCCGAAACAGCAAGGCTAGCAGACTCCACGGCCGCATAGGAAGCCGCGCCCGGCCCAGGCATGGGAACCTCACACAAACAGTGGCGGCTACTCCAGAAACTCGCGCACGAACGGATCCGTGGAGTGAACCAGGTCGTGCAGAGAGCCGTCGAAGATGACCTTCCGCTCGTTCAGCATCAGGAATGTGGTGTTGGGGTCGACGTGCCCCTCCGGCAGCGGTACCATCGCATCGGCCCCGGTATCGAAGTGGTGCGTGCACATGGTGAATGCGTCCTGCAGCCGGTGGGTCACCAGGATCGACGGCGTCCGGTAATGATCGCGCTGCTTCACGATGAGCTCGATGATGGTGGTCGAAGTCACCGGGTCCAGGCCCCCGGTAGGCGAGTCGTAAAGCAGCAGCTCCGGCTGGCGGATGAGCGCCCGCGCAATGGCCACGCGCCGCCGCATGCCCCCGGAAAGACTCCCCGGATACAGTGAGAAGGTGGCTTCCAGGCCCACAAATCGCAGCGCCTCGCGGACTCGCTCGTCAATCGCCTCGTCGGGCACCCGTTCCTGGATCAACTGGTACGCCACGTTGTCGCGCACGCTGAGCGAGTCGAACAGGGCCCCCTCCTGAAAAACCATGCCGGTGCGCAGGCGGAGGGGAAATAATTCTGACTCGCGCATGTGGGAGATTTCTTCTCCAAGGAGAAATACACTGCCGGATTCGGGGCGCAACAGGCCATTCGCTGTTTTCAACAGAACGCTCTTGCCCACTCCGGCAGGTCCCAGCAGCACCCGCGTCTCGCGTGGGCCAACGGTAAAACTGACCCCGTCCAGCACAGGGTCTCCGTCGAAGCTTACCCTCACGTCTCGGAAGGCCACCACGGGCTCCTGGCTTTCCGCAGGCGCGAGCTGGACCTGTGCGCTCATCGAAAGATCGAAACCATTACGGTGCTGATCAGCAGGTCCACAAAGATGATGAGCACGGAGGAAAAAACGACCGCGGAGATCGTGGAGCGGCCTACTCCCTCCGTGCCACCTGTGGTGCGCATGCCGTAAAAGCAGCCGACGGATGCGATGATGAAGCCGAAGAACAGCGGCTTGACCAGGCCCTGCAGAATATCCGGGAAGCGCAGGAACACGTAAGCCTGGGATAAGTATTGGTCGCCGTTCTGGTGGTTCATGAATACGGTCACGGCCGCCCCGCCCAGGATGCCGCAAAAATCCGCGACAATGGTAAGGAAGAACAGAGTGGTCACCGTGGCCACAATGCGCGGGGTCACCAGCTTCCGCATCGGATCCACGCCCAATGCGCGCATTGCGTCAATCTGCTCGGTCACCACCATGGAGCCGAGCTCGCTGGCCATGGAGGAAGCGTTGCGCCCGGAGACCATGATGCCGGTCAGCACCGCGCCCAGTTCCCGGATCATGGAGGTGCTCACAAATCGTCCGGTTACGGCCGTAGCGCCAAACGAAGCCAGCGTGGCCGCGGACTGCACCGCCAGCACGCCCCCGGTAAAGAATCCGGCAAAAATGACGATGGTCGCCGATCCGACGCCGATGATGTTCCCTTGCAGGATAAAGTCCGACCAGTAAACTGGCGGCGAGAACAGGTTAGACAGGGCCCGTGCCGCGAACAGGGTATACTCCTGCACGGTCAACACAATCTGCTTGCCGGTTCTGTCGATCGTTTCTAACGCCATCGGTTGCCGCTCGAACCATGGAACGCGGCCGATCTGCCCGGCGCGCTGCCCTTCCCGACAGGATAGCGCATAGAGGGCGTCCGCCCATTCTGTTAAGCGGCGAGGGTCGCATGCATGTTGCAGAATCTACCGGGCATGGGAAGATTTTCCCTGATCCAGGTAAATGGCGAAACGGCCAAGTAGCCTGTTTCAGGCATCTTACTATTCGGACCTCAGCGTGCAACGTGCGTGAGAAGTAGCCGAGGTGTGTCCGCCACACGGAGACTAGGAATGCATCGATTCCGCACACGGTTGATCCTTGCCCTTATCGCGGGTATCACTGTGGTTTCTCTCGCCTCCACGTATTTTGAGGTGCTGGCGCGGAAGCACGTGCTGCGGGTCGAATTGGAGCGCCGTACCGGTTGGCTTGGCACCAGCCTGCAACCCTTCGTGGAGAGGGCGCTGGCAGCGGGCGCCATACCTGATATCAGGGCCGTGGCGGAGGAATTGCGTAGCCACGATGAAGCGCTCGGCCTCGCCATCTACGACCGGAATGGAGTCTTGGTCAATGCGGAGGGTCCGCCGCCCATCCTTCGGTCCCTCAAGAGCGATCCAGTCAAGCTGGCCATCAAACATGGATCGAATACCGCCGTGTTTGGACGCACCGGCAATCAAGACTGGCTCGAAAATGCAATGCCCCTGCATGCGGCCGGCCGGCCCGCCGGAGCCCTCGTCGTTCTGGAGGATGCCGGATACATTCGCGCGGAAGCTACGGAGGTCTGGCGCCAGACTTTTTGGCGCATTGTCGCTCTGGTGATCCTGATCGTGGGGGTTACGGTGATGGTTGTACGCTGGTCGATTCTGCGGCCCGTCAGCCGGCTTGCGGAGCGGCTGCGTTTGCTGCGCATGGGCGAGCCGATCCACAAAATAAGCGGCCACGTCGAGGATCTGAGCCTGTTTTCGCCCATCGCCCGAGAGATGGAGAACATCACCGAGAGCCTCCTGGAGGCGCGCGCCGCGGCCGCCGCCGAAGCCCGGTTGCGCGAGGCGGGAGAGAATCTGTGGACAGCCGAGCGCCTCACAGTCCATGTGCGGCGGCGCACTGGCGCCGGAAGCATCTTCGTTGTTTCCAACCGCGAACCCTACATGCACATCCGCCAGGGCAGGGAAACTGTCTGCGTGGTTCCACCCAGCGGGCTGGTCACGGCAATCGAGCCGGTCCTGCGCGCCTGCGACGGCGTCTGGGTCGCCCTTGGCAGCGGCAGCGAAGACCGCTTCATGGTGGACGAGAACGATCGGCTCCGTGTTCCTCCAGATGCCCCGCGGTACACGCTGCGCCGTGTCTGGCTCTCTGAAGCGGAGGAGAGTGGCTACTACGACGGCTTCGCCAATGAGGGCCTGTGGCCACTCTGTCACATCGCTCACACCAGGCCGCTGTTTCGCGCCTCGGACTGGGAATGCTACCAGGAGGTGAACCGCAAGTTTGCGCTGGCCCTCCTGCATGAGATGGAAAACTGTCCCAACCCCATCGTCTTCGCACAGGACTATCACTTCGCACTGCTGCCGCGCATGATCAAAGCCGCGCGTCCCGATGCCCGCGTCGCCATCTTCTGGCACATTCCGTGGCCCAACCCGGAAGCATTCGGGATTTGCCCATGGCAGTCCGAGCTCCTGGAGGGCTTGCTGGGCGCCGATCTTATTGGCTTCCACATCCCACTCCATTGCAATAATTTCCTCGACACTGTCGATCGCGTGCTTGAATCGCGCACCGACCGCGAGCACATGACAGCCCGGCGTCGCGGCCAAACCACGACTGTCCGCCCTTATCCCGTCAGCGTGGCCATTGATCCCTCCGGCGCCGAGCGCGCCGCCTGGGGCAAGACGCGCGACGAGCTGCTGCGCGAGTTCGGCGCGCGCGCGGAGAGCCTGATCCTCGGAGTCGACCGGCTCGATTACACCAAGGGCATTGAGGAGCGCCTGAATGCATTTGAGCTTCTCCTCGAAGAGCATCCCTGGCATCGCGAGCGCGTGACCATGGTGCAGATTGCCGCGCCCAGCCGCACCCGCATTCCCAGCTACGCGGAGTTGCAACGCCGGATCGAGGCAGCGGTCGACCGCATCAACACCCGCTTCCAGACGGCGGACTGGCGCCCAGTTCTCCTCATCGAGCGCCAATGTAATCACGAAGAGGTAACCACCTGGTATCGAGCCGCCGACGTCTGTCTTGTGACCTCCCTGCACGATGGCATGAACCTGGTGGCCAAGGAGTACCTGGCCGCGCGCGAGGACGAGGACGGCGTGCTGGTGCTGAGCAAATTCACCGGAGCCGCCATCGAGCTGCGCGATGCGCTAATCGTCAATCCGTACGACGTTCAGGGTGTGGCCGAGGCCATCCACTTCGCCCTGGAGATGCGCCCCTCGGAGCGCCGCTTGCGTATGCAGCGAATGCGTCGCCAGATCATGGAACATAACGTGTACCGATGGGCAGCCAACGTGCTGGGCGACCTGCGCGAGCTGCGGATCGAGAATCAGGATGCCTTTTCGGGAACACCGGCAGTATCGATGGCGTGGCAGGGCGCCGATGAGCCCGAACGCAAACCCGCCTAAGCACGGAGGCCCGCCTTATCCCAACCGGCAACGCAAGATTTGGCGCAATGTTTCCCCAGCTAGTTCAGGTTATTTCAAGACTGCAATAAAAGGACCCAATACAGTGACAGACGAAGCCGCCAATGCGCTCCAAACCTTCTTCAGCGCGTTTCATCCCGGGGTAAAGCCGCTGCTTTTGTTGGATTACGATGGGACCCTCGCACCGTTTCGCGTGGATCGATTTAAGGCGCGCCCCTACACCGGCGTGCGCGAAGGGATCGCGCGAATTCTCCACCAGGGCCGGACCCGCCTGGTTGTCATCACCGGCCGGCCCGCGCGCGAGATTGTGGTTCTGCTCCGCGGCAATCCTCCGGTGGTCGACCAGCCCGTCGAGGTCTGGGGACTGCACGGCGCCGAACGAATTTACGCCGACGGCCGGCGCGAGCTGGAAGAAGCGCCCGCCTCCACTCAACGCAAGCTCCACGAGCTGAGAGAGTTTCTGCGCCACAATAATCTGGGCGGCGAATTCGAAGACAAGCCCAACGCTGCTGTGATGCATTGGCGTGGCGCTTCTCCGCGGACGGCCAAGTTCATTGAAATGCGCGCCCGCGAGCTCTTCGAGCCGATGGCGTGCATGGAGGGACTGATGCTGCTCGAGTTCGAGGGCGGCCTGGAACTCCGCGTCGGCCGCGACAAGGGAGGAGCAGTTTCAAGCCTGATTGCTGAAGCAGAGCCAGGAACTCCCGTGGCTTACGTAGGCGACGATATCACCGACGAGGCCGCATTCCGAGCCGTGGGCAGCGTCACCAATCCCCACTTGAGCGTGCTGATGCGCGAGGAAGTGCGGGAGACAGCGGCCGATACGTGGCTGCGGCCGCCCTCAGGCATCCGGATGTTCCTCAAGCGCTGGTTCAAGGCGCTGCAGCGCGAGCCGCGGAAGCGCGCGGCCTGAGCCGAAATCGCATCGCTATGCTTTCATTCACCTGGCGCCGTCATCAAGCTATCGCACGCCCTGAACGGGTTTAGCGAAATGAAAGATACAGGTGACCTCGTGCGTGACAGGGTCGGACTTGATGTCGTAAGTGGCGATGACTGTCTGCATCCATTTCGACAGAAACTTGTCTCTCTTCTGTGCCGACTTTAGAAAAGTTGAGACGTAGCTCTCATCAAAAAGGTCTCCGGGAGCCTTCTTCCAGGCGAGCTTGAGTTTGGCCGCCATCCCCTCCGGCGCGCCGTCGAATTGGACCGAGGCTAGCCGGTACTGCGAGCCTGGATCGATTTCGATCCGGTAGTTCACTATATGAGTGGCTTCGCTAAAGGAAGGATGTAAAGCGATGGAGCAATCGAGATAGCCGATGGCTTTGTACGCGTCGCGGACGGCGATGACAAAGAGATCGAGCGGCCGTCCCGAACCCGTGGGCTCTTTCGACAGCGTTTTCTCAACCTCTGCGCGCGTAACCAGCGCTCCGGCCGGAAGATCGATGGTTCCGAGTTTGTAGATTTCTCCCTCTTTGATCGTTACCGCAAAGGGAACATCGATGGACTGATCCGAGACGATGAGAGGTTCGGATTGGGCCACCTCGACTTCGACGGCCGCATAACCCTGATCGTGATAGAGGTCCTCGAAAACGTGCTGAAGTCCGATAGCCGTGTTCTCCGTGTCGAAGCCATTCCCGGATTGCCCCGCGGCCAGAGGGCCGGCCTTGGCCTGCATGGCCCCCGAGACGCCGGCCAGCTGAATGCGGCCGATGTGCACCGCCGGCGAAACCACTGTGAAGTTTTGAGCCGTGAGCTTGTTGGGGCCCACGCCGCTGGTGAGAGCGGCATTTACAGTAGCCTTGGCGCCTTTGGCTGCCAGCATCTCTTCAAACGTCCGGCAGATTCCTTCCACCATGGAGCCGCTGGCCGGCAAAAGATCGCGGTAGAGCGGGAAGCGCCCGCGGAGGGTGGCGTCGAGTTCTTTGCCCGGCGTAAGAGGCACATTGTCCAGGTGCATGGGGAACAGCTGGCTGGAAGGCGTCAACGTGAACAGCAGTGTCTTGCTGTCGGACTTGAACCGGATCTCCTTGAAGAGACCGGTGTCGTTCAGCAGCTTGGCGTGGGCTTTCACTTCGAGAGAGTTCAAATGCGTTCCCGGCTTCAGGCCGGCGGCCGCCAGCAGTTCCTGTTGCGTATATTGCGGTGCGCCTTGAAAGAGGATTGCCTGGGGGCGGGACTTCTTTTGAGCGAGCAAAGGAAGAGAGCAAATCAGAAGCAAAGATACGCTGATTGCTGCAGATTTCTTCTTCATGTTGTGCCCAGAGTAGCAAATGGAGGCGCGCCGCCAGCGAGTTTTCTGTTGCAATTCTGGAGGGAGCCGGGGCTGCAGCCCCCGGAAAATGTGGGCGTCTTGAGGGCCTTCAGGCCCGGGCTCTCTTCGGCTGTCTTTGCCGCGTTTGTCGGGCACGACTGAACACGTGCCCTTTACGCAACCAGTTCTACTCCCGGTTGCGCTTGCGGATTTCAATGGTCAGGCGCTTGATTTTCTGGTTCAGCGTGGAGAGCGGGATGCGGAACTGCTCGGCGGCGTCGGTCTGGTTCCAGTTGCAGCGTTCCAGCTTCTCAATAATGATGCGGCGCTCGATATCTTCGAGGATGTCGAACAGCGACGCATTCGGATTGTGCTCAAGCAGCGCGTCCTGGAAGCTGCGGCCGCTGATATGCCCGGGAAGCAGTTCGCTGCCGATCACCGACCCCGAGGAGAGCACCACGCCGCGCTCGATCGAGTTTTCCAGCTCGCGCACATTGCCGGGCCAGTCGTAATCCATCAGCGCGCGCATGGCGTCCGGCGACAGCTTCCGCGGCGGCATACCGTTCTCGTTGCAGTAGAACTCCAGGAAGTGCTGCACCAGCGGGGGAATGTCTTCGCGGCGGGCGCGCAGCGGCGGCAGGTCCACGGTAATCACGTTGAGGCGGTAGAACAGGTCTTCGCGGAAGCGGCCGTCGCGCACCGCCTGGCGCAGGTCCACGTTGGTGGCGGCGATGATGCGCACGTCCACCTGGATCTCCTGGATGCCGCCGAGGTGCATGAACTTGCGGTCCTGGAGCACGCGCAGGATCTTGGCCTGCGTGTCCTGGCCCATCGTGGCGATCTCATCCAGGAACAGCGTCCCGCCGTTGGCCACTTCAAACAGGCCCTTCTTTGAAGCGATGGCCGAGGTGAACGCGCCCTTCACGTGGCCGAACAGCGTGGATTCAAGCAGCTCCGACGGCATGGCTCCGGTGTTGATGGGCACAAAGGGCTTGTCGCGGCGCGGCGAGTTGGCGTGAATCGCCTTGGCCACCAGTTCCTTGCCCGTGCCGCTCTCGCCCTGGATCAGCACCGTGGAGCGGCTGGGCGCCACCTGCGCCACCAGGTCGAAGACGCGCAGCATGATGTCGCTTTTGCCCACGATGTTGGTGAAGTTGTAGCGCTGCTTCAGCGTGCGCTTGAGCTGCAGATTCTCTTCTTCCGCCTTGTGCCGCGCCACCGCCGAACGAATGTCGGCCAGCAGTTTCTCGTTGTCCCACGGCTTTTGAACAAAGTTCTCCGCGCCGGCCCGGATGGCCTCCACCACGTTATCCACCGTCCCATAGGCGGTGATCATGATGACCGGGATCTCCGGCTGCCGGTCTTTGATCATGGGCAGCAGCTCCAGCCCGCTGCGTCCCGGCAGGGCCAGGTCCAGCAACACCAGGTCGAAGTTCTCGAGCTCGAGAATCCGCAGGCCCTGTTCGCCGTCCGCGGCCATCTTCACCTCATAGCCTTCGAGTGTCAGCAGCACCTCGAGCGAGTCGCGAATGGCCGCTTCGTCGTCGATCACCAGGACGCTGGCGGTGCTGGTGGACGTGGCGGCTGGCGCCGGCAGATTCAAGGGAAGATCGACCTCAGGCATGGACAGAATTCCTCAGTAGCGGAAACTCAAGATGAAATGTGGTGCCGGCCCCGACTGTGCTTTCAACATGGATCTTGCCCGCATGTTCCTGCATGATGCCGTAGGAGACGCTCAATCCCAGCCCGGTGCCGCGCTTGTCGCCCGGTCTGGGCATGGTCTTGGTGGTGAAGAACGGATCGTAGATGCGCTTCATGTGTTCCGGCGCGATGCCGGTGCCGGAATCGCTCACCATGGCCTCCACGTGCCCATTCACCAGGGTGGCGATGCTCAAGCGCCCGCCGCCCGGCATGGCTTCCTTGGCGTTCAGCAGCAGGTTCAAGAACACCTGCTGCAGCTTGCCGGAATTTCCTTGGATGGGGGGAAGGTCGCCGGCCAGCGCCAGCTCCACCTGGATCTGCGCGGTCTTGAACTGGTGCTCCAGCAGCGACAAGGTATCGCGGATGACCTGGTTCAGATCGGTCGCCTTCATCTCCGTGGTGGAAGTGCGCGAAAAATTCAGCAGCCCGTTGGCGATTTCCGCGGCGCGGAAACTCTGCTGCGTGATCTTCTCCAGTACCGGCCCCAGCTTGGCGTCGCCGCGCAGCTGCTTGGTCAGCATCTGTGAGTAGCTGGAGATGACCGCCAGCGGGGTGTTGATTTCATGCGCTACGCCCGCCGCCAGCAGCCCGATGGAGCTGAGCTTGTCCGCCTGCGCCAGTTGCGTCTCCAGCGAGACCCGTTCCGTGATGTCGTCGACCAGGACGATGCGGCCCACGGGGACAAACTCCCGCGACAGCAGCGGCGCCACCGCCACGTTCGCCGTCCTCTGCTCTCCCGCGCGCGTGGTCAGCCGGAACTTGTACAGGTGATGCACCCCGGCCTCGTTGCGGAAACTGTCGAGGGCGTCGCAAAAATCGGGAGGGAACACGCTGCCCAGCGGCTGGCCCAGCACCTCGCCGCGGCTCAATGCGTACATCGCTTCCATCTGCGCGTTCCAGCTCTCCACGCGGTCGTTCAGATCCACGGCGAGAATGCCTACGTTGATCGATTCGACGATGTTCTCGTTGAACTCCTTCAGCCGCTCGAACTCGCTGATCTTCGCCTCGAGCTGGGCATACAGGCTGGCATTCTGCAGCGCAATTCCGATGTAGCTGGCCAGCGATTCCAGCAGCTCCACGTCTTCGCTGGAAAGAAAGTCGCCGCCCTCGGTGCGGCCCAGGCCGATTATCGCGATGGTGCGCGTCTTGGCGCCGTCCTGCACCCGGCAAGGCAAGTAGTAGTTCAGGTCCAGCAGAGCTGCCGTGCGCCGCTCGCTGGGATACAGGTGCAGCGCCTGCTGCGCATTCTCCAGAAAGATATGCGAGCGGTTCTGGTGATGACTGTCGAAGTCAAGAAAAGCCAGGTCCAGCCCGCCGCTGCTGTCCTGCGCCGCCTTCACCTCGGCCGGCAACCCATGTCCGGAAGCCAGGCACAGCTTCCCGTCCGGGCCGGGGAGGAACATTGCCACCCGCGATACCAGCAGCGTCCGCGGCAGCCGTTCAACGATGGAGTTGAGCAGCGCGGTCAGGTCCGTCTCCGAACTCAATCCTCGTCCAAATTCGATCAGAGCCTTGCGGTAGTCGTACTTTTGCCGATCGAAGACGCGATCCACCCAGCTTTGGATCCGGCGCTTCAGTGGCTCAAAGAACGCCGCCACCAGCACGATGGCGATGGCCTCGCCCCAGTTCCGCGCCGACTCCGGCAATCGGTTGTGCGCGATCCCTGCCGCGCCGGCAATGACTCCGAAGTACCCGCCAAGGATCAGTCCTGTCGCCACCGTATAGGCCACGCCCCGCTTGAAGATCAGGTCGGTGTCCATCAACCGGTAGCGCACAATGGCCCAGCAGAAGGTCAGGGGCAGGAAAACAAGCGACAGCCCAGCCAGCCGGTACAGGGGCGCCGGAACCCGCATGTCCAGCAGAAAGGGAATGGCGCTGAAAAGTGTAAACGGCAGCACCGCCAGCAAGGCTCCGCGGGTCAACCACTTCAACTGCTGCCGCAGCAGCGGTGTGCCCGCGCGGGCGTAACTGCGTAGGAACAGTGCCGTTGCCAGCAGGTAAAACACGGTGTCGTAAGCCGTGCCCACCTGGTCAAGCTTGTGGGCCAGCAACTGCGTTGCTTCCCAGTAGTGAAAGGCATACAGCCGCAGGCCCAATACGGCTGCACCGGGAAGATAAATCAGCGGCAGCAGCCATGCGCGCCTGGTCCGGCTAAGCCTCTCCTCGGGAAAGCTGAGCGCAAAATGCACAAAGAGCGCCGGTTGCAGCGCCTCCGCCAACACGTTGCACCAGAACACGGTGGAGTCCAGGCTATCCATGATGCCGGTGTACTTGAGGGCATACAGGGCGAAGGAAACCAGGCAGAAAACGTAGAAATGCGTTGCCCGCGGCGCTGTCCAACGCCGGAAAAGCACGTAAATGCCGATAGCAAGATAGATGAGCCCGATGACGCGCAACGCCTGTTGCATGCTGCGGTCCTGCTTATCGGGGATCACCAGCACGGGTGCTTCCAGCGGGATGCCGTCGCGCGTGATTGTGTAACGCGCATCGCCAAATGGCCCTATTCGATGTAGCTCCCGCTCAAAGTCGGAGATCCGCTTCACCGGCGCATCGTTGACCGCGCTCAGCAGATCGCCCGCCTGCAACCCGGCCAGCTTGCCCGGCGTGCCCGGCGGAACTCTCTCCGCAATCAGCCCCGCATGGTGGGCCGCCTCTGTCCACCACACCCCGTCTGTGGGGGGCAGCGCAGACCCGCCCTCCTGAACGAAGTTCAACACCGCAAGCAGCACCAGGCCCACCGTGAGGATGGCTAGCAGCGTTGCTTGCAAGCGGTTGGAAAGGCTCGTTTCCATTCGGGGACACCAGTATGCCTGACTGAGTTGCACGTCCATTGCCAAGCGAAATCGGGTTTGCAGTAACTGTGGAGAACTACAACTATTTGACTATGGCGTTGAAAGATATGAGAGCGCCAGGCTCCTGTTTTGCGCCCGCCCTGCGTGACGCTCCGTCCAAAGAATATGACAATTCGAATATAGCTTATGAAAATCGGTAACTGATTACGCAAATTAAAAAACTGTTAAACGCCCCACATTCCTCAACGGGATACGGGTAGATTCCCGGTATTCGGGACCCCGCTCATCGCTGGCCGTAGGTAGCCTGTGGCCCGTGCTTGCGCTGGTAATGATGTTCGCTCACGTACACAGGCAGTCCGGATTCGGACGCTCCCAGCAGGATGCTGCGATAGGCCAGCCGCGACACGTACTCCAGAATGTCGGCATGTTCCACGGCCTGGCTTGCTGTCCGGCCCCACGCAAACGGAGCGTGACCGGCCACCAGCACCCCCGGAACCGCCACCGGGTCCAGGCCGCCGCTCCGGAACCGCCGCACGATTACCGCTCCCGTGTTGCGGACGTACGCCTCCGCCACTTCGGCCTCGGTCAGCGGCTCGGTCACCGGAACCGGCCCATGAAAGTAGTCCGCATGCGTCGTTCCCAGGCAGGGGATCTCGCGTCCCGCCTGTGCCCACGCAGTGGCGAACTCCGAGTGGGTGTGAACCACGCCGCCGATCTGCGGGAATTCGCGATAGAGCAGGGTGTGCGTATCCAGGTCGCTCGAGGGCCGCAGCGCGCCATCCACTACGCGGCCGTTCAGGTCCGTCACCACCAGGTCCTCCGGGCGCAGCTTGTCATAGGCCACCCCGCTGGGCTTGATCACCATCAGCGGTTCGGCCCCCGATCGGTCGACCCCGCTCACGTTTCCGAACGTGTGCGGCGCCAGCCCGCGGCGGGCAATCTCCAGGTTGGCCTCAAGAACCTCTTCGCGTAGTGCGGCCAGCAGCATAGGGGCATTCCTCGTTCGCAGGTTGCGGAAACCGTTTTCCCCTCAAAGCGTATCAGCCCGCCTCAGTTCCACCCAGCGTGAGCGAATCAACGCCATGTCAAACCCGGTTATGCCAAACACGCCAAATCCTCGGCGTTCGCTTGTAAACTTGGTCCTGCCGCAGCCGTCTACCTGATTGATGGCAGCTGGAACCGCACTCGAATCGATGACACTTGCCACGACACCCGGGATCGCTCAACGGGAGTTCTCCCAGGTCGTCGCCGATCATCGCACGCAGATTTTCCGGTTTCTGCTGGCCTCCACGCGCGACCCGGATCTGGCCGAGAATCTGACCCAGGACTGCTTGTTGAAGGCGCATCGCAACTGGGCCCGGTTCCGCGGTGAGTCCAGCCCGATGACCTGGCTGATGCGGATCGCCATCAATGTGCAGAAGGACCACTGGCGAAACCGGCGCATTCAGTTCTGGCGGACCACGCGCACCAACTCAGTGGACTTGGACGAGGCCAGCGAATGGCTGCCCTCGAGCGGCAGCTCGCCGGAACAGCATTTGCTGGCGCGGGAGCAGGTAAAGCAGGTGTGGCACGTGGTCGACGGCTTAAGTCCGCGGCAAAAACTGGTCTTCCTCCTGCGCCACGTTGAGGAGTTGGAGATTGCCGAGATTGCCGCGGCCACGGGGTTGAGCGAGGGAACGGTCAAGGCGCACCTTTCACGGGCATTGGCCAGGGTGCGTAAGGAAATGGAAGGGAAACGATGATGGATGAGGGAACAAAGGGACGGCAAACGGCGGGGACAGAGGACGCGCGGCTTGAGGAGGCGCTGGGGAACTTCCGCCTGAGCGTACACGCGTGGAGCGAGGCCGCAATACGCCCGTTCGCGCCGGTGATGGCCGCGACGCCGCATTCCATTGCCTGGCGCCGCACGCTGGCCTGGGCGATGGGAATCGTGATAACCGTCGGAGCTGCTTCCGGCGCCCTTTATGAGCATCATCGCCAGCAGGTTTTGGCCTGGCAGGCGCAACAGCGCCACCTTCAAATGGAGCAGCGCGCCCAGGACGCCCGCCGCGCGGCGGACATGGATCAGTTGCTTGCCAACGTGGACCGCGACGTCTCCCAGGAAGTGCCGGACGCGCTGGAGCCGCTGGCCCGGATGATGACCGACGGCGGGAGCAGCAAATAGGAATAAATCAAGCGCGACGAAGACATTGATGGAGTGCCATGGAAGGGCATTCACGCCCGGGGTCTGGGCCAACAGCAGATTCCCTGCGGGAATGACTGAAAGAGAAGCAGGAGCAAAGGCCTGGCGGTGAAACGGGGCAACCAGGGGACTTAACGCAGGTTTGGGAATTCGGGGGAGAAGAAGAGATGAGGAGAAACGGAATGAAGGCATTAGTAAATGCATTTTCAGCAATGGCATTGGCCATTGTGGTGGCCGGGGCGGCGGCCGCACAACCTGGACCTGGGAATGGGCCTGGGTTCGGTATGCATCGCCCGCCCATGGAGCGGATGCTGGGACCGGTAGGCGCCGGTGGCCGCTGGTGGAACAATCCCAAGGTCATCGAACGGCTGAAGTTGACCGACGATCAGCGCAAGGAGATGGACCAGATCCTGCTGGAGCACCGCGAGAAGCTGATTGACATGCGCGCCGGCGTGGAGAAGGCGGAGCTGGAGATGGAGCCTCTGGTGGGCGCCGATCAGCCCAATGAGCAGGGCATTCTGGCCCAGATTGACAAGATTGCCCAGGCGCGGGCGGAGCTGGAGAAAGCCAATGCGCGCTTCCTGCTGGCCATCCGGGCCAAGCTCACCCCGGACCAGTTCAAGGAGCTGAAGAGCTGGCGCGAAGATCGCCCGGAGCGCGGAGAGCGGATGCAGAGATGGCGGAATGGCGGTCCGGGAAACCGCGGCGGACCTCTCTCCCAGCCCGGACCGGATGGCGCCCCGGCGCCCCCGCCGCAGGGCGGACCCGGCCCAGGCCAACTTCAATAGATGCAGTTGCCGCCCGAGAATCCCGGTCCGGCACCGGATTCCGGGACAGTCAAGTAGCGATTTTCTGCATCTGATGGTATAGGCAGAGAGCAAATACGGTTGAAGCCAAAAACCGGTGGCGGCGGGACAAGCTCCCGCCGCCGATTTTTTTCCCCACGCCATCCCCCCGTTCGCACATCGGGCGTGAGTCTCTCACCCGGTCGCCGCCCCTCCCACTGTCTCATTCGGTGACAGTGACTGTACTCATTCGGGCACTCTCTGCCGCGGAATGAAACACCTCCTGACCAATGGAGGACGGTCTTGTTCCGGACGGGTGCAGAGTGTCTGAAAAAGATTCTTTCTTCCATAACTAAAGTTATTCCGCACTCTTCCGATGAAGGCTGTGGATGCCCGAAGCTCAAGGTTAGCCAGCCGGACACACCAAAGGCTGCCAGACCTGACGCGAATCGAGCATCGGGAAAAGGAGTGACCTTCCATGGCCCTCGGAGTATTGAATAACCTGTCAGCCATCTATGCTGAGAACAATCTGAACAACACGAATGCGAGCCTGCAGACAGTACTGCAACAGCTCTCGTCGGGTTCGAAGATCAACTCGGGCGCAGACGATGCCGCGGGCCTCTCGCTGGTGAATGGCCTGGAGGCCAACTCGTCTGCTTTGACTCAATCGACCACCAATGCCACCGAAGGCGTGGGCCTGTTGCAGGTGGCCGACGGCGCTCTGTCGCAGGTGACCAACCTGCTCGACCGCGCCATCACCCTGGCCACGGAGGCTTCCAACGGCACCCTCAATTCCTCGCAGGACGCCGCGGCCAACCAGGAGTATCAGTCGATCCTTTCCGAGATCAACAACATCGGGTCCACAACCACCTACAACCAGAACCAGGTATTCAACGGGGCCGCAGCCGGGGTTGCCATCTATACGGGCGACTCCTCCTCCTCCGGCGCATCGGTCGACGACCTGTTCTTTGCGGCGCTTTCCTCAGCCCGCGTGGGCGACGCCGGGGGCTCGGTTCAGCAGAGCAATTCGGGCATCTTTCTCGATCTCTCCAAAGACACGGCGGGCATCCTGACCACCGCGGCCACGCAAAGCGGAGTGGATGGCACAGTTACGGGCGGGATCAAGTTCACCATCACCAATCCCGACGGCACCTCGAGCGTCATCACCACTACCGCAACCACGGTCTCGGGCCTGATCAGCGAAATCAATGAGGACGGCATTCCCGGCGTCTCCGCCAACTTTGCCACGGCGACGGCGGCGGGGGATCTGGCGGTGGCCGGGGGCGACACCGGCATCCTGCTTTCCAATACCAACGGTTCCGTCGCCATTGCCGCCGGCGCCACTGCGCTTCAGGACACGGGCACCCTCATTACACCCGGATACGCCGTCGCCTCCACCGCCGTCACCGACACCATCGAGTACGTACCCGCCGGCGGCGGCGACACCGCGGCCGACCTGGCCGTGACCAACCTGAGCTCTCAACCCATGGCGCAGAATGCCCTCAGCGTGTTGAACAATGCGATCACCTACGTCGCCGCCCAGGACGGCTACATTGGCGCCCAAATCAACACCCTGAACTCGATCAGCCAGGTAATGAGCACGCAGCAGGAGAACGTAACTTCGGCGCAAAACGCCATCCAGGCCACCGACTACGCCTCCGCCACTTCCAACATGTCGAAGTACGAGATTCTTTCTCAGACCGGCATCGCTGCGCTGGCCCAGGCCAACAGCGTGGAGCAGGAAGTCACCAAGCTTTTGCAGTAAAGCTCAATTGAATCACTTCAAAGAAAACCCAGGGACAGGGCGGCGGCGAGCGAGAGCTTGCCGCCCATTTTTTGAACGCAATGAATGAGTGAAGCCGTGAAGCAGTGAAAATGTGAAGACAGTGGAGAAGTGAAACAGCGAATGAGTGAACCGGGTGCCGCCGGGAATGAGTTTTTCATTCCTTCACCTTTTCACTGCTTCACTTATTCACTGCTTCACTTATTCACTGCTTCACTTATTCACTCCTTCACTTATTCACTGCTTCACTTCTTCACTCCTCACCGTTTCACCCCTTCACACGTGCTGCACTGCCTGGGAAAGATGGCTGAGCGTCGATTTGGCGTCGCCGTAAAGCATGGAGGTGCAGTCTTTGAAGAAAAGCGGATTCTCCAGGCCGGAAAAGCCGCGGCCCTGGCCACGCTTGAGCACGATCACGCTTTTGGCGCGGTCTACCTCGAGGATGGGCATGCCCGCTATGATCGACTTGGGATTGTCGCGCGCGTCGGGGTTCACCACGTCGTTGGCGCCGATGACCACGGCCACATCGGTCGATGGAAACTCGGGATTGATTTGATCCATTTCGTAGAGAGAAGAATAGGGCACGTTGGCTTCGGCCAGCAGCACGTTCATGTGGCCGGGCATGCGGCCGGCTACGGGGTGGATGCCGAACCGGACGGTCACGCCGCGGCTTTCCAGCAGGTCTGCCAGCTCGCGCACAGCGTGCTGTGCCTGTGCCGTGGCCAGCCCGTAGCCGGGTACAAACACCACGCGGGTAGCAAAGGCGAGCTGCATGGCGGCATCGTCCAGGCTGATCTCCTTCATCACCCCGGTGTGCGCGGTGGCCTCGCCGATAACGGCGCCGAATCCGCCGAACAGCACGTTGATGATGGAGCGGTTCATGGCCTTGCACATCAGCACCGAGAGAATGAATCCGGAAAATCCGTCCAGCGTGCCGGCAATGATCAGCACGTTGTTGCCGAGCACGAATCCGGTAGCCGCGGCGGAAAGACCGGCGTAGGAATTCAGCAACGACATCACCACCGGCATATCCGCGGAGCCGATGGGAATCACCAGCATCACGCCGAATAGGAACGCGATGCCGAGCATCGAGTAAAACACGTTGGCGGCTTCCGGATGGAACAGGAAATAGACGAAGCAGCCCACCATGGCGAGGCACACGGCGAGGTTGACGAAGTTCTGGCCGCGGAACTGGACCGGCCTGCCCTGGATGACGCCCTGGAGCTTGCCTGCGGCGATCAGCGAGCCGGTGGTTGTGAGTGCGCCGAGCATGATTTCAAAACCCAGCGCGCCGCGTTTGACGGGCCCGAGATCGTTGATCTTGACCATGAACTCGCCGATGCCGACCAGGGCCGCGGCCAGCGCTCCAAATGCGTGGGAGAGAGCGGTCCGCTGGGGCATGGCCGTCATCGGTACCCAGATGGCCATCCATGCGCCGATGATGGAGCCGATCGCGAGGCCGGCAATGATCCAGATCCAGGTGACGATGTGGGCCCCGATGAGCGTGCCGATGATGGCCGCAAACATTCCGCCTTCGGCCAGAAACATGCCGCGGCGCGCCGTTTCCGGATGCGACATGCCCTTGAGCGCGAGCACAAACAGGATGGAAGCGATGAGGTAAGTAGCTTCCATGAAATAAGTGGAGAGGCTCACTTGGCCTCCTTCTTCGCGGCGGTCCGGCTCTTGAACATTTTCAGCATGCGGTCGGTTATGCCGAACCCGCCCACCACGTTGATGGTGGCAGTGGTAACGGCGACGCAGCCCAGAATGTGCGCGGGGAGCGGATAGCCACGCGCGCCGGCAAGAACGATGGAGCCGATGAGCGAGATTCCGGAGATGGCATTGGTGGCCGACATCAGCGGCGTGTGTAACAGCGGCGGCACGCGGCTGATCACCTGGTAGCCAAGAAAAGCGGCCAAGGCAAAAACATAGATGGAAGCAATCAGTACCGCTGGATTGAAGACATCCGCATTCATCGAACCCTCTCTTCTCGAAGAGCCGTCATCCTGAGCGAAGCAGCGCAGTCTCATCACGCTGCGAAGTCGAAGGACCTGCACTTCGCTCGCAGCTAACATTCAAAAGCTAAAAGCTATTGGCTGGCGTCTCCAGCAGCTTCGCAACCCGCGGATTCACCGGCTTCCCTTGGTGCGCCACGCAGGCACCGGCCACTACTTCATCCCCAAGATCGATAGCCAGCTCTCCCTTCTTCGCGATCAATCCGAGAAAGTTGAGCACGTTGCGCGCGTACAGCTGGCTCGCGTGCCCCGGAACTTCCGCGGGCAGGTTCAGCGGCGCCAGCAGCGTCACCCCTCCGATCTCCTGGGTCACGCCGGGCCGCGTCAGCACGCAGTTGCCTCCTGCGGGAGCAGCCAGGTCCACCACCACCGATCCCCAGCGCATGGCTTCCACCGCTTCAGCGCGAATGAGCCGCGGAGCGGGACGTCCCGGAACCAGCGCTGTGGTCACAATCACGTCGCAGTGCGCGGCAGTTTTTGCAATCAGGTCGCGGCCGCGGTCCAGCGCTTCCTCGGTCAGCTCCGCCGCGTAGCCGCCGCCGCCCTCGGTGTTGATGCCGCCCAAATCCACGTCAAGAAACTTCGCGCCCAGGCTCCGCACCTGTTCCCCGGCCGCGGCGCGCACGTCGTAAGCCTCAACCACCCCGCCCAGCCGCCGCGCCGTGGCAATGGCCTGCAATCCAGCAACGCCCGCGCCGATCACCAGCACCCGTGCCGGCGGAATGGTTCCCGCCGCGGTCATCAGCATGGGGAACAGCCGCGGCAGCCGGTCCGCCGCCATCACCACGGCCTTGTAGCCGGCAATCGTGGCCATCGACGAAAGCGCATCCATCGATTGCGCGCGCGTGATGCGCGGAATCAGCTCCATGCTCAGCAGCGTGACTCCGCCGTCAATCGCAGTAACAAGAGCCGAAGGCGCATCCAGCGGGCGAAGGAATCCAATGACCACAGCGCCGGGCTTCAGGCGCGCCTGGTCCCCCGCATCCGGCGCATTCACCGCGGCAACAATGTCAGCCGAGCTCAGCAGGGAAGCGCGATCCGCGACGATCTCCGCGCCGGCCTCGGCATAAGCCTGGTCCGGCGCGCCCGCGGAGGCTCCCGCACCCGCCTCCACCGCGATTTCGATCCCCTGCGCCCGCAAGCCTTTCAGGCTCTCCGGCAGCAGCGCTACACGCGTTTCGCCGGCGGCCAACTCTTTCAGAATGCAGATCCGCACGCGTTCCTCCAAGGTCGAGTAGGGAAATCACAGATGCCGGACGATTACCACTTCCGCCAGCACAAAGTCCATCGATTTTAGGAGGATTATCCGATCTGCGAGGGCTGCAAACCTGTGACATCGGTCACCGCGAGAATCCGCAGCCTGTGCCTATTCGTTCTTTGACTCGTCCTCTCGTCCCGAGCGAAGCAAGGGCGCCAAACTTCATTGGCCCCTCGCTCTCCTGCACGCTCGTTCCCTCGGCCCCTGCTCTTCTGATCCCTGTTCCCTGCCTCTTAGTACTTCGACTTGATCGCGTAGGTCAGCCCCATGGTGAACTGGAACGAATTGAGTTTGGTCGGGGGCACGGAAGCAGGCGGATCGTTCAGATAGGAGTCCATGGTGCCCACTGAAAACGCAAAGTTCTTGTAGGCGGGAAACGCCAACGTATCGGTCTCCGTGGCCGAGTACGCGCGGGAAACGTTGTAGGCAGGAATAAAGGCAATGTTCTGGGTGTAGTTGAGCAGCTTGGCGTGCCAGGTGTAGTCCGCTGAAAACGTGGAGCCGACCAGGTTCAGGTTCGATCCCGGAACTGCGCTGATGAAGGCCTGTTTCTCGTATTGGATGGTGGCCTTCAAGTCGGCTTCGTCCCGCGGAGTGTTGAACAAGGTCCAGCCAATGCCGCCGCCGTAAATCTGCTGCAATTGCAGGTTCTGCGCGTAGTTGTGGTCAAACGAAGTCTGTCCCAACCCGAAGATCTTCGCCGACAGATACTCGTCGCGCTCCCCGTCAATGTGGTAGATCGCCGTCTTTGTGGAGGTGGCGGGGGTGAACACAGTGCCCACCGTGTAGGACGGCTGCGTGATCTTCCCGAACGATCCGGTGAAGTCCGTCGAGGTCCGGTTGCGCGGATTCAGCCACGTCACCGAGGGCACCGCCCGCACCAGGCTCAGCGCTCCGGAAACTGTGTATTGATTCTGCGTCGCCGTTACCAGCGTCGCTCCGGCCGTCGCCGCGCCGTTCCAGCCCGTAAAAAATCCAGGCTCGTGATGCATCTGCGTATCCAGCGTCTTCTGGTCAATGATGACCTCCGCGTCTTTTGCCGGTATCGGCGCCGGCGTCGCGGCGTTGGCCGTATGCACCGTCACCGACTGGTTTTCCACATCCAGCGTCCCGATCGGAAGAGGTCCTTCGTTCTTGCGCCCGTGCAGTTTCACGCCCTTCGCGAGCACTCCGTAGCTGCCCGCTGCGTGCAACTCTTTTATTTTTTCCCAGGGCACGTTCACGTCGCCCAGGGCATCGCTGTGGAACGTGACCGTTCCTCCAACTTCCTTCACCAGGTTGCCGTGCAGGGTGTCGCCGTTGCTCAATACCAGCACGTCGGGCGCTGCCGTCGTGTTCTGCGCGCCCGCGCGCGCCGCCGGAAACGATGCAGCCAACAGGATAAAAAGACAGAATTGCGCCAGGAGATTTGCCTTCAGAAACTTGCTCATAAATTGCCTCGTCCTCGTGTCGTTTGGGGATGGGAAACCGGGGCCTGAACTGAATCTATTTTAGATGGTTCAAGCGCAGCCGGCGTTGCAGCCGCCATTCTGCTGTCCCCTTGTCCCCCTGTCCCTGTAGCATTGTTGGTTCCATCAAAGGACCGCTCATGCGACCCAACCTGAACCTGATGAAGGCCACCCTCACCGGTGCGCTCGGCGGCCTGCTCTTCGGCTTTGACACCGTGGTCATCTCCGGCGCCATCGACGCGCTGGTGCGCCTCTATCACCTCAGCCCGCAGGGCAAGGGCTGGACCGTCGCCATCGCGCTGATCGGCACCATCATAGGATCGCTCGCTGCCGGCCAGGTGGGCCAACGCCTCGGCAGCCGCGAAACCCTCCGCCTCACCGCCATTCTTTACGTGCTCTCCGCCATCGGCAGCGCGCTGGCCTGGAGCTGGCCCTCGCTCATGGTCTTCCGCTTCATCGGCGGACTCGGCATCGGCGCGTCCTCCGTCCTCGGACCCGTCTACATCGCCGAGCTCTCGCCCGCCAAGTGGCGCGGCCGCCTCGTCGGCGCATTCCAGTTCAACGTGGTCTTCGGCATCCTCGTCGCCTACACCTCCAACTACTTCATCCGCACCCTGAATCTCGGCGCAGCCGAGTGGCGCTGGCAGGTCGGCGTTGCCGCCATTCCCGCATTGGGCTTCCTCGCGCTCCTCTTCGGCATTCCCCGCAGCCCGCGATGGTCCGCCGCCAACAATCGCAACAGCGAAGCCCTCGCCGTGCTCAAAATGATGGGCGATCCCGACCCCGAAGCCGAGCTCGCCGACATCCGCGCCGCCCTCGCCCAGGAGCACGCCTCCGCCCATGTTCCCGTCTTCCGTTGGAAATACCGCTACCCCCTCTTCCTCGCCATCTCCATCGGCGCTTTCAACCAGCTCGCCGGCATCAACGCCATCCTTTATTACCTCAACGACATTTTCCAGGCCGCCGGCTTCAGCCAGCTCTCCGGCGATCAGCAGGCCATCTCCATCGGCTTCACCAACCTCATCTTTACCATCGTCGGCATGAGCGTTATTGACCGCCTCGGCCGCAAGACCCTCCTTCTCATCGGCGCTGCCGGAACCGCGTCGTGCCTCAGCGCCGTGGCCTGGCTCTTCGCCACTCACTCCCATCCCGGCGCGCTGGTCTGGATCCTCATTACGTACATCGCCTTCTTCGCCCTTTCTCAGGGCGCGGTCATCTGGGTCTACATCGGAGAAGTCTTCCCCAACTCCGTTCGCGCCAAGGGCCAGGGCGCGGGCAATTGCAGCCACTGGACCATGAACGCCATCATCGCCCTCGCATTCCCCGTCCTCGTCGCTTCCATCGGCCGCAGCGCGCCCTTCATCTTCTTCGCCGTAATGACCGCCGTGCAGTTTGTGGTGGTGTTGTTCTTCTATCCCGAAACCAAGGGCCAGACCTTAGAAGCCCTCCAGCGCAAACTAGTCCCCGCCGGAGACTGAAGCCATCTGGCAGGTGGCCCCGTCCCCTTCACGCTTTCCAAACCACAAACGACGGTGCCCCCGGTCCCTCGCTTGTGGGGACCGGGGAGGTGGAATCCCGCATTCACTCGGGCAGGCAGGTGGCCCCGCTCCCCTTCACGCCTTTCAAACCACAACGTTGGCCCGTTCGCATCAATCGAAGTTGCAGACGGCAATCAATCGTTGCACGGTTAGCGCTCACAATAGAAGGGGCTCGAAGGGGGTTCAGATTGTTCCCGGTAGCAGCAGAGGTCTGCTGCAGAGTGGCTCGTCGGATCCTGAGCATTCATGTGGTCGGTGATATCGATACCAATACCGATCATGCGCTGCGAAGTATCGCCTATAATCACACCGCGTGCATCAATCCAGCAGATTGAACCATCCGGTCTCAGAACGCGATATTGAGCCGCGTATTCGTCCGATTCGCGAGTAATGACTTTGCGAATTGCCGATTCCACAAACGCGCGGTCCGCGGGGTGGATTCTGGGGAAAGCATCCGCGACGTTGCTCGAAAAGGTATCGCGCGTGAATCCCCATTGGCGGTAGGACTCATCGGACCAGACAACGGTATTCGTTCGAGTATCCCAATCCCACAGCCCGATGCGCAAACCGGCGCACTCCGCCAATTCGATCCGCTTCTGCCAATCGGTCTCGACGAATTCGATTCGCTTCATATCTGTGATATCCCGGACCACACAGGCAACCGCTTCCACCTTGCCGGAGACTTCAATCGGCGAATAGGAAACACTTAAGTCGCGCGTCCCCATCCCGGGTAGATCATATTCCATGCCAAAAAGGACAGGATTCCCGCGGAAGCACTTGTCGAGGTTCGGTAAAACAATTCTCTCGATCACATCCCTGTCTCTGAATTCCAGGATCGACCGTCCCTCGAGCTTCGCATTGGGCCCGCCAAACACGTCAAGGAAGGCGCGATTTGTGAGTACATACTGGTAATTCCGGTCCACCACGGCGACCATTTCATCAAGACCCTCGACGAGGCGCTCGTATTGCCGGAGCCTGTCTTCGGCAGATTTTCGAGCCGTAAAATCCGTCACCGCGCAAGATACGCCAACCACTTCTCCGGCCTCGTCGAATGCCGGCTGATAGGACACCAGGAAGGTTCTCCGGCGTTGCCCGTGAGAAGCCGGCTCACGAATCTCCACGTCGCAAGTCCCCTTTCCATTCAGGGCCTCATTTACATGGGCCTCGATAAACGGATATATCTCCGGGATAACCTCGGCCAATGTCTTTCCATAGTGGTCCTCGATCGAGAGACCATGCATTTCGGCCAACCGGCGGTTGATGTTAATGTATTTGAGATTTCGATCGATAAAACCCAACCCCACGGGCGCGCCGTCGTAAACTGCCTGGAGTTGAGCCAGACGTTGTGACGGAAGCCCCTCTCTGCAACTGACTGAGTGCGCCACGCCTTCATGACCATTGCGCGAAACCGCGTGCGGCGGTCGCAATTGGATGACGGACGAAAGCCGCTCAGCCGGCGCCGGCCGTCCGTAGTGCCAACCCTGGCCCATGTCGCAACCAAGGCGCAGGAGCAGGTCGGCCTGTTCCCGGGTCTCCACGCCCTCGGCAATCGTTTTCAGCCCAAGACTTTGTCCCAGCCCCACAACGGCGGCCACGATCTTTCGGCTCTCGCGTTCGGCCGTCATTGAGCTCACGAACGTCCGGTCGACTTTCAATTCGTCGAAGGGAAGAGACTTCAAATGATAGAGACTGGAGTATCCGGTTCCGAAGTCGTCCAGCGCGATGCGGCATCCCATCGCCTTGAAATCCCCGGATATGCTGCGGGCCGCAGTCATGTCCTCTGCCATCGCGCTCTCGGTGATTTCAATCGTGGCCCATTCGAGGGGAAACCCAGCGTCGTCGGCGATCCGCCGGATATGCCTCGGCAAAGTCAGATCTTTCAGTTGCAGCGGCGAGACATTGAACGCCAGCCGGAGGCCCTTTCCATGGAGCGCGAACGCCTCAAATGCCTTCTGCAGGATTTGGCTGCTGACCTCACCGATCAGGCCATTACTCTCGGCCTGCGGGATGAAAACCTCTGGGGAGATCATGCCGAGATTCGGGTGGTCCCAACGTGCGAGCACCTCAAAACCGTGAAGCTCACCCGTTGCGAGAACCACAAGTGGTTGGAAATACGGGAAGAACTCCCCGTTATCCAATGCGCGGCGAAGGTCCCCTGGGTCGGATTTACGGGCGTCCGACCTCGATCTGGCGCTGCTTGCCCCCAAAAGGAAACGGCGTTTGGGCGCCTTCCACTGTGGCCAGTTGAATGCGGATGGTCTGCGTGGCCAGGTCGTTCAACTGCGCTTCAGTCAAGCCGGGCCCGGAGAGCCCGAGTTGCAGGACCGGCACGCTTGAGGCGTTGTATTGGATGACGAAGGGCGGGGTGGTCCCCGGTGGGAGCGAGCGCAACTGAACCTGGCTGATGGCGCCCACCTGCGCCACAGCCTGGCCGATATTCACATTGGGGTGGAAGAAGATCTTGATGATTCCGACGCCGACCAGCGACTGCGACTCGATGTGGTCGATATCGTTGACCGTGGTGGTCATTCCGCGCTCGGCATTGGTCACGATCCGGTTGGCGATCTGATCCGCCGACAAACCGGCATACTGCCAGACAACCGTGACCACCGGAATATCGATGCTGGGAAAGATGTCCGTCGGCATCGTCTCGATGCTGTAGACGCCAAGGATCAAAATCAATAGCGCAAAGACGACAAAGGTATAAGGCCGCCGCAGCGCAAGCCGGACAATCCACATCATAAGGCTGGTAATCGCTCCTCGGCCCGCGTTTTGATGGTATTCAGGCCACCCATTGGCCCGCCATCAACCGCAGCCCAAAAACCGGGGCCGGTCTTGAGCTATGTTCCGGCGCGCGCCGGCTCCTCGGATACCGGCCGGATGGCACCGAAGTGTAAGTCCGGCCAGACGTTTCAATGAACATACTATGCTAGCTGATCGACCACGACGATGAGAACGAAGGGCGGAAGCAGATGCTTCGAATTGGCGTCCACAGTCATAGGACGCCCGCTGGGTGGAAAAGATTCGGCTATTGGAAGCGGTCATCTGGCGGAAGATGTCCAGAACCGCGGTTGCGCGTCTAAGGAGCATACCGACGGCCTCCGATAAACTGTGAGACGGATTCCTATCGCAGGAGGCTCCGGACAATTTCCACTCCAACGACGAAGACCTGTCGCAAGGGGCCCCGGAGTTTGGGGAGGATGGGCGTGGTCCTGTAGAATCGATCTTTCCTTAAGGAACGATCATAGACTCCGAGGAAAGCCGGATTTTCAGCGAATGAGGGTGTGCAAATTCTTCCTGTGAAGCCGAACTTTGGTACGAAAGAGACTTTGTGCTCGCCGCAGGGCTCACACCCGGTGAAGATCAGGCACACTTCCATCTCCGGCGCCGGATTGACTGTGAGGCGCCTGTTGCGCGGGCCGGCCCGCGCCCTTCTGCTGCTGGTGCTGGTGACGAGCGCGGGAGCAGCGTTGGCGCAGACATCCGATACCATCGATCAAATCCGCGTCATCGGAAACCGGCGCATTCCCAAGGAAACCATTCTCGCTCGCATGTTTACCCATCCGGGGGACACATACGATCCCATCTCGATCGAGCGCGACTTCAACTCGCTTTGGAACACCGGCTACTTTGAGGACCTGCGGTTAGAGCGGGAAGACTCAGAGCACGGCGTAATCCTCGACGTTTTTGTCCGTGAGAAGCCGACGATCCGCGACATTGTTTACAAAGGCAATAACTCGGTAACTAACTCCGACATCCTGGACGCTTTCAAAAAGGAGAAGGTCGGCCTTTCGGTGGAGAGCCAGTACGACCCCACCCGGATCAAGCACGCAGAGAACGTGATCAAGGAATTGCTTGCCACGCACGGCCACCAGTTCGCGACCGTGAAGACCGACGTCAAGACCGTTCCCCCGGCCTCGGTGCAAGTGACATTCAACATCAAGGAAGGCCCGGTAGTGAAGGTGGGCAAGATCACCTTCGTGGGCGATCAACATCTGAAGGCGCTTTACCTGCGGCGCGCGATGAAGAATCTGAAGCCGATCGGAATTCCGTATTCAATTGTTTTTGAGGATATCTTCCCCCAGACCTACGATTCCTCGAAGCTCGAGGAGGATACAGAGCGGGTGCGGCAGGCCTACCGCGACAAGGGCTATGCGAACGCCGCAGTGGAGCAGCCGAAGACCCAGATTCGCGATGAGGGCGGCCTTAACTGGTTCACATTCAGGCCGAACAACGGCAAGCGCATCGACATCTCCATGACAATTGAAGAGGGGGAACGCTACCGTCTGGGCGCCATCACGTTCACCGGGAACAAGCAGATCAACAACCTGAAGGCCCTGCGCGCCACCTTCCCTATCAAGGACGGCGAATGGTTCAGCGCAACCGAGGTCAGCAAGGGCCTGGACAACCTGAAGAAGGCGTATGGGGGCCTGGGCTACATCAATTTCGGCGCCATCCCAAAGATCACCTACGACGACCAGAAGAAGACCGTTTCGATGAACATCGACATCGACGAAGGCAAACAGTTCTTTGTCTCGCGCATCGAGTTCACGGGCAACACCATTACGCGCGACAAGGTCATCCGCCGCGAGCTGATGCTGGACGAAGGTTCGGTTTACAACTCGCAGCTGTGGGAGTACAGCCTGCTGCGCCTGAACCAGCTGGAATACTTCGAGCCGCTGAAGGTGGATCAGGACTCCGAGGCTCACCAGGATCCCGATAACGGCACAGTCGAGCTGCTGTTGAAGGTGAAAGAGAAGGGCAAGAATTCCATCGGCCTCAACGGCGGCGTCAGCGGGTACTCCGGCGCCTTCCTGGGGCTGAACTACTCCACCAACAATTTCCTTGGATTGGGCGAGACTCTCAGCCTTCAGGCGAATCTGGGCAGCATCAGCCGTACCTTCCTTTTTGGCTTCACGCAGCCTTATTTCCGCAACCGGCCGATCAACATTGGATTCCAGGTATTCAACAACAAGCAGGACTACAACGCAGCCAAGAATTACCAGGCCACGACCGGTGCATCGCTGAACCTGTCGAATGCGGAGAAGTCGCTGACTCAGAATTACAACGTGGGCTCCGACGGCCTGAATTTCTCCGTCAGCTACCCGCTCAAGAGACATGCGTTCCAGCGCGTCGGCATGACCTACTCGCTCACCAAGTCCACGATTACGGCCTTCAGTTCGGCGTCGGCAACATTTTTCCAGACCATCTCATTCCGTTCCGGAGTGCAGGGATCGAACCCGCTGGCGGGTATCATCAACAGCAATCTCTCGCTCACCTACACTTACGACACGGTCAGCAATCCACTGCGCCCGCGCGACGGCAAGCAATACACGGCGTTTGTGCAGACTTCAGGCATTTGGGGCAGCGTGCGCTATGTCAACCCGGTGGTGGCGTACAAGCAATTCATCCCCATGCATTACCTCAAGTTTTCGAAAGAAGGGCGCAACGTGCTGGGTCTGCGCGCGCAGCTAGGGTACATCTCTGGATTTGGCGGCGATGTGGCTCCGCCGAACAACCGTTTCTACTCCGGCGGCGAGCAGGAGTTGCGCGGCTTTGACGTGCGCGGGGCGACGCCCTACGGTTATGTGCCCTCGCGGGTCAACTTCCAGCTCACCAATCCTGACGGGAGTTGCGTCCCTCGCGACCCGACCAACCCCCAGGACAACCAGTGCATCGAAGTGCCGCTTCCGGTCTACGGCATTGCCTCCATCGGCGGCGATACGAATCTGACGACCAACGTGGAGTACCGCATCCCGGTGGTCGGGCCTTTCATGTTCTCGTTCTTCGACGACTTCGGCATCGATACCGCACTGAGTCACGGCCAGTTGACGCAAAGTCCGCAGGGCTTCGCGTCTTTGACGCAGCCTCTCTATGGCTGCCCGGTCTACAACAACGGATCCTGCCAGGGCGGAATACCCGGCTCCCAAGTCGGGTTCAAGAAGGATATTCGGCCGGTAAGCGGCACCAATTTCGTTCCCCGCATGTCGCTGGGGACCGAGCTTTCGGTGATCATGCCGGTCATCAATGCTCCCTTCCGTCTCTATTACGCTTATAACCCGCTGCGGTTGTATGAAACGCCGTTTTGCAACGAAGTGAGCCTGGGCCAGAAGCAACTGAGCTGCTCGGCAGAGTTGATCACGCGCGCCATGTTCCCGCCGGGCGGAGCGGGGGATTTCAGCTACGGTGAAGCCATCGAGTCGTACGGCTCGCAGAACATCTTCCGCGAGCCGCGCAAGACCTTCCGGTTGACCGTGTCGACGACGTTCTAGCGGTAGCCAGTGGCCAATAGCCAGTAGCTGGTGACACGCGGGACGGCCGGCAATCGAACTTCAGCAAACGGACCGACCTGAGCTTTCAGCACAAAAAGAGCGATTTTGAGCGGTCTTCAGAAATCGGCTGTTTTTGAGCGATTTCGAGCGATTTTCAGCGATCGGTTTTTCGCGATCAATTTTCCGCTATCCGTTTTATTGTGAGCTATTTAGACGCCATTTTATGGTGTTTTTCGCGTGACTTCACAGTTTCACAGTTTCTGTGAAACTGTGTGACTAGTGGCCTTAAGGCATTCATTCTAAAGGCTCCACAGTTTCACAGTTTCACAGTTTCACACACTGGCATGGGGGGGTGGGGTCTGAAAGCGGCTTCCAGCTCCTAGCTTCTAGCTCTTCGTGCCGGAAAGGCAGCCGGTAGCGGGCCGAGTAGGCAACGGAGCGAGGGAGCAGTAGACAGCCGGTAGGCTGTAGCTGGCAGCGAGTCTGGACCAGTGCCTCGATCATGAGACCATTGTGCGCCAAACAGGTGAATTGATCGGCAAACTTCGCGGAAGTTTTTGCGGAGTGTTTTCAGCGGGTTGCGAAGCGGCTGCGGCGGTAAGGGGTTGACGGAAAACAGTGGTCAGTGATCAGTGGCCGCTGATCAGAATTTCGCGCGAGAGTAAGGTTCGTGCGATCCCGCCCTTCGCCAGAAAAAAAGCGAAGGATGGGGCACCCACTTTTATGATGAGACCTAAGATGGGGCAACCGGGCCTATTCTCAAACATTCATGGCGGGGGGCCTTGACTCGATGCGGGCACGGGGCCAAACTGGCGTGCATGCAAACACTTGGGTTGTCTGCGAGAGACCCGCCGCTCCGACGGCCGCCTCAAGAGCATCTTCTGGCCCACGGTTTCGAGAACGCCTGGGACGTGGACTATCTGGGCCATCAGGGCTTCTGGATCTGCCTGGTTGTCGCCGTCATTCAGTTGGCGTGCCGGAGTCATTTCCGGCAATCCGGTCATGCTGGTCGTTCTACCTGGTAACCGCGTTGGTTTTCTTGGTGGGCGGCATGGGCGTTCGCGAGGCAAGCTGGCCGGCTGCGGCCATGGTCTTCGGTTTGTTTTTCGTTGGCTTGCTCGACACGATGACATCGGGACAGTTCCCTGGGATCCTGGCGATCGTGACCGTCGGATTGTTGCTGTCGAACATACGCGCGGCCTTCCTGGCCTCGGAGTGGAGACCCGCCCGGGAAGATGAGGACCGGCCCACGCGCTTCAACGAGACCTTCCGGGACAAATTCGTCGATCAGTGGCCGGGGAAGGCCTGGCCGGTTCTGCAGGCGCCCTTCTTCGCCCTGGCGGCGCTCATGCTGCTGTGAGCCTGGTGGGCCTGGGAACCGTGCTTTGGCACCGCCTGAGTGCGCTCAGCGGCCCGTTGCACCCGTAACCGCGGTGGTGGGTCGGCTGTTGGGTCCGGTGGTCCCTCGTTCCCTTGGTCCCTGCTCCTCACGTAGCGCCATGCGGGCAATTCAGGTTCTGTAGTTTGACGCTCCGAATTGAGGGCACCTATAATCGCCTCTAGTTCCCGGCGATGATCCCATGCGCACTTGTTGTGAGCAGGATTTATGCCGAACGGGCCTGGATAGCACGGCACGAAATACTCTGGCCCGAAACCGCCGCGCCGAAGGGACCGGCACGCGGGAACTCCGAAGGAGTTATTGAATCGCATGAAGCGTCTGCCCATTTCCGTTCTTATGTTCTCCCTGGCGTCTGTCATACCCGCCGCCAGCCAAGCGCCCGCCGCACCGGCGCAAAAGCCCAGTACGGCCCCAGCCGCGGGCCCAGTTGCCGCAGGCCCAGCCAAGGTGGCGGTGATCGCCTTTCAGGCAGCGGTGATGAAGACCAACGAGTTCCAGCGGAACTTTGCCGATCTGCAGAAGAAGTACGACCCGAAGCGCCAGGATTTGAAGGCGCTCGCCAACCAAATCGACACCCTGACGAAGCAGTTGGACGATCAGGGCCCGCAAATAGGTGAAGAGGAGCGCATCAGCCGCACCCGCACCATCGACGACAAGAAGAAACAATTGGACCGCGATAGCCAGGATGCGCAGACCGACTTTCAGGGTGAAATGCAGCAGGTGATGAGTGCGGTGGCCCAGAAGGTGGGCGCGTTGATGACGGACTACGCGGAGAAGCACGGCTACACGCTGGTGCTGGACGCGGGCGACCAGCAGAGCGCGACGGTGCTGTATGCAGTGCCACAGACTGACATCACCCAGGTGATCATCGACGCCTACAACGAGAAGTCGGGCATACCGGCGCCTCCGGCGCAGGGAGACGCAGGGGGCCAGCCTGGAGTGGATGCGCCTCAGCCACAGCCAGCGGCTACGCACTGATACGGAGTTGGATTCGAGGAGGCGGCGTTCTGCTGCCCTCGGCCCGCTATTCAGTTTCCGTCTGCCTCTGTATGTACAATCCCCTTAGTTTCTGCTGACGGCTCTGTTCGCGTCCTTTTCAGCCCGTGCGCCGACTGGCGCAAAGCGAGGGTGAAGAGACCGAGAGGTTGTTCAGAAGAGAGTGTCGTTTTCTTTCCGTTCCGCTAAGGGGCCGGCCGGGAGATCCGAGGGAGATTTTGAATTAAATGAAACGTTCTCTAGCAGTTCTTCTCCTGCTGGCCTCAGGCTTGGCCCTAAGCGCCGTGGCCCAATCGCCGACAGCACCGGCTTCGCAGCCGGCAACTGGGCAGTCCGGAAGAATTCACGGACATGTCGACGGTCCAGCCGGAGTGACTGGAACGGTCTTTCTGTCCGGCCCCGAGGAACACTCCTTCCCGATTTCCGCGTCAGGCGACTATTCGGGGGAGGCCGCCCGGGCAGCTACTCGCTCGTAGTTCAGGAGTTAGATCGGTCGGCAGGGTACCCGCAACTCACCAAGCTCAATACGAGTGTGGACATTCTTCCTGGCAAAGATCTGCAACTGGACTTTGACCGCTCCGGAAACCCCCATGCACAGATGGAGGCAATTACGACGCAGGATTCCGGAGGTGCACCGTCCCCAGCCCCAGCCTCAGCTCCCGTCCAGGGAAGCGCGCCCGCAAATTCCGAGACGGTTCCGGCCATCTCGTTCCAGGTGGCTGTCCTACAGACTGATGAGGGCAAACGACTTTTTTCTGATTTGCAAAAGAAGTACGAACCCAAGCGGGCGCAACTAAAAGCCCTAAACGATGAAGTCCAGGCCATGACCAAGCAGTTGCAGGCCGATAGCGCCAAGTTGAGCGACACCGAACGCTCCGCACGTGCCGGGTCGATCGACGAGAAAAAGAAGATACTGGATAGCGAACGCGCCGAAGCCCAGGACGAATTCCAAAAGGAGAATGGAGGCACTTATGAGCCCCTAGCATCCAGGTTCTACCAATTCGTGGTTTCCTATGCGAAGCAGCAAGGATTACCGCTTGTCTGCGATGCCCGAACAGAACAAATTGGCTGTGATCTACAAGGCCGATTCGACATCGGTGACCGACATCACCAAAACTGTTGTCGCGAGCTTCAATCTCGGGAGATTCGAGCGGTACATCCGCTCCGCAGACAGCGGCTAGTCCGGCGCCTCCCGGTCCCGATGCCTCAACGACGCCATCGTCCTTGGTGACGAGCTACCTGGCTGCCGCAGCCCACATTGAACCCTTCGGCGACGAGGCCATTCTTGTCGACAGATTTCCACATGGACATGTTCACCGAATTCAAGGCATTCGACGGCTCGGGCTGGAAGTACTCCGCTTTCCGACTCCTCAGTATTAAGCAGAAAGACGACGCGCGGGCAGGCAAAGCCACTGTTTCGGCTGGCATCGTGTACAAGGGCGGGGACCCTCCGACATTCATGCGCAAGACAGAGACGTTTCACCTGGTGCTGGAAAACGGGATCTGGAAGATCGCGACAATGGACCCCGCGCCCGAAACGGCTAGTCCAGGATACCGGCCTCTCTAGCGCCCATGCAATTATAGGTACTTGAGGCGTCGATCCGACGGGAAGGGGACATTTGGACCCGGTTCGGCTAGCCCCACGGTTGGGTGTTGGATGTCGACCGGCCACTGTATAATCAATGTAGTTCCTGCTGACGTCTCCGTCCGCGTTTTTTTCAACTCTTGCGCCGACCGGCGCGGAGTTCCCGTGGAAAAGCCGTGAGGTTAGTCAGAAGAGTCAGGCACGGTTTTGCGTCAAAGTGAAGTGCCGGCCCCAGGAATTCCGAAGGAGTATTCAACCGAGATGAAACGTTCGCTAACACTTATTCTTCTGATGGCCTCAGGCATGGTTCTGAGCGCCGCTGCACAAACGCCGCCTGCGCCGGCCGCAACGGCCGCGCCGGCCGCAGCTCCCGCTGGCCCCGCCAAGATTGCGGTGATCGCCTGGGAGTATGCCGTGGCACAAACCAACGAGGGGAAACGCGACTTTGCCGATTTGCAGAAGAAGTACGCGCCCAAAGAGGCTACCCTCAAGACGCTCAACGACGAGATCGAAACCCTGACCAAGCAGTTGCAGGAACAGGGGGCAACGCTCAGCGAAGTGGAGCGCGCCAACCGCGGCAAGGCCATCGACGACAAGAAAAAGCAGCTGGACCGCGAGACAGAGGATTTGCGTAACGACGGCCAACAGGATATGCAGGATCTGTTCAGCGGCCTTCAGGCGAAGGTTTACGACGTGATGCAGACCTATGTCGAGCAACAGGGGTTCACGCTGGTTCTGGACATTTCGCAACAGCAGTCGCCCGTGCTGTTCGCCAGCGCGGCCACCAACATCACCCAGCAGGTGATTGACGGATACAACTTGAAATCGGGCGTACCGGCTCCGCCGGCGCAGCCCGCAGCTGCTGCACCCCCGGCGCCGAAGCCAAGAGGGGTGACGCCGCCATCGCACGCTCCGACGTCAGCGCCATCCACACATTGAGGAGCGGCTTTTCACTGGAATCGAAGGCCCCGTTGATCGGGGCCTTTGCTTTTGCCGGAAAGGACTGGCCTGTGGAAAATTTTGTGGATATCTCCCGGAAAGACCCAGAAAAAGGGCTGATTTATCCTCTTGTCAGCTGGAATCGGAATCTGATAGTAGTTCTAACCCTTTGCTTTTGAACGGGAGTTTGCTGGAATGCTTTGCCGGGCGCAGTTAACCGCCGTAAACTCCGGCCGTTGAGCGGCTTTCTCCGGTTTCCACAGTTGGTGATAAATTTCCGGTGACAAAAATCAATGATGGGCATGAGTTTGGCATCATTTTTGCTGCTCTTCGCCGACGCGTAAGACGGCCAGGAAAGCCTCCTGCGGAATGTCTACCTTGCCGATCCGCTTCATACGCTTCTTGCCCTCTTTTTGCTTCTCGAGGAGCTTGCGCTTGCGGGTGATGTCGCCGCCGTAGCACTTGGCGATGACGTTCTTGCGCAGAGGGCTGACGGTCTCGCGGGAGATGACTTTGGCTCCAATCGCCGCCTGAATTGCCACTTCGAATTGCTGGCGGGGGATCAGCTCCCGCATCTTGGAGACCAAGGCCCGACCGCGCTCGTACGCGTGGTCGCGATGGACGATGATGGAGAGCGCATCGACCGGCTCACCAGCGATGAGGATGTCGAGCTTGACCATGGGCGACTCCCACTCGCCGGCGAGCTGGTAGTCGAGCGAGGCGTACCCGCGCGAGATGGACTTGAGGCGGTCATAAAAATCGAGGACGATTTCGTTCAGGGGAAGTTCGTAAGTGAGCATCACGCGCGTGGGCGTGACGTACTCAAAGTTGAGTTGCTTGCCGCGCTTTTCCTCAACGAGCTTGAAGATTCCGCCGACGTACTCTTCGTTGGTGAGGATCTTGGCGGTGATGACCGGCTCGCGGATGCTCGAGATCGATTGCGGCTCGGGCCAGCGGGAGGGGTTGTCGACCTCGATCTCTTTTCCGTCGGTGAGGGTGATGTGGTAGCGAACGCCCGGCGCGGTGGTGATCAGGTCGAGTTCGTACTCACGCTCGAGGCGCTCCTGGATGATTTCCATGTGGAGCAGGCCGAGGAAGCCGCAACGAAAGCCGAAGCCGAGGGCGACGGAGCTTTCCGGCTCGAAGAAGAAGGACGAATCGTTGAGGCGCAGCTTCTCCAGAGCGTCGCGCAGCAGCGTGTGCTCGTGCGAATCAACCGTGTAAAGGCCGGAGAAGACCATGGGCTTGATGTCTTCAAAGCCGGGCAGCGCGTGCGCGGCCGGATGAGCGTCGTCGGTGACGGTGTCGCCGATCCTGGTGTCGCCGACATTCTTGATGGTGGCCGCGAAGAATCCGACTTCGCCGGCAATCAGCTCGGCGATTTCAACGGGCTTGGGGCAAAGCACGCCCATGGATTCGATCTCGAACGCCTTCGCGTTATACATCATGCGGATGCGCTGGCCTTTGCGCAGGGTCCCCTGCATCACGCGGACCAGCACGATGACGCCGCGGTAGGAATCGAACCATGAGTCGAAGATGAGGGCCTGCAGCGGCGCATCGGGATCGCCGGTTGGAGGCGGAAGCCGGTGCACGATGGCTTCAAGAACTTCGTCGACGCCCTGACCGGTCTTGGCGCTTACGGGGATGGCATCGGTCGCATCCAGACCGACCGCCTTCTCGATGGCCTCCTGCGTGGCCAGAACGTCGGCCGAGGGCAAATCGATCTTGTTGATGACGGGAATGATGTCGAGGCCATGATGGATGGCAAGATAGGCGTTGGCGAGGGTTTGAGCTTCGACGCCCTGGCTCGCGTCCACGACCAGCAGCGCGCCTTCGCATGAGGCCAGCGACCGCGAGACCTCGTAGCTGAAGTCGACGTGGCCGGGCGTGTCGATGAGGTTGAGCTGGTAGGTTTGGCCGTCGCGCGCCTTGTACATCATGCGCACAGCGTGAGCTTTGATGGTGATGCCGCGTTCCCGCTCGAGGTCCATATCGTCGAGGATCTGGGCTTGCATCTCGCGCGCGGTCACTGAGCCGGTGAGCTCCAGCAGCCGGTCGCTGAGGGTCGACTTGCCGTGGTCGATGTGCGCGATGATGGCGAAATTACGAAGGAAACGGGCGTCCATGGGAGGGCTTTCGGAGGGTTGGCTTTAGGAATACGATGCGCAAATTGCGATGCGCGCGAAGCGTTTGGCCCTCCATGGCATAGCTTATCATCGGCATAGTGTTGATTGCGCCCAGAGCGTTGCGCGGCATGTCGCGTCGTTTTGCCGAGAGGGATTGGAGTCGATTGCCGGCGTTGCGGCTGATGGTGGGAGTTGCGGGACTGGCCCTGCTGCTGGCCGGATGCACGCCCACAGGAACCACCGGAGACCCTGCGGCGCAGGTGAAACAGGCCACCGCGCCGGCACTGCCGGCTGCTCCGGTGCAGACTGCTGCCCCAGCGCCGCCCCCGCCGACAGTCGAAGAGCAGCGAGTTCGGGTGATCATCGCCCAGGTTGAGGCGGCCTATGCCCGCGGCACCGCGGACTACCAGAAGGGTATGCTGGCCGAAGCCAAGGTCGAATTCGATCGCGCCGTAGATCTGATGCTGGCGAGCGGAATCGACATCAGGAACACGCCACAGTTACAAGACGAGTTCGACAAGATCGTGGACCAGGTGAACGCGCTGGAAATGGAGGCGCTGAAGCAGGGCAACGGCTTTGTGCCCAAAGAAGAGATCACGCCTTCAGAGGCTGCAAGCGACATTACGTTTGCTTCCGATCCCAACCTGGTTGCCAAGGCCACGGCCGATCTGGCGACCACGAAGTCCGATCTTCCGCTGATGGTGAACGACTACGTGGCCACGTACATCAACTTTTTCGCCAACACGCAAAAGGGCCACAACACGCTGCTGCATTCGTTTGAGCGCAGCGGCCACTACAAGACGATGATCCAGCGGATTCTGGCCGACGAGGGCGTGCCGCAGGACCTGATCTACCTGGCGGTCGCCGAGTCGGGCTTCCAGCCGCAGGCGGTCAATCGCCGCTCTCGCGCAGGGGGTATGTGGCAGTTCATGCCCGGTCCGTATTATGGCCTAACCCGCAATGCCTATGTTGACGAGCGCTTCGATCCCGAGAAGTCCACGCGAGCCTACGCCCGCTACATGAAGTTTCTTTATGACCAGTTGGGCGACTGGTATCTTGCCATGGCCGCCTACGACCATGGCGCCGGCAACATCCAGCACGAAGTAGCGAAGACCGGCTATGCCGACTTCTGGGAGCTCTACAAGCGCAACGAATTGCCCCGCGAGACCGCCAATTACGTCCCGGAAATTCTGGCGGCAATCATCATTGCCAACCACCCGGATCAGTACGGCTTTACCGATGTCACTGTCGATCCGCCGATTCTGACGGACACGGTCACGATCAATTATGCGATCGACCTGCGCCTGGTTTCGGACCTGGTGGGCGCGCCGGTCGATGAGGTGGAGGCCCTGAATCCCAGCCTGCTGCGCATGGTGACCCCGCCCGACAGCCCTTTTGACCTGCACCTACCCGCCGGCTCGGCCACGCTTTTTGACCAGCGCGTGGCCCTGATTCCGGAAGCCCGGCGCAATTCGTGGCGATACCACCCGGTGGTCGCGGGAGACACGCTGGCCTCAGTGGCGCAGGAGTACCGGGTGCCGGAGGCCGAAGTCGCGTCTGCCAATCAGCTGAGCGATGGCGACAGCATCGCGGGCGTTGAGGCGCTTGTGGTGCCGGTGCCGCCTGCCGCTGAGCCCTCGGCTCGCACCCGGCTCTATACCGTGCGCCGGGGCGATACGCTGGTCACAATCGCGGACCGATTCGGGGTCTCATTGAGCCAGTTGCGGAGCTGGAACGGGATTCCTTCGGGCGTCCGGGTGGCGGCGGGACGCCGCCTGCATGTGGCCGAGCCCACGCTCGTCAGCACGTCGAGCCGGCATCGGCGGAGGGCCGCAGGCGGCGGGGCAAGTACTGGGACCCAGACGGGGACGGGGACGAGATCGGCAATGGGGCCGGCGGCCCATTCGGGAGCTCCAACAGCCAAGCCGGGCGGGGTTTCTACGGTACGCAAGCCGGCCGGCAGGGGGACCCAGGAGACCCGGTCTCATTCGGCGAGGACCGGCGCGGGGGCAGGGAAAAGCACAGCGCACAAGTCAGCGCACAAGCCGGGCGGCCCAGCCAAGGCGTCTGAGTAGAAAAAATCCGCCGTAACCCCTATTCCACCCTTGTGTTCTGCTTGTATTTGTGGGCAGCCTAAGGCTACAATCGCTTGCGCGAGCAAAACTGTTCTTGCCTGCTCTGCGAATAGCGAAACACAAAATGATCAGCGGCAACCCGCTGGAGGCAATCGGATGGATGACGTTTTGAGGATGTATGCGACGAGTGACGGCGACCCCTTTGGGAAGCCGGGTGACCTGGACCCCGGTCAGGTCGAAGCCTTTGCTGAAGAGGAAGATGAATTGGAAACAGCCGGCATCCTTACCTCCTCAGATGACGACGAAGTGATCGCCGAAGAGACGGTGATCGCGATTGTTGCGAAGCCCGCAGCTCCGGCGAAACCCAAGAAGGCCGCGGCGAAGAAGGCAGCCAAGAAGGCTCCCGCCAAGAAGAAGGCGCCGGCGAAGAAGGTAGCCAAGAAGGCCGCCAAGAAGGTAGCCAAGAAGAAGGCTGCCAAGAAGGAA